>JBEIHH010000005.1:0-81719 GCA_040381475.1 Crocinitomicaceae bacterium | reverse complement strand
TGCCTGCATGCATTTTTTTTCCAGCAATGTCAGATAGGATTTCGAATTTCATGTCTTCCGGTGTAAGTACATTGAGATTTTCAGGTCTTGAAAAGAAATCCCACGCTTCTTCAATGGAAATGGGCAGTGGCGTTTTAAGTTCCAGTGTGTAGATGTGCATGATGCTAAAACAATCGACTAGGGCCCTGGTTCATGCCTCTATTTTGCGCCGCTTGCGGTAGGCATAGTAGGCCAGCACTATTTCAATTGATTTCGCGATGGCCTGATTGATTGGATAGAATGTATTTAAATTGTGATCAATAGAAGACATTCTTGTGTAATAATCACTCATCACAGGCACTTTTCTCCCTGCACGTATTTCTTCTGCCAATGTCTCAAACTCTTTCGCCTGATGTTCTTTTATCAGTTTGCATGTTACCAGTTCGCTATTGCCTTCTTTGTTTCGGCGCGCCGTGAAACCGAAAAGCCGGCATATCAAACCCCGATTGGGATATTCACTGCACAACCCCCCAAAATTGGTGATGTGTGGCCGAAACACATAACACAAACTGTCGGATTTATTGTCCAATTCACTCAGTGCCTGTTCAGCCTTGCCTTCATCATAAAGCTGAAGCGCAAGAGGAAGGAATTCAATGGGAGTGGCTTCGATATCCGGTTTTTTACAGCATTCCCCGCAGCCTGCCAGACAATGAAGCCCCGATGCATCCTGTAGTTTTTGGATGTCGCCATCCAGGCGTGCATATACTTGCTTAACAGCTTTGACTTTTTGGGGTAGTGTTTTCATCTCGTCAATAGAAATTTGACTGTATTTCTCATGCCCCGGCTGTCTCTACCCGTTATAAGATAAATGCCGTTGTGAAGTTGATCTAATGGTATAGAGAATTTTGATGATTGAGTTGATATGGGAATGTTTGTGATGATTCTTCCGTTTATGTCGCTTAACTCAATCTCAATAAGAGGAGTCGGACCTGAATATTCAATTTGAATAATGCCGTTTTCTGAATCCGTCTGGTAAGCCTTCAAGTGGGGAAATTTGTTGCCATTATTATCAATCTTATTGACCACATCCGTTTCCAGTTCACAGTATTGAGGAATATGATCGCTCATGTAGTAGATCGCACGCAGTATGTCAGCCGGAACAGGATTGCCTAAATCACAATCTGTGATATTTTCATTATAACATAAGCCGGTGTTTCCCAACGATTGAAATGATCCTTCAACGAAGTGAAGGTTGTTGTCAGCATTCATGAGTGATTCTGAAAGCATGATAAAATCGAATCTGTCGTCTACACCTCCACCTGCACCGTCATCATTGACCTGTGAAACCCGGGTGCTCTGAGTAAGAATTTCCCTGTGGTTGAAATTGGCCACAGCCCAGTCTCCAAAGGATGCCAAAGGATCCTGTATTCTAATGTTGTTATCTTCATTCAGTATAGCCTGGAATGCGGGCTCTGCGCTTGTATACACATTGAAATCACCTGCGAAGATTACATTGCTTTCCTCCGGAAGAGAGTTGAAATGATCAACCAGATAATTCACCATGTCGAGCCTTGTCTGTTCATTGTCGGCTCCTGTAGAACTCTTAAGATGTGTAACATATACATAAAGGAATGTAGTGTCAGCACCGGCCGCAAGCTGTGGATCATTCAGATATAAAACATATTCATTGATGTCGCGGTAGTTAGTCAAAACCACTCCTTCGCTCCGCATTCTGAATACTTCGGTGTCGTATACGATGGACTGTTGCAATAAATTCCCGGGTGATCCTGGTGACTGCTGAGGAACGAAGTTCGCGTGGGCAAAGTCGCCATAATCCAGATCATTCATCATATCTGTTATATCGGCAAGTCCTTCCTCAGTCTTTAATTCCTGAAGCATCAGCAAGTGCGGTCTCGAGTATTCCACTATTTTTTTTAATGTATCCGTCCTGCCCTGGATGTTACCTGTTGGAAAGTTGAGGATATTGTAACTGAGCAGTCTGATCTGGCTATTGCCTGAAAGGGTTGAGAAAATCAGAAATGTGATGAGCAGTATTCTCATGAATCGTATGAAGATTTGATTTTTTCGCGAAGCGCAAGTTAATGGGTCTTGGGCGTTCAACAAGAGCATGTGAGTTTAAGTATGGGAACTGAAGAGAATTGTTGACATATCAGCATTTTTATATTTGTGCTAACTATGATCAAAAAAGTTTTCAAGTACCTCTTAATTTCACTGGGTGTAATTGCCCTGTTGTTTGGAGGGACCATATATCTGCTTCATACGAAACAGGACAGCATTGTGCAGGAATTGTTAGCAAAAGCTAATGAGGATTTTGTCGGAAGAATTGAATTGAACGATTCGCATATCTCTTTCATTGAGGATTTTCCATACATATCAATAGATCTCGAAAATCTGGAAGTCTGGGATAATAAATCAGATACCTCAAAAAAACTTCTGGAGTTCAAAGAAGTTTTTGTCGGTTTCGATTTGTGGAATATCATTTCCGGTAAAATGCAGATTGGCAAGATTCACATCAAGGACGGCAGATGCGATATAATACAACATCTGGATGGCAGCCTGAATATTGTTAAAGCGTTTGAATCGGTAAAACCTATAGAAAACACTTCAGAAGAATTTCATCTTGACTTGCATGCAATTGAAATCGAAAGACTCGATATCGCCAAGTTGAGAGAAGAGGACAGTCTGGAAGTTGACGTTTTTATTCAATCCGCCAAATCCAGATTGAAGTCCGGTCCTGAAAAAACGGAATTCGGGCTTGATACAAAGTTTGAAACTAGCCTCATTCTCAGTGGTGATACCACGTTCATCAACCACAAGCATTTTTACTTTAATACGGATATAGAGTTTTGGCATGAAACACATCAGCTGGTCATTAGTCCGACAACCGGCAAGTTGGAAGGAGCTGAGTTCGATATAGCAGGAAGTGTAAGCTTCAATGAGGATATGTTCTTAGATCTGAATTTTAAGGGAACAAAACCGAATTTTGATTTGTTCATGGCAATGGCGCCTTCTGAGCTGATACCTGTGCTCAAAAAATATGATAACAGCGGCAAAATATTTTTTGAAGCTACTGTTAAAGGCGCATCGGCAAATGGTCAGCAACCTGCAGTGAACGCCAGTTTTGGATGCGAACATGCTTATTTTGAAAATACAGATGTGCACCGAAAGCTAGACGATTTGAACTTCTCAGCATATTTCACAAACGGATCTGCGCATGCTCCGTCGACAATGGAATTCGGAATCAGGGATTTCTCCGCTATTCCTGAATCCGGAAAATTTACAGGAGATCTTGTCATCAAAAATTTTGATGAACCGGATATCAACCTAAAACTTGAGTCTGACTTTGAACTGAATTTTCTTGCTCAATTTTTTAACCTTACTGATTTGTATGATTTGAATGGCAAAGTTTTACTGACCATGAATTTTCATGATATTATCGATCTGGAGCATCCTGAAAGAAGTGTTGAGCGACTGAATGAATCTTATTTCACGCAGTTGAAAGTGGAGAATCTGAGCTTCTCAAAATCAACTTTTGGATTCCCTGTGCGTGACGTGAATTTGTATGCGGAAATGGATGGCCATGAAGCCCGGATCGAATATTTCCACGCTATTGCAGGTAATTCGGATTTGGATATTAAGGGGTCTGTAAGCGATTTGCCGGCGATTATTCACCATACAAGTGATCCTGTGACTGTAAAACTCGATTTTCAAAGCAAGTTGCTTGATCTTTACGAATTGTCCGGTTCTGATTCGCTAAAATCTGTGGATGAGAGGATACGGAGTTTTTCGATGGGCCTGCACTTTAATGCGTCAGCTAAGTCGTTCACTGAATCTCCGAATCTTCCGGTAGGAGAATTTTTCATAGACAATCTATATGCGGATTTGGAACATTATCCTCATCAGTTGCATGATTTCAATGCTGATGTATACATTGACTATGAGGATTTGCGTGTTATTGATTTTAAGGGAATACTCGACGAAAGTGATTTTCATTTTGCCGGGAAACTTGCTCACTATGACTTATGGTTTGCAGAACACCCGAAGGGAGATACCCGCATAGAGTTTAACCTGTACTCTGATGTCTTAAAACTCGAGGACCTCTTAAGCTATAAAGGAGAAAATTATGTGCCTGAGGATTACAGGCATGAGGAATTTGATAAACTACATGTACACGGCATGGTAGATCTTCATTTCAATGATGGATTGCGCAGTGTGGATTTGGAGCTGGATCGTTTGGATGCCAAAATGAAGTTACACGCATTGCGATTTGAAAATTTCAATGGCCGAATTCATCTTGAAAATGAGTTTTTATCAATCCAAAAATTAAGAGGTACAATTGGTCATTCCGATTTTGATGTTTCTGCCGGTTATTTTCTTGGTGAAAATGCAGGCGAACAAACAAAAGAAAATTTTGTGAGTCTCACTTCGTCTAAACTGGACTTTGATCAATTGTTCCAATACAATTTACCGGCAGCTAAGACAAATAGTGAACAACAGATGAATGACGTTGCATACCATGATGAGGGATTCAATATTTACACAGTTCCTTTTACGGATATGAATATAAATGCGAGCATAGGTCACTTGAAATACCATAAATACTTGCTCGACGATATTCGACTGAATGCAAGCGTTAAAGAAAATCATCAAATCAGAATAGAGTCAATGCATATGCATGCAGCCGATGGTGATTTTGATATAAAAGGGTTGCTGAATGCGGAAAATCCTGAGCGTATTTATCTTGATCCTGACATCCGTTTGTCGCATGTGAATTTGGATAAGTTGTTTTTTAAATTCGATAATTTCGGTCAGGACTATTTGGTTTCTGAAAATTTGCATGGCAATCTGGATGGTCATGTTTATGGTCATGTGCGCATCCATAAGGATTTTTCTCCAATTCTTGCTGAGTCTGATGTTCACATGGATTTGTCAGTCACCAAAGGTCGGCTCGAGCATTTTTCGATGTTCGACGCCATGTCCGACTATTTTGCAGATAAGAATCTGGAAATAGTCAGCTTCGATACACTGGCCAATCATTTGGATCTGAAGAATGGAATTTTGAGTGTGCCTGAAATGACTATCAATTCATCTCTCGGTTTTATCAGGCTGTCGGGAACTCAGGATATGGATATGAATATGGACTATTTCGTTCGGGTGCCATGGAAACTGGTTACAGGTGCAGCCAGCTCGAAGTTATTTGGCAAGAAGAAGGAAGAGGTTAATCCTGAACAAATAGACGATATCCAGTACGAAAGCACGGATAAAAGGACAAGATATCTGAATCTCCGAATCAAAGGTGATACGGAAGATTTTGATGTTACCTTATCAAAAGACAAAAAGAACAAGTAACCTTAAGATTGTCTAAGGTGCGGTTTCACTGGAAAATGGTTCCGGTATCTTGTTATTTTCGTGAGTATCTCGGATGAAAGCTCAAGATTTCTTCGCGCAATCGCTGCCTGTCCAGATGGGTGTAAATCTCTGTGGTTGTGATACTGGCGTGACCAAGCATTTCCTGAACCGCTCGCAGATCTGCACCAGCTTCAACCAAATGGGTAGCGAAAGAATGCCTGAACGTATGCGGAGAAATTTGCTTTTTGATAGCTGATTTTTGAACGAGTTCGCGGATGACATTGAACACTGACATCCTTGATAACTTGCTGCCACGCTGATTCAGAAAGATATAGTCCTCCTGTCCAGGTTTGATTGTCTGATGATTTCTTGTTTGATGCAGATAATGTTGAATCCAGATCAGGGCTGTTTGTCCGACAGGTACAAGCCTTTCTTTGTTGCCTTTGCCTATTACCCGAATGAAGCCATCTGAAGCATGCATACTACTCAAACGCATCTCCGTGAGTTCAGATACTCTTAAACCACAGCTATACATCAACTCCAGCATCGCTCTGTTGCGATGGCCATCCGGTCTGCTAAGATCAATGGATGCAAAGAGTTTGTCGACTTCATCTACACTTAAAATGTCGGGAAGCTTCCTTCCCGTTCTCGGTGTATCTATGAGTTCCATCGGATCGGATTTAATCTCTTTTTCTAAAAGAAGATACCCGAAGAATCCTTTTAATCCGGAAATAATTCTCGCTTGTGTGGTAGCTGAAAGTCCGATTTCATGGATGGATGAAATGAAAGCTTTGACATGTGTGGTTGTTGTTTGTAATGGAGAGTGATTGCTGAGTTCTTGTTCACTATACTGTCTTAGCTTCTCAACGTCATGCACATATGCTTCAATGGAATTTGCCGACAGCGATTTCTCCAGCCTCAGGTACTGCGAGAATCCTCGTATTGCAATCTGCCAATTCATCAATTCAAATGTCTTTGTAAAACGGTGATATTCTTTCGGTATTTCGATTTCCCATAAACAAATCATTGTGCGTTTTTAAGGATTGATGACCAAAGTCATTTTTATCCCTTTTCAGCATGACTCAGATTAGTTCCATTAAAATTGGAAAGAATTTCTTTTGCGAAATGGATCGTACAGCTCTTATCCGCAAATACAATGTGCCTGGGCCTCGTTATACAAGTTATCCTACGGTGCCATTTTGGAACACGGCGCCTGTCACACAGATACAGTGGAAGCGCCTGGTTCAGCAGGCTTGCATGAGAGCCCCGGAAGATGGTGTAAGCCTTTATATTCATTTGCCATACTGCGAAAGTCTGTGCACTTATTGCGGGTGCAATACAAGAATCACAGTTAACCATGCTGTTGAGTTGCCTTATATCAAAGCCGTAATTGCGGAATGGAAAATGTATGTTGAACTGCTGGGTCACAAACCAGTAATCCGTGAATTACACCTAGGCGGCGGTACACCAACTTTTTTTAGCCCTGAAAACCTCAAATACCTTATTCAGACAATTTTGGATCATTCAGTTACACATCCCGATCATGAATTTGGTTTTGAAGGTCACCCAAACAATACTCGGCGTGAACATTTGCAGGTTCTGTATGACCTCGGATTTCGGAGGGTCAGTTTTGGAATTCAGGATTTTGACGTGCGCGTTCAGGAAATAGTCAATCGTATTCAACCTGTTGCTGTAGTTCGGGAATGTACAGAAACGGCCAGGGAAATAGGATATACCTCCGTCAATTATGATTTGATCTATGGTTTGCCATTACAGACACCAGCGAGCGTCACAAAGACTATTGAGGAGGTAAAAAAATTGCGACCTGATCGAATTGCTTTTTATAGCTATGCTCATGTTCCATGGATTAAACCGGGACAAAGAAAATTCACCGAACTCGATTTACCTGAAGACGAGGTGAAAAGGTCACTTTATGAAAATGGCAAGCGTATGTTTGAAAAGGCTGGATATATTGAAATCGGTATGGATCATTTTGCCTTGCCTGATGACGCCCTTGCTCTGGCATTTAAGAATTTTTCCATGCACCGGAATTTTATGGGTTATACCACAACCAATACGAAGTTGCTAATCGGCCTCGGAGCTTCTTCTATTAGTGATGCCTGGGGCGGATTTGTTCAAAATCTCAAAAAGGTGGAGGATTACCTGGCTGCAGTGGAGCAGGGTATATTTCCGTTTTATAGAGGTCATATTCTGAGCGAAGAGGATCTGATGATACGTGAACATATTCTTTCACTGATGTGCACGTTTCAAACGGGATGGAAAACAGAGGATTATTTGCTGAGATCAGATATAATCGAAAGACTTAGCGATATGGTCAGCGATAAGCTCCTGGTGGTTGACGATGAGGGTGTTCGAATTTTATCTGAGGGATTGCCTTTCGTTCGTAATGCTTGTATGGCTTTTGATGTGAAACTTTGGATTGAACAAAAAATGGGTCAATTGTTCTCAAAAACTATTTGAGGTATCGGATTTTATGCCTTGTTACCATTGTATAAAGACGCAACCAAATAAGGCTCAAAATGAAAATCCTCCGACCGTTGCCGAAGGATTTTCAAACTAAATTACCTAAACAAATTCTATATTAATTAACCAAATTACTACTATAAATGCCGTTGCCTTTGTCGTAGTAAGCTTTACTTCTTATTTATACCACAGCTGCTTGCTCACCAATAACGCTTCCTGAACAGTAATTCTTTCTCCTTCGTTATAAGCTGTTACAAAAGGTCCCGGCAATTTGCTGCTTTCGGAGGTTATCTTCACTCTTGCATCACGTGCATCTTTGTATTGTGAGTAACTACCTGTTGTGTATTTAACCCAGCCTTCGTGGTTTTCAATATTATATTGATTGTTAAAATTAAATTTATCTCTGAGATAAGTTTTATTAACAACGCGATGTGCGGCCAGTATTTGTACTTTATAGATTATGCCTGTTTCCGGCGCTGGTATTGAACTTACAGAGATTTTTTCTGACTTATTATTACCCGAATTCTGAGCAATTTGATCATTCAAATTGTTATTTATTACCTGAGTGTTTGAATTTGTGATCTTTGTATTTGTGTTTTGTTGATCACCATTATTTGAGTTTGAAGATGTTTGTGTGTCAACAGTGTTATTGGTTTGCTGGTTGTCGCTATTGTAGTTGTTCCGATCTGTATTGCTGTTCTGGTCAGAGCTGTTGTTTTGATTAACAACATCGTTTGCGGCAAGCATTGGGTTCGTCAGATCTTCCACTTGCATAACGGCTGCAGTCATAGGATTGCCTTCTTCAGTGTAACTGATCTGTCCGGTAATAACAAGAGCTTTTGGCTCTGTACACAATACTTTGTATGATACCTCAAACGTCGGAGACACAGGTACTTCGAACCACACAAACTTGATGGTGTTTTCATCTTGAGTTACGATGGCGCCGCCATCATTCATTTGTTCTGTGCTACAGTTCGAAGGCAATGTCTCAAGAATTTTCCCAAAGCCCTGAATTTTGTTGTTTATCACCTGAAGCGTAACAGTATATTCTGTATCGCTCACTTTAGTAATTTTTCGCTCACAAACCATGTCAATCACTGTCGCTTCTTTTTTCAGTGCGGGCAGCATTTCGGTGACTTCCGGAGCAAGCTCAAGTCCTTTCTTCACTATCACTGTTCTTAGTGGTATGCTCAGGTCTTCGCGTTTGTTGGATTTTACATAGGAAAAAATTCCGGAAATCTCATAAGGTCCTTCTGCAATTGTAGGGCTCTCTATATAATAAGAAACTTTGAAATTTTCTTCTGAAGGTAATGTCATCCAAACGAATTTAGCTTTTTGTCCACTGAAAGTGAAGGACGCTCCCTTGATATCTGCCGGTGATGCTACAAAGCCCGAAGGCAATGTCAGCTCAAGCTTTGAAAAGCCTTGTATCTGTCCCTTTGTAACAATAATTTCTACAAGCGATTTACTTCCGGGAGCTACCATGGCAGGGGTGTTGTTTTCTACCAGAATTTCTTCATCAGAAAATACACCCATCAACATCAAACTGAAGTAACTAAAGAGAACAAGTGAAAGTTTAATCATGATGGAATAGGATATGTCTATGAAAATCCGTTTCCAAAAATGAATACTTAATTCGCTTTCGTGATTTAAGTAAACAGCAATTGCGAACAGTTATATGTGAATTGGAAGATTACTTTGTATTAACTGCAATGAGCCGGCAGTATAATGCCCTTATATCACTGACAAGACGGTGATGGGAAAATTTGTTTTCTACAAACGATGCACCACGCTCACCCATCATTTCTCTGAGTTCACGTGAATCTGCAAGGCGCAGAATTGCGCTGGCAATTTCAGTTTCATCAGGTGGCGTAATGAATCCAGTTAACTGATCTTGCACGCAATCACGGACACCTCCGGCGTCAGTTGAAACCACCGGTCGGCTCGCTGCCTGAGCTTCAATAAGGCTTACAGGTGTGCCCTCGTTGATAGAGGTCAGAACAACCATGTCTAATCCTGTCAGCGCGTCTTCAATGTTTTTTATCCAGGAAGTAAAAGTCATGTCGCAATTCAAATCTGACCCTGTCGTCAGGCCAAATGAATTGGCGATTTGAATAAGTTTTTCTTTTGATTCGCCGTCACCTATTACAAATGCACGCAGATCTTTATTTCGCCTTTTTGCAATTGCGAATGACTTGATAAACAAAACATGGTTTTTTACAGGTGCGAAACGACCGATTATTCCAACAGCAATTGAATCAGCATTCAATGAGTATTTCGTTCTGAATTGAAGCCTTTTTTCTTCCTGGTTTTTTTTGAACCTGCTCAGATCAAATCCCAATGGCACCACTGATGCTTTTGCGGGGGCTACAATTCTGAACCGGACGGTGATATCTTGAAACTGTTTTTCACTGATACATATTATATGCGTTGTGATCTTACCCAAAGTCTTTTCAATGTTTCTTATGATTAGAGACTTATACGGACCGAAATAACCGCTGAAGACATGTCCATGATAGGTATGCACGACTATGGGAACACGACATAACCAGGCAGCCACTCTTCCCAATGCTCCCGCTTTTGCCGCATGGGTGTGCACTATGTCCGGTTTGTATTCACGGATAATTCTTATGATTTTCCAAAGCGCAATGAAGTCATTGAAAGGGTTGATACTGCGGCTCATCTCGCTAATTTCTTCATAATCAACACCTGATTTAGTTGCGATGTAACCGCTGTGCGATTCTCCCTTAATGGGACTGCCGCCTACAAGGCGTGTTTCGAATCTCACCTCGTCCGGCTCGCCTTTGGACAGCAAATCTGTTAGGTAAACAGCATTGTAGGTGGGACCACCTAGATTGAAACGATTGATAATTCGGAGCACTTTAGGCATGCTGCGAATTAAGCGAACAACTCGTAAATTCGGCTTTGTGTTTTTTTAGGAGGCCGTCGCTTCGAGTTTAAATCGGGAAATCCGGAAAATGCGGTCCGGAGGAGAAAAAAATAGTTCCGGATCTTGGTACTTTTGAATCCTGTCGTATATTTGCCGCCCGATTCGAAAAAAAAGTAAAGCAATGAAAGAAGGCATTCACCCGGAAAGTTACAGATTTGTTGTATTCAAAGACATGTCCAATGAATATACATTTCTAAGCAAATCAACTACTCCTACCAAAGAAACCATCAAGTGGGAAGATGGAAACGAGTATCCGCTTGTGAAGCTCGAGATTTCTCACACCTCACATCCTTTCTTCACAGGAAAGATGCAGTTGGTAGACACCGCCGGACGTATTGACAAGTTCAAGACTCGTTACGCGAAATTTGACAAGAAGAAGTAATTTCTAAACAGGTATAAATGAAAAATGACCTCTCAGGAGGTCATTTTTCATTTATACCATTCGGTTGAGAACTTCAATCTCAGTTAAAGTCGGCAAGTTTTTCAGCTAGTTGCTTGCGTGCGTTGAATATCCGGCTTTTGATAGTTCCTGTTGGAACTGACATTTTCTGAGCAATCTCCTCATACTGATATCCTTCGAAGGCCATTTCGAACGGAATTCTTACATCGTCCCTCAATTCTTTGATTGCTTTATGAATGTCTTTTGTATTGATTTCTCTGTGGATATTGTTTTCTGAGGCATTTGAAATGCCGGGACTGTCTGATGACACGTTGTGATTGAAAATGTTTCTTCCCAGATTCTGCTTTTTGCAGTTGTTTAGGAAAATGTTTCTCATAATGGTATAAACCCATCCTTTGAAGTTCGTTCCATCCTGGAAAGCGTCTTTGTATTTTAAAGCTTTCAGGAAAGTGTCCTGAATTAAATCTTCTGCATCTTCTGTGTTTCTCGTGAAGTTGATAGCGAAGCCACGCATCACAGGACGAGTGCTGATTAACATGTGGTTGAATTCAATGGTGCTCATGGGATGATTTTTTGTTTAATTATCTGCGCCAAAGATTAAACAAGATATTCCCGCTGCCAAATTTTTGTTTAACGAAATTGTTAAAATATTAAACAAAACGAATCATTCGGATTAAATAGTTGATAATCAAATAAATGAGTGGGATCAATCAAGGGCTTTTGTTTAAATTGATCATCCGTCAATGCAAAAAGAGTTTGACTAAATGAAATTGCACGAGAGGATCTTTAAAACGATCCATCAAATTGGCATGACTGAGAATAAGTGGGGGGACTTAGGATATGACCTCTAAAAGCATGGTGCTGATATCCTTATGGATGTTGATCAAGCCAAGCTCAGGAGACTTTATACCTGATAATACTCCACCGGTAAGGTGAAATTCGCAGTGGGTGCCTCTGAATTTATCTATCAGTTTTTGAAGATAACTTGGCAGCAGAACCTGCGCAGGTTGCGCGGTAAATAAAGAGATGTAATGAACTGGTCCACTGCGCTGGTAGACCTGAAACAAGTCATCTAAAGGTACAGACTGACCAAGGTAAATCGTTTTAAAACCCCTCGAGCGAAGTGCGAAATTCAACATAAGCAACGATAGCTCATGGAATTCAAGTTCTGGCAAATACAAAACGAAAGTTTTATCGTGTTTAACCACGAGGTCAGTACCCAGTTTATCGGTGTGTGCGTATATTTTCTGTCTAACCAGGTTCGAAATAAAATGCTCCTGAGCTGGGCAGATTGCGTTGGATAGCCATAAGGTACCAATGTGAACCATAAATGGGGTAACTACATTGATATAGGCGCTTTCAAGTCCTTGGGTTGCAATTCGGAGATCAATTACGCTGTTGAATAACTTCTCATCAAAATTCAACATAGCCAGCTTCAGGGTCGCAATCAGCGTGTCGTCATTTTCAACCGATTTGGAATATTGCTCTATGAGTCTCGACATTGCTTCTTCGTCCATAGCGGCGATTTCCGAAATCTTATGACCGCGCTGATTGAGCAACGATATATTCAGCAACATCTTCAGTTCCTTGTCTGAATAACGCCGGATATTGCTGTCGGTGCGCTCAGGTTTCAAGAGTCCATAGCGCTGTTCCCATATCCGAATCGTATGTGCTTTGATTCCGGTATAGCTTTCGAGATCCTTAATGCTAAACTCTTGAATTTGATCAGTCATACCGTTACAAACAAAGGTTATCTTTCAAAGTTCAAAGATTCTTGAAGCTATAGTATTGGATTTAACAAGTACGATATATTTGACTTACGAACCTTGGAATGAGATTTCCGTAGAAGGCCTCGTTTTCACATATAACTCCTTCATATGATTCGTATTTATACCTTCTTCTTTACCACTCTTTTATTCGTCAACTCCGTTGAGGCTCAAATAGCCCGCGTTCAACTGATTCACAATTCTCCGGATCCTGATCTGGCGGTTATTGACCTCTATTTGAATGGGGAACTTTTTGCCGATGATTTTTTGTTCCATCAGGCTACGCCGTTTTTCGATGCATCGACTCAAAGTTCTCTGGTCATTGGACTGGCTTTCTCCGATTCCGATAGTCCATTGGATATTGTGGCATCATACAGCTACACACTGATTCATGCAAGTAAAAATGTTTTTGTGATCAACGGTGCCCTCAATCCAAACTACCAGCCCATCCAGCCATTGACAGTTTATCATCTCGATCAGGCGCTGGAAGCAGCAGCGAATCCTTCTGCGACCAGTTTCACTTTTTTCAACGGGTCCATGGATCTCGGCATTGCTGATCTTCACGAAACCGAACTAATCCAGTTGCCGGCATTTGACAACATTGGCTATGGAGATTTTAGTGAATACCTGGAACTGTTCTCTGCTGATTACGAATTGACCGTTTATGATGAAAGCGGAGTAAATAGCTACGCTTCCTATGCAGCACCGTTTGCTGAATATGACTGGGGTGGTCAGGCTCTGACAATTGTAAGCAGCGATTTTGTGAATCAGTCGGTCAACCTGAACGGTGAGCCTCTCAGTTTGTGGGCTGCAGGTCCGGCAGGTGGCATGATGACTGAATTACCATTGAATAACCTGAATTTATTTGCTCAGGTGCAGTTCATTCACAACTCTCCTGATATCAGTTTGGAATCTATTGATGTTTTGGTCAATGACAACAGCATCGTGAATGATCTTATGTTTCGTCATGCAACGTCTTTCATAAACGTACCTGCCGCTCAGGAAATTTCTTTGGAAATTGTTTCAGCAGATGGATCACCATTTCCGAATCCATATTCGACTTCTTTTTCGTTAATTTCAGGTGAACGATACCTCGTAATCACTGAAGGTATTGTGAGTTCTACAGGATATAATCCTGCTATACCTTTTGATTTGGTTAGCCTGGAAGGAGCAAAGTCGGTCACAAATAATTCGGACGAA
The DNA here is from genome assembly GCA_040381475.1 of Crocinitomicaceae bacterium. Lineage (GTDB taxonomy): Bacteria > Bacteroidota > Bacteroidia > Flavobacteriales_D > Sanyastnellaceae > JAIBBG01. The sequence continues at coordinate 67,570 of JBEIHH010000005.1, read as the reverse complement.
ATCGAATTTTGTTTTATCCATGGTTCCACAGACGCCGGTGATGTTGATCTCAACATTGTTGCGCCGGTCAATCAATCACTCATCGAGAATTCGCAATTCAGTGAAATCCACCCATATCAGATACTTGGTGCCAATGATTTTTTAGTTAACCTAACCAATGCTTCCGGCGCTATCCATTATGAAACTTATGAGGCAAATTTTTCGAATTTGGGCGGGAGTGCTTTTGCAATGATTCTGAGTGGTTTTCTGCAACCGGAATTCAATAGCAATGGAGAAACACTCGGTCTCTGGCTGGCCGATGCAGATGGCGGGGAGCTCATTCCACTGCCCATCGCACCGCAGGAGCCTGTATTTGCTCAAGTTCAATTCATTCACACAAGTGCAGATGAAGCACTCGGCGCGATTGATCTCTATGTCAATGGCGTTCTGGCTATTTCCGGTTTTGCATTTCCGGAGGCAACAGGTTTTAATGCGATTCAAGTCAATGAACCAACATTGATTGAAATTTTTCCTGAAGGAAATAGCAATCCTGCTTCTATTCTCTATAGCCAGACCATTGATTTGATGGAAGGTCTTAATCACAGGCTGATGTTATCTGGAATTCTGAGTGAGTCCGGATACAATCCTGCCCCACCGTTTCAATTTGTGCATATGGATGAAGCTGAGATTTCTGCCGCGAGCACTTTCTGTAATATTCAGTTTTATCAGAGTTCTACCGATCTGGGTCAAATTGACATCAGCGATTTTTTAGGATCACAACAAGAGTGGGCGAGCAATTTGAACTTCGGAATCTTTTCAGACAATCTGATTTGGTCTGCCAATGAAACATATGTGTTCAGCGTCAATGAAACAAACGATCAGTTTCAATATGGTTTGTGGGAAATTCCAATGTCGGGTTATGATTTGTCTGGTCAGGCTGCTTTGATATTTTCGACGGGTTTTATCAATCCGGCTAATAACAGCAACGGTGTCGGACTTGCTTTTTACGTAGTATTGAATAATGGTGAGGTTTATCCCCTGGATGTGCATATTGCCGTGGAAGATCTGAGCAAAGTCAATTTAGTGCAATTGTATCCTAACCCGGGCAACGACTTTGTTGCGGTTAAAATCAATTCTGATCAGGTACTAAATGAATTATTGGTTTCTGATGTTACCGGTAAAGTTCTGGTCAGGCAGAGTTTATTCGGATCCCTGAATGGTCAGTACGTATTGGATACAAAGACACTGACAGACGGAGTTTACACGATTTCAGTAATTCAAAATAATGGTGTTCTTAACGGAAAACTTATTGTAAGTCACTAATACAGATTGATGTAGTCAACAATCTCAAGACCGTAGGCGTCAAGGCCGCTGCGCTTCGCCGCGGGGTGAGAGGTGATGAGTTTCATTTTGGTTACACCAAGAGATCTCAGAATTTGTGCGCCTATGCCATAATCACGCGAATCCATCTTTGAACTGCTTGAATTGGATTTGGTGGCAAGCTCATTGATTTCATCCAACAGACTAACTCCCGGCTGAAGATGATTGATGTAAACAATTACTCCTTTTCCTTCTTCGTTGATTTTGCGCATTGCAGTATCGAGCTGCGCGGCAGTATTGCCTCTCAGGGTTGAAAAAATATCGCTTACAATGTTGCATGAGTGAACCCTCACCGGAATTGCCTCATCCTGATTCCATTGTCCTTTCACAAGTGCCAGATATTCTTTATTCTCAATTGTCTGACGATATCCGATAAACCTGAATTCTCCATGCACTGTGGCAATTGTTGTCTCACTTGCACGCTCTACAAGCGTTTCCTTACTCAACCTGTAGGCGATCAGATCACGAATAGAAATCAGTTTCATTTCAAATTTTTCTGCGAGCTCCATGAGTTGCGGCAGTCTTGCCATGGTTCCATCGTCGTTCATGATTTCGACAATGGCACCGGCAGGTTCAAGTCCCGCCAACCTTGCAAGGTCAACTGCTGCTTCTGTGTGACCTGTTCTACGCAATACACCACCGTTTTTAGCTTTAAGCGGAAAAATATGACCGGGTCTCGCGAAATCTGTTGATCTGGAATCCGGATTGATGAGAGCCTGAATTGTTTTTGATCTGTCCTGAGCGCTGATCCCTGTTGTGCATCCATGACCTAGTAAATCAATAGAAACAGTGAAGGCTGTTTTGTTCGGATCTGTGTTGTTGCTTACCATCATCTCCAGACCAAGCTTGTCGCAGATTTCTTCTGTAACCGCCAGACAAATGAGGCCTCGTCCATATTTCGCCATGAAATTGATGATCTCCGGAGATACGTGCCTTGCTGCAACAATAAAATCACCTTCATTTTCACGGTCTTCATCGTCAACAACGATGACAGGTTTGCCTGATTTTACGTCTTCAAGTGCATCTGATATGGAGTCAAGCTTTTCCTTCACAAGTGTATTGCTCATGGTGCAAATTTAGTCCATTCGCCATGAATAATCCGCCGGTATGCCGCGGTTAGTGATTTCTCAGAATGCCGCTTTTTGTGGCTCATCTATGGAATTTGCCTGGAGAAATACGTTCAGGTATTTGTCAATGTATTCCTGAATCTTTGCTGATTTGTATTGCATGATATAACGGGGATGCTCGACAGGAATGACCTTGTCAAAAAAACCAAATTCCTCATTCAGATCGCGGATAAATGCATAGTTTTTCCCTGTACCAAGACAGAAAACGACCTTTCTGTCGATTCCGTGTGCAATGAGTTTATGCAACATCTCCGCAGCAAATGGCTTTACTGCTTTTTGCAGTTTGCTGCTGTCATAGTAATTGTGATTCACCCATTTCCCTTTGTTAAGTTCAAGAAATCCAAGAGGACATATGGAACTGATTAGAAAGTCTTGATAGAATTTTTTGACACCACCGTATGCATCTATCAACTGATAAACGAATACACTCGACGGTTCATGTGTGATGGTTCCAGTGAATTCAATTCCACAATTTTCTACAAGTCTTTTTGGATCGGTGAAGGGTATTCCTGTGGCACCTGCACCCAAACGACCGGGGTTGATTCCCAGAATCAATTTTCTCGTTTCGGAATCTGAATAATACCTGCGGTAGAAAGCATCAACAGAATGCATAACATGCTCGTGATCTCTGAAGGGGTTCATGATTCTGATGCCTGCAGGCAAACTGGACTTGAATTCCAATTCACTGTTGAACTGCATGATGTGTTCGTAAAGCTTGGGCTGGTGAGATTCTGAAATCATCAGGCTTCAAAGTTAGTAAGGCAGGAGGTGGATTGATACGTCAACGTCAATTGGACACTGAAATCGAATAAACCAATAGTCTGACGCATTTTTTTACCTGGAAAAACCTTACTTTCACGGTTTCGCACTTTGATAATTTTACTGGTGTGACTTTGAATCATATCTCAATGTTTTTTATAAATTTTAAAATAGCACTTCCTCTGAGATTTTTTTTGGTCTTTTTGATTCCTTTGTGCAATTCTAATGCGGGATATACTCAGCCTCCTGCTGCCTTCGTTAAAATGGGCATGGAGTCAATTGAAGCGGGAAATTGGCAACTTGCATTTGGTTACTATCAGCAAGCATATGAGTTGGATACATCGGATTTTGATATCAAATCAAAGTATGCCCTGGCTGCATTTTACGTTAAGCGATATGATCTGTCCGAAAAACTTTTTACTGCCAATTATTCTAAAGACAACGGCGCTATAGACCCGGATGCTTTGTATTGGATTGCCAGTATTGAAAAACTCAATGGAAAGTATGAAGATGCTCAAAGGAATTTTAAGAAATTCATCAAGAAACATAAATCCAAGGCAGATAAGAATTTAATAGAAAAGGCGGAGCATGAAGTGAAAAGTGCTGTCTGGGCGATGGAACATAATTCTGATGATCTGATTAACACCCCGATGGCTGGAATGCTTCGTTGCGATGAGTGGGGTGGCGAATTGAAGGCACTGAAAACAACCTCAAACTACGAAAGCACCGCATCACCTTATTTTCATGACGGCCGGTTTTTCTTCTCTGGATATAGGGAAGGTGTTTGGTCCATTCATGAAGTTGATGCACCAAATCGCCTACGGGATCAAATTCAGGAAGGAGAAAAACTGTCGAAATTACCTTCAGAGTTTGCTTCTGTTTCGAACCCATGCGTATTCGGTGAGCAGTTGTTTTTTACAACAGAAATGAACGGTTTTGTCAGTATTTACTCGGCAGATAAAACTGAAAATGGCTGGTCAAACTATAGGGAAATTACGGAATTGAACGAATCGGGAACGAACAATACGATGCCACATGTGACTTTGTGGAATAATAAAACTGTAATGATCTTTTCTTCGGACAGGGAAGAAGGAGAAGGGGGAATGGATCTCTGGATATCGGAGTTTGACGAAGGATGGTCAAAGCCTAAAAGCGCAGGCAAGAAGATCAATTCACCCGGGGATGAAATTGCACCTTTTCTTTATCAGGGCAATTTGTTGTTTTCAAGCAATTGGCATTACGGATATGGTGGTTATGATTTGTTTCTGGCAAAGAAGGAGGGTGCAGTTTTCGGTTCTCCTGAAAATTGCGGTCGTCTGTTGAATTCAACATACAATGAAATGGGTGTGGCCTTTCGTGCAGTGGATGAATCACCGGAGTTGGTTTTAACATCGAACAGAAAGTCAGCAGAAAATGAAAATGAGTATTGTTGTAACAAGTTGTATTTTCTTGATTGGATCAGACTCAAGAGTGATTCAATCAATGGATCTCCGTCAGATCGGCCTGAGGATCTCATAAGAACTCTGCCAGTGGTGCTCTATTTTCACAATGATGAACCCAACCCAAGAACATTGGATACTACCACAACAACGACATATGGTGAGGCCTATCGTTCTTATGTGAAATTAATTCCTAAATATCTCGATGAGAACCGCAAGGGTCTTACCGGTGAAAAAAAGGAGGATGCAGAAACAATTACGCTGGATTTCTTTGAGATGAAGGTGAATGCCGGAATGCGAGATCTGAGTGATTTTTCTGAGTGTGCTTTAAAGGAATTGGAAGCTGGTAAAAGTCTTCGAATATCGGTTCGTGGATTCGCAAGCCCCAGAGCTGAAAGTGATTACAATCTTAATCTTACCAAACGCAGAACTGCCAGTTTGGTCAATGAAATGCTTGCTGATAGCAACGGGATATTCAAACCCTATATCGAAGGTACCGCGATAAACGGCGCAAAGCTAGAATTCATGCTTCTTCCATTTGGCGAATACAAGGCAGATGCGGCGGTCAGCGATGATCTCATGGATGAACGCAACTCCATCTATAGCAGGTCAGCTTCGCTAGAACGCAAGATAGAAATTACGAAGGTCGAATACTTCACTCCTGTTAAATTTGGTTCAGGTCTTCAACTAGATAATGAGCATCATGACTTCGGACTGATTCCATGGTTTGGTGAAGTGACCCATGACTTTGAGTTGAAGAATTCCGGCAATGAGATCATGCGAATCGACAGCGTTGTTGCTGAATGCGGGTGTACTATTCCGTTGCTTGAAAAATCAGAACTCAAGCCTGGTGAGTCCACATTGCTGCACGTTGGATTCAATCCGATTTCTAAACAGGGAATTCAGGAAAAGCTGGTATTCATCTATGTGCATGGTGAAGAACCAAAGGTCTTGTCCATCAAAGCTGAACGAAGCAAGTAACTCTTTGTGAATGCATCGTCATGCTTCACGGAGACCATCTTAGTTTATATACAATTCTAGATATGAGCGACCACAATTCTTACCGACGCCCAGCGCTCATCTAACCACGCCTTCAAATGGTAAAGGCCGCTTGGATAGCCCGTAAGATCAAGTCTTGTGAGCACATCAGTGGGTGATAGTTTCTGAATGATTTTGCCTGCATTATCAGCCAGATAAATTTCATCAACCAATTCGCTTGTCTGAATCATCACGTAGTTGGATGCAGGATTGGGATAGCATTTGATCACAAACAATGATGCAATTGGATAGAGATCTGTTGAGTCAACAGCTGCAGAAAGGGTGTCTGCCGGGATCGTATAATAGGTGCTGGTTATGGCTGTGTCTATGGGCTCTTCGGCAGCAATAAATTCTTCCATACTGCATGAAGGGGCATAAGCGAATTGTTCAATTACCCTGACCAAAAGATCATTCAGTTTTTCAACTTCGAATTTATCTGTTGTTGGTGCAGTGTGTTGTTCTCCGATGCCACTGTGGTCTGTAAGGAATACGTAGGTGCCATTCGTAGAAAGAGCAAAACAACGCATCAGATATTCGAGACTCTTGTCTAAATCATAACCTCCGCCGCTAGCTACAAGTGGAACAATTCTCACACCTTTCGAAGATGCCATCTTCATGCTCTTCAGCAGTTTTTGAATATTGGCATTTTCCTGATGGGGTGGTGCATCAAGAATGAGGAACATGATTCTTGTTCTTGCTTCCGCACTCCATGATATTTCTTTCAGACTTGCTTCAACGGCATCATCTACAGCTTCCGGACCGTCGCCACCTCCATCTGCATACTGATTTGAAATGAATGAGTTCGTCTTTGAAATATCAGATGAAAGATCCGAAGTTTTAGTTACATAAGTATCACCATGATCGCGATAGAAAACCGAGCCGAGATTCAATTGCATTTCCGGATGAAGTGATCTGATTTTTGCCATTACATCGAGTAGCTCGGCTTGCAGATATGAAATCTCGTCCTGCATGCTGCCCGTTGCATCAACTGTAAATACCAACTCCATTATCTCAGACACATCGCAACTTGTGTTGAGTTTAACTTGATTCACTCCTTGTTCTCGTTCGATCGGATCATTGATTTTTTTCTTTTCACCTGAATGAATTACGCTTATATAATCAGGTTTGTTTTTTTTCTGCACTGTTGAAAGCTCTGACCAAAGTTCTGCTTTCCCGGTATTGTCAGTTCTCGATGTCCAGATTATCAATCCATCCTTGTCTATCAAATCTACCTGAGCATCGATTACTGGATTACCATTCTTGTTTTGCACCATCACTGTATAACGACCGTCAGGTGAAATCGTCCAGTTTTCCTTGTAAGCTCTGAGTTCATCATTGCCAATGTCTTCCCACATTTTCCATTTCTGAAAATCATTGATTTCACCAGCGGTAATTTGACCTGCATGGGCAGCGTCAATGTTGGCAACATGACTGGAAGCACCTTCACTTGATTCAACACTACTGACATATTCGGTATACATAGATGAAACAGTCGGTGTGAATTCTGTTGAAATGGTTGCTGGGATGAACTCGCTTGAAGGTGATACCGGAAAACTTGTAGCCGACCCACAAGCATCTGATACAGCAATGCATGCGGTTTTTACTACTCCGGTAAAACTTTCTGTGATCGTAATTTCTTCAGGACTATGTTCTATCTCGATTTTCCTTTGCATGAGCGGGTAATCGGTAATAAATTCCTCAGTAGTGGATAGCTTGTCGTTCCTTTCTGATTCAATCTTGTCATGATTGGCTGGAACAATTTCTTTGTACGCAATGTCTTCGCTGATAGCCTTGGTGACCTCGACATTATTTGATAAAGACTGAGCTTCATCTGCAACTTTTTGTTTGCTGGGTTTGGGGGAATTGCAGGACGCAACAAATATGTGCACCAATGCTAAGCAAAGGAATTTACTGAGGAGATTTTTTTTCATTGGAAGGCTATTTGAACTTCTGTACAGATGCCCCTCCGAATGGTTCAGGAAAATTTTAGAAAGTTAATTGCCCCCGTTACGCTTCTGGATTTCATCGCGAATTTGCGATGCTTTTTCGTAATCTTCCTGATTGATGGCATTTTCGAGCTGGCGCTGCAATTCTTCAATGCTCATACTTGAGGCATCGGAAACCGTCGTGAGCTCCTCCATATCAATATCAGGTTCATCCAGACTCAATTCTTCAGAAGCTTCCTCGCTGCTGACGCCGGCTGCCTCGAGGATAAATTCATAACAATAAATCGGACAATTGAAGCGGACTGCAATAGCAACGGCATCGCTTGTTCGGGCATCAATTTCCGCTGTGCGGCCGCCCAAATTGGCAACCAGTTTGGCGAAGAATATTCCTTCCACCAGATTATATATCAGCACCTCTTCAATATCAATTGCAAAGGAATGTGCCAGACTTCGGAACAGATCGTGGGTGAGAGGTCTGCTGGGTGTCATTTTTTCCAGTTCTATAGCGATTGCCTGCGCTTCAGCGCCACCGATAACAATTGGCAAACGGCGGCTTCCTTCAACTTCGGCAAGAACCATTGCATAAGCACCACTGGTGCTTCCGCTTGGCGCAATATCTGCAATCTGCAATTCGATCTTCGTCTGACTCATTGAACTATTTTCCTGCCAAAGTTTCTCTTTACGAATGTACTTAAAATTGGTCGCCTTTACAATCAGTTTGAGGCTTTGAATTTCTTGGCTGCTTCAATGAGTTTTGGCATCACTTCAAATGCATCTCCAATAATTCCATAATCTGCGGCTTTGAAGAATGGAGCTTCAGGATCTTTATTAACCACAACGATCGTTTTACTTCCATTGACGCCGGCAAGGTGCTGAATGGCACCGCTGATACCGACTGCGATATATAGATTAGGTCGGATTGTTATGCCTGTCTGGCCCACGTGCTCATGGTGAGGACGCCAGCCGATATCAGAAACCGGGCGTGAACATGCAGTTGCTGCACCAAGTATTTTTGCCAATTCTTCGATAGGGCCCCAATGTTCAGGCCCCTTCATTCCACGACCACCGCTCACAACCAGTTCGGCTTCCGGCAGCGGAATTTCACCGTCTTTATTTTCAGCTTTTACTTCCTTTATTTTCAGACCAGGTGCTCCCGGATCTGCAGTGAAAGCTTCAACAGATGCAACAGCGCCAGTGTTTTTGATTCCTACGGAATTCGGTAGAACCGAAATCACTTTATTGCTGGTATTCATTGCAACTTCAGCAATTGCTTTTCCACTGAATACATTTTTCTTTACTACAAAGTCATTACCAGGTATCGATGTGGCTCCCGGAACTAAAGCAGCGTCCATTCTGGCGGCAACTCTTGGCGCAATCAATTTTCCTGAAATATCATGTGAGAATATGACAACGTTGGCGCCAAGTTTTTGAGCAGCTGCCACGATTAGCCTTGTCATCTGCTGCGAATCGCTTGTATTGGCAGATGCTACATGCAGAACTTTAGCTGCACCGGCATTGCCAAGCCCTCCGTCTCCCTGAATATTGCCGCAGGTGATCACTACCGCATCTGTTCCTAGCGTATTGGCCAGTTCAGCTCCGTAACTTACAGCTTCGAATGAACTCTTGGGAAATTTTCCGTTGTGATTATCTGCAAAAATGAGTACTGACATGTTGTATTATTTTAAAGCAAGTATCGCTGTTCCTGATTATTTAATTAAAGAGCTTTGGCTTCCTCATGAAGCAATCGAATAAGATCACCTGCATTTTCAGCATCTATGTACTTGCATCCGCTTTTCGCCGGAGGCAAACTGTAAGTCTTAATGGTGGTTGAAGCTTCTGCTGCGATTGCTGTTTCCACTGTAAGTGGCTTGGTGCGGGCGGCCATAATTCCGCGCATATTCGGGATACGCTGCTCGGCCATTCCTTTTGCAGCACTAACTACAAATGGAGTGTTTAATTCAACAATCTCTTCACCTCCCGGTATTTCGCGCTCTACTGTTGCGGTATTACCTGCGATGTCAAGTTTGTGAGCCAATGCTATGTATGGCATATCGAGAAGTTCTGCGATCATTCCAGGAACTACTGATCCATTGTAATTGATGGTTTCTTTACCACAGAAAATAATATCGAAACCTTTACCTTTTGCATACGCTGCAATCTGTTTGGCAACATACAATGAGTCGCTTTCTGCTGCATCAATTCTGACTGCATCATCAGCACCTATTGCCAGCGCCTTGCGAATGATGGGCTCATAATCTGCTCCGCCAACCGATACAATTGTAACTGTTCCGCCAATAGTTTCTTTCAATTCAAGCGCACGCACAAGCGCATACCACTCGTCATAAGGATTAACTATGAACTGAACTCCGGTTTCATCGAATTTGCTATTTCCCTCATTGAAGGCGATTTTCGAAGTGGTGTCAGGAGCTTTGCTGATGCATACAAGTATTTTCATCGAATAATAAAATTTCGGGTCGCGAAAATAGCAAGTAAGATCAATATTTGCCACATGGATATTAAGACATTGGTTGCAAAAATCCGCGAACGGCGTTCTTGCCTCTGTGTAGGACTTGACACCGATCCCGCCAAACTCCCGCCTGGCTTAAAAATGCTTGATTTCAACAAGGCCATCATCGACGCTACCCGCGACTATTGCGTTGCTTATAAGCCAAATCTGGCTTTTTATGAGTGTCTGGGAACCGAAGGATGGGAGATTTTATCTGAAACAGTTGATTACATTGGTCATGACCACTTTACGATTGCGGATGCCAAACGTGGCGATATCGGGAATACATCTGATTATTATGCCAAGACTTTTTTCGATGAGTTTGGTTTTGACAGTGTAACAGTTGCGCCTTACATGGGACGAGATTCAGTTGAATCTTTCCTGAAGTATCCCGGAAAATGGGCCATAATTCTGGCACTGACTTCGAATTCCGGTGCAGAAGATTTTGAGACTTTGGTAACGGATTCCGGTAAACGTGTCTTCGAACATGTATTGGAAAAATCTTCTGGTTGGGGAAATGCCGGTAATACCATGTACGTGGTAGGAGCAACCAGAGCAGAAATGTTAGCTGATGTCAGAAAAATTGTACCACATCACTTTTTGCTTGTACCCGGTGTGGGTGCTCAGGGAGGCAGTCTTTCTGATGTGATGAAATATGGCGCCAATGATCAGATTGGTTTGCTGATCAATGCTTCACGAAGCATTTTATATGCTTCGCAGGGTAAAGATTTTGCTCAGGCAGCAGCGTCGGAAGCAAAAAAGCTCGCCGATGAAATGGCTTTGTATATTGCCTAGAACCGATCCTTAAGAGCGGGCATGCTTCAATGAAAAGAATGTGACAAAGCCATATCCAAGCGCCAGCATGATATGGAAAGGCAGCAGACCAAAGTCGCGTTCAAAGTCAGGTGCTTTCCCTGTGAATGCAAACGCATAGTAGATGCCAAAACAGAAGTACAGGAACATCGCAAACTCGAAAATGGTCAGTGGAGATACCTTGATGGCTCTGTATTTTTTGTCAGTCCATGTACCTGCTTTTTTACCGCTTATAGCAAATTTGGGAGTGCGAACGAACGCAGATTTTTTGCCGGTAAATCCTTCAATTACTGCAATGGCGTTGTGTAGCGAAAGTCCCATGCTCACGGATAAAAAGGTGGGGTATTCCCAAAGAAAATTGCCCAATTTGCTGAAGAAGCTGCGGTCCGGTCGTGATATCCAATAGAAAAATCCAAGAAAGAAGAAACTGACCATGAATACAGAAGCTACTTTAAAAAGTACATCAAGATCACCATAGGTGTTTTTGATGATCAGCATTGGCACGCTGAGGATGGATGTACCAAGGATGCACAGAAATACAACTGAGTTCATGAGGTGGAAAGCCCCATGAATTTTTTGCCCTGTTGTGAGATGTTTTGCATTCATCACTTTGGGTAGATTCTTCATGGTACATTCGGCTGCACCTTTCGTCCAACGGAATTGTTGCGCTTTAAGAGCGTTCATTTCCGCAGGAAGCTCTGAAGGAGATCCTATTTCCGGCAGGTAAATGAAGTTCCAGCCTTTGAGCTGCGCTCTATAACTGAGGTCAAGGTCTTCCGTGATTGTATCACTTTCCCATCCACCTGCGTCGTAAATGGTTGACTTTCTCCAGATACCAGCGGTGCCATTGAAATTGATGAAGTGATGCGCGGTATTCCGGCCTACCTGCTCAACCGTGAAGTGGGCGTCCAAACCGAATGCCTGAAGTCTTGTGAGCAGGGAATAGTCCTCATTGAGGTGTTCCCACTTGGTTTGTACTACGCCGATTTTATCATTTATGAAGAAATATGGTATTGTTTGTCTCAGGAAATCCTTGCGGGGAACGAAGTCGGCGTCGAAAATGGCAGTGAATTCACCACGACAAATGTCTAATCCATATGCCAAGGCGCCGGCCTTAAAACCTTTTCGTTCAGGTCTGCGTACATGCTTGATATCAATCCCCAATTTTTGTTTTTCTGCGATCTTTTTTGCGGCAACTTCGAAGCTTTCATCGGTGCTATCGTCGAGCACCTGTATTTCGAGTTTGTCTTTCGGATAGTCAAAAGCGCAAACCGAATCAATAAGTCTTTCTACCACATACAATTCGTTGTATACAGGTAGCTGGATCGTTACCACCGGCCATTGATCATCTGAAAGCACAGGTTTTTTTGTCCTGGCCCATTTCATTTTGGCATATTGAATGGCCAGATTCAACTGAACCAGACTGTAAATGAACAGGAAAATGAGGAAACAGGCGTAAAGGAAGATGGCCAGTATGGAAAGGTGATAAAGCAAAGCAGTAAGTTTTTAAAATCGGCGTAAAGATGCACTTTTCTTCTATGGTTCTCAAATTGCTCAGCAGAGAATAATCAGGGTTTTTGAACAGACCATGATTTCTCCGCTTCTGAAACATCCGCAATATTCAATTGGCAGCAGAGTTCTCAAAGTGTAACTTTGCTCTGTAATCTTCGCCTGTGAGGAAACTTTCTGTTCTGCTTCTCAAATCGTACATCGGTCCTTTCATCATAACTTTTATGGTGGCGATGTTCATTTTTGAGATGCAATTTATTTGGGTCTATCTCGACGAACTGTTAGGCAAGGGACTAAGCCCCTGGGTGATTACAAAACTCCTCGTTTTTGCTTCTGCAAGGTTGGTCAATATGGCCTTGCCTCTGGCCATATTGATGAGCAGCATCATGACCATGGGTGCGCTGGCCGAAAACAATGAAATGACTGCCATGAAAAGTGCAGGCATTTCACTCATGCGTATTATGCGTCCGCTGATTCTATTTAGTGTTGGTTTGTCTTTGACTGCCTTTCTTTTCGCGAACAACATTTGGCCGGTAGCCAATTTGAAATTCCGAACGATGCTTTTCAGCATCATGAAGCAAAAACCTTCGCTCAATCTCACGGATGGCGTTTTTTACAATGGAATTGACGGTATCAGCATTCGGGCTGCCAGAAATAATCAGGAAACCGGTGAACTGACAGATGTGCTTATTTATGACCATCGCGGGGGCGAAAAAGCCAACAGGACTGTGATCAGAGCAGAATCCGGAATTATGGAACAAACTCCTGACAAGCGATACCTGATTATGACTTTGAACAATGGCCATAGTTATGATGAGCAGAAGGATAAGAAAATTAAGGACCCCAGGTATGCGGAAATCCGGAGTGAATTTTCGCAAACTATCATCCGGCTTGATCTGAGTTCGCTTGTGTTTCAGGCCGACAATGAAGAGGTAATGAAAAATCCGGCTGAAATGATGACGATCGATCAGCTAAATCAGGCCATTGATAGTTTGAAGGGGCAAATGGATACTGTTCGTGTCCAGTTTTCATTCAACAATATGCGTCTTTTCAATTCAAGGATGGAGAGTCAGAAACAAACTAACCTCGTTTCAGTGGCAGACTCTATGCTGTTTTCTCAGTTGAATGGCCCGGAACGCGCCAAAGCAATCAATTATGCCAAAGAAAACAGCAGAAAGTCAAGAGACAATGTGCAGAGGCAAATAGATGAACTTAAAAGCCGCAACAAACTGGTGAACAAATACAAGATTGAATGGCACAGGAAATTCTTTCTTGCTGTAGTTTGTCTGGTTCTGTTTTTTATCGGCGCACCTTTGGGTGCGATCATCCGTAAGGGAGGTATCGGACTGCCGACACTTGTGGCGCTTGGGTTGTTCGTGGTGTATCAGTTGCTTACCATCGTTGGTGAAAGACTTGCAAAAAATCAATTCGTAGATCCTTGGATAGGTATGTGGATTAGTACATTGGTATTGCTTCCGTTTAGTTTATGGATAACTTTCCGCGCTACAAAAGAGGCAGCATTGCTGGACCGTGATGCGTATGTTCGCAACATCAACAAGGTTCTTGAAAGGATAAAGTTGAAAGCTAAGCAGGATCCTGTATGAAGATTTTACAACTCTGTTTGAAACCTCCGTTGCCGGCACGAGATGGCGGTTGCATTGCCATGAACAACATTACACAGGGATTGCTTGCGGCTGGTCATAAGGTAAAAATTCTGACAATCTTTACTCAGAAACATGATTTCCTGCCTGAACAGATATCTCAGGATTATCTGGAGCAAACCGGAATTGAAGGTGTTTATATCGATACACGTGTTAATCCGGTTGATGCTTTTGCGAGTTTCATCACCTCCGATTCTTATAATATCAGTCGGTTTTTTTCTACCGATTATGATATCAAACTTACCAAATTGCTGAAAAAAGAACAGTTTGATATTATCCATCTTGAAAGTCTGTTTATGACACCTTATGTAGGCACAATCAGGCGCTATTGTAAAACTCCGATTGTTCTCAGGTCGCATAATCTGGAGTTCGTGATTTGGGAAAAAATCGCAAGGGGGACAAAAAATATTTTAAAAAGGACTTATCTGAACTATCTCACTAAAAAGCTTAGGAATTATGAACTTAGTATGCTTGATGAGGTAAGTGGAATTGCTGCGATAAGTGAAGAGGACAGAAAGCGTATTCTGGCACTGGGAATAAACAAGAAAATCAAAACCGTACCTTTTGGCATTGATCTGGAAAAATATCCAATCGATGAAACAGTTCAACAGGAATTCGCTCTTTTTCACCTCGGTGCCATGGACTGGGGACCTAATCTGGAAGGTATTTTGTGGTTTCTTAGATCGATCTGGCCTTTAATTCATGAAAAATATCCCAGCCTGAAAATGTATCTCGCCGGCAGGAACATGTCTGATGAAATCAGAAAAATAGATTTGCCCAATGTTGAGATGGTTGGAGAAGTAGAAGATGCGATTGCCTTTATGCGGACCAAAGCAATCATGGTGGTTCCTCTGTTAAGTGCTGGAGGTATCAGGGTAAAAATAATAGAGGGTATGGCACTGGGAAAGGCTGTAATCAGCACTGCACTCGGGGCGGAAGGATTGAATTGTACCGATCGCAAAAATATTATGCTAGCCGACAGACCGGAAGAATGGCTGGAAGCTTTGGATGAATTGATTGAATCACCACAATTGACTCACTCGCTGGGGGTACTTGGCAGGGTGCATGTGAGCACATATTTCAATAATGTTCATATTACCAATCAACTGGTTGATTTTTACAAATTGCTTCGCAAAGGATGAAAGTGTTCATGCTTGTAAGTCGTGTTCCCTGGCCGCTCGAAAAAGGCGACAAACTAAGAGCATACCATCAGCTGAAGTATTTAGCCGAAGAGCACGAGGTTTTTCTATGTTGTCTCAGTGATGGCCCTGTTCATCCGGATGCACTTGAACAACTCAAGCAGATTACGCCAAATGTTGAGATAGTAAGCTTGAACAAAGCTCTTATTCTCTGGAGGCTTCTTATTGCACCGT
This sequence comes from Crocinitomicaceae bacterium, assembly GCA_040381475.1. Taxonomy (GTDB): domain Bacteria; phylum Bacteroidota; class Bacteroidia; order Flavobacteriales_D; family Sanyastnellaceae; genus JAIBBG01. The sequence goes on along the minus strand of JBEIHH010000005.1, from coordinate 52,040 downwards.
TTTCTTCGAAACCTTTTCAGGTCAATTACTTTTTTCAGCGGCGCGCTTACAATAAAGTTTCCAGGTTTATTGAAGAATTTGGGCCCGATCATATCTATTGCCAGCTGATTCGTACATCAGAGTATGTCAAAAATCTACATCACATCCGCAAAACTATTGATTACATGGATGCATTGAGTTCAGGCTTGATGCGGAGAGCTGAGGGCGCGGGATTTCTCATGAAATATTTGGTTAAAGAAGAAGCGAAAAGACTCAGAAACTATGAACACCTGATATTCGACTATTTCGACCATCATACGATCATCAGTGAACAGGATCAGCAGCTGATTTTTCATCCCGACAGGAATAAAATTGTTGTGATACCGAATGGTATTGATACGGTTTTTTTCGCAAGAAAAAGGATGCCGGGCGGCTTTATGACCTTGTGTTTACGGGAAATATGAGTTACTCGCCAAATATCGATTGTGCTGTTAAGATTGTGCGGGAAATCATGCCATGCATTCTGCAAAGAAGACCGGAAACTACCTTGCTCATAGCCGGTGCCAATCCTACGCCTGTTATCAGAGAACTGCAATCTAAAAATGTTGTGGTTACGGGATGGATGAATGATATACGTGACGCATATAACAGCGCAAGGATTTTTATTGCTCCAATGAGCACCGGTAGTGGACTTCAGAATAAATTACTGGAAGCAATGTCAATGGAGTTGCCATGTATTACTTCATCACTTGTAGCGGGTGCCCTGAATGCAACCACGGGCATTTACATACTGATTGAAGATGATATCGAAAAATTCGCCGAAAGAGCGGTCTGGTTGCTCGAAAATCCTGCATCAGCTCAGGAACTGGCGCTGGCAGGTAAGTCTTTTGTCACGGCCAATTTTCATTGGGAATCCGCAACAGCCCGGTTGTCATCATTATTGACCCAATAGCATTTTGAGGTTTTTGGATTTTTGATATTCATGTCAAAGACCCTACCTATTACCTTTCACACAAAATACCACGGTTATGAGAAGCTATTTTTATTTGATCGCTTTTTTTGTGTTTATTATCATGGGTTCTGATACTTCAGCTCAGGTAAGAGCCTTGCACGGTTGTCACCAGACACATAACAAGAAAGGTAAATTAAAACCACTCACTGATCATGAGCGGGTATTGCTCAATCAAAGTATTGCTAGAAGTGATACGTTTGATATTGTTAGCTATACAATCAATATTGATGTAACAGATTATGCCGGACAATCCATCAAGGCGGAAACCATCATTGAAGTGCAACCGCTGATGGCAAACCAGGATCATATTCGTTTTGATCTTTATCAGCTACAGGTTGATTCCGTGAAGGATGATTCTGCAGAATCTTTGACTTACGCTTATGATGGCGATATTCTCGATGTACAATTCGCTGCAACACCTGCGATAGGGGAGACGCAATTCATCACAGTTTATTATCATGGCAATCCATATCAGGATCCTACCTGGGGAGGTTTCTATTTTGAAAGCAATTATATCTACAATCTTGGAATTGGACTGACTACTATTCCACCAAATTTCGGCCGAGTCTGGTATCCGTGTTTTGACTCATTCGTTGAGAGGGCCACATACACTTACAATGTGAAAAGTGCAGGTGTTTATGAAGCGCATTGCCAGGGGACTTATCTCGGAGAGATAGAACTGGAAGGGGATACCATCATCCGCTCTTTTGCCATGGAGCAGCCCATCCCAACTCACCTAAGCGCAATTGCCGTGGCCGATTACGATGACTATAATTTTATTTATTCTGGAGCCAATGGTGATATCCCAATTCGCTTTACTGCCAAGTCTACGCATATGTCAGCAATGCAAAACGTTCTGCAGAATATTGGTTCATGCGTTGATGCACTCGAATATTGGTTCGGACCTTATGCCTGGCAACGTGTCGGATATGTGCTGACAACAGATGGGGCACTCGAAATCTCAACAAACATTGCCTATCCACAATACATGATCAATGAACCGTTGGGTCCCAACAACAGACTTATGGCGCATGAGCTTGGTCATCACTGGTGGGGTAACATTGTTACTCCTCACAACCACAATGATATGTGGTTGAAGGAAGGTCCTGCAGAATATTCGGCGCATTTGTTTACTGAGTGGCTCTTAGGAAATGAAGATTTTGTTGAACAGGTAAAAACCAATCACCTGGATGTTTTGAAAAATGCGCATATTGATGATGACGGTTTTTATCCTATGTCGCCAATGCCGGATGAAGTAATTTATGGAACACATACGTACTACAAGGGAGCTTCTGTATTACACAATCTTAGGGGCTATCTCGGCGATGAATTATTCAGACAGGCAATGACTGGCGTGCAAACCAACAACGTATACGAGGATGTCACTCCTGAACAATTTCGCGATAAGCTCGAAGAAGAATCTGGTGTAAGTCTTGACGATTTTTTTGATGATCAGATTTTTTCACCTGGGTTCTCGGTTTTTGTCACTGATTCTTTTCAGGTGGCTGCGAACGGATCTGATTTTAGTGTTGAAATTTTCGTTCAACAAAAGCTTCGCGAGTGTCCGCAGTATTATGATAATGTACCGCTGGATGTAACATTCATTGGAAGCAATTACGAACGATATGATGCGCAGACTGTATTGAGCGGACAGTATTCGGTAAAAAACTTCAATGTGCCATTTGAGCCTGAAATTGTTGTGCTCAATGGCTACAACAGATTGAATCAAGCAAGAATGGATCATGAATTCGTACAGCTGGCTGATGAATCATTGTATCCTGTTTTGCCATACGTGGAATTTCGTGTGAGCAAAGAAAATGTTGTCGATTCATCACTCATTCGGGTTGAACACATATGGGCAGCTCCTGATCAGCAACCTTTAGGCGATGGCATTTACGAGATTTCCGACAAGCATTATTTTATTGTGGATGGACTTTGGAACGAAGGTGATTATTTCACCGGTAAGGTTTACTACAACGGTTCAGAAGAAACAGATCTTGACTATGACTTATACAACGAAGGCGAGCAATCTGCTGTGCTGCTTTACCGCGAAGATTCTTCACAGCCCTGGGAACTGAGTCCGGATTTTACATTAGGCGGTGGTTCGCTCACAAATGGTGATGGCAGTTTCGACATTGATCCTCTCAGGCAAGGGCAATATGCTTTTGCCAATGGTGATATATCGGCAGATGTAGATATTTCACCGTTTAAATCTGCAGTGTTTGTGGTTTACCCGAATCCGGCTACCGACCGTATTCTTGTTACAGGAAATTACCCTTCTCCGGAAACAGCACTTTTTGATGTGCTCTCGGTAAATGGCAAACTGGTGCAACGATCATCAGGTAAGGTTGAGGAAAATTTTACCAAGGAAATTGACACTTCCTCTCTTGATTCCGGCATTTTCTTCCTCAGGGTTGTTTCTGAAAAGGGCGATCTTATTGGATTGGAAAAGTTTGAGATTTTAAGATGATGAGCGCCTGAAGGGGCGTATGATGAGACGAAGATCGCGGGCATGTCTGAGATAGTTCTGAGCCCAACTAATCAACACCATGATTTTGTTGCGAAAGCCGATCAGTTGTGCCACATGAACAAATAACCATGCCATCCATGCCATCCAGCCGTAAAGTTTGATGCGGGGTAATTCAGTCACTGCCTTGTTTCTCCCAATGGTCGCCATGGACCCAAAGTTTTTATAAACGAAAGGCTTCGGTGCTTTGCCGTCGCGGATGAGGGGCAAGTTTTTCGCAAGAGCTGCTCCCTGCTGCATGGCAGGTTGAGCCATCATCGGATGGCCTTTAGGATAACTTTCACTAACCATGGTCGCACAATCACCTATAGCAAAAATATTCTCCATAGAATTAACCTGACTGACAGTATCAACCGAGATGCGGCCTCCAATGATCGATGATGCGGAAATGCCTTCAGGAAAATGCGCTTTAACACCGGCAGCCCAAATCACCATCGCAGCTCTCAGTTGACTTCCATCCAGACATGTAATTGTTTTCCCGTCATAGTCTGTAACGCGCGTGTTGAGATGAATGTCTACTCCCATATTCTGCAAAGCTTCGAAAGCTTTGATGCTGGTTTTTTCGCTCATTTCTTTGAGCAATCTTGCATTGGCGTCGAGAAGATGAATATCCATCACGCGCATATCCAGATCAGGATAATCCTTTGGCAGGATATCTGCCTTGAGCTCTGCAAGTGCCCCAGCCAGCTCAACACCTGTAGGTCCTCCGCCTACAATGACAATTCCCATTAGTGAGTCTTTGTCCTGTGGGTTGTTTGTGAGAAGGGCTTTTTCCAGATTCTGCAGCATCAGGCTCCTGATATCAAGAGCCTCGCTGACAGTTTTCATGGGCATACAAAGCGATTCCAGATTTTTATTTCCGAAAAAATTGGTCGTTGCTCCGGTAGCAATAACCAGATAATCATATTTGAGCTCGCCGATATTGGTCTCAATTTTATTCTCAGCATGATTTACGCGGCTCACTTCGGCCATACGGAAGAAATAGTCTTGGTAAGTATTGAGGATTTTACGCAACGGATAGGCAATACTACCGGGCTCAAGACCTGCTGTAGCTACCTGATATAACAATGGCTGAAATGCGTGGTAGTTGTGTTTGTCGATCATCACTACCTGAAAGTCTTGTCCTCTCAAACCTTTCGCAAATTTCAGTCCGGCGAAACCACCTCCAATAATGACAACGCGTTTTTTTGATACTATTGGAATATTCAATGCTACCGAATTTTCAGCGAAGATAACCGCCGTTAGGAATTTAGCGGACTACCTGAATGCTGCCCGTCATAGTGCCTTCCTGCAGTCCACCACATGTTATGCGATAATTCAAAACGTAGTAATAGGTGCCTTCTTCTGCTTCATTGGCGGACCATCTACGTCCAGTTCCTTCTAGTGTGTCGAACAAGAGATTGCCCCACCGATTGTATACTTTTAAATCAAATGTTTCGAATACTGAAGCAACATTGAAGTTTTCGTCACCGACTATATATGGACTCCAGTCTTCATTCTTTGAGTCATTATTCGGTGTGATGATGTTTGGAAAGCGTAAGGCGCTCAAATCAATTTTATCCACATTTTCGGAATACAATTCAAATGTAATTGCAGCGCTGCAGCCATTGTTTGTATTCGTAGCAGTTACCTGGTACGTTCCAGCTGCACTCAATGCCGGCGTTGAAGAATTGGTGCTGAGAGGGCCGAACTGACCATTGCTTTCATAAGCCCATGAATAGTCCACCGGTTGATCCGGTGATAATTGCAAACCTGTTATTTCTACTTCTGTGTTGGCACATGATAAACTGTCCTGGGCCGGTAATTCCAGACTAATCGGATTATCGGGAACTTCAAGATCAAAAGTAATTTCACAATTATTCGCGTCAACAATGCTAATAGCATAGTTTCCATCAGTAAGTCCCGTCGCTGTGAATTCATTGTATGCCTGATTGTTTACTTCGAATATGTATGGAGGTTCTCCGCCGGTGATATTGGTCAGCTGAATTGACCCGCCAACGCCGTTGCAGGCTGTGGTTATCGTTGTATCGAAAGCAAGAGGAGCAAACAATTCAATTTCGAATGTTTCGTCAATCGCCAGATTTCCGCAAGCGTCTTCAACGTTGCCGCTGGCATTGGAAACGATTAGGGTGTAGGTGCCGGCTTCGATGATGCTTTGTGAAAGAGTAAGAGTATACCCGTCATCCATTGGTACCCCGGGATCATCCGCTTCTACCGTGGTTATAGAATAGTCACCAGATGCGCCTGAAATGAGGAAGTCGAGGCTTTCTGCAGTCTCGTTGATAATGTTTTCTGAAAATGTAATATGAAATTCAGTGTTGCTGCAATTGGGAGTTACTTCAACAATGGTGGGATTGACGTCATCATAAATGGTGGCTGTGGAGCCTCCAAAATCGATTGTGTAACCGTTTTGACTATTTGACCAGTTCATTACAACCAGTGCAAATGTTTGTCCTGTTGTTACTGGTAAATCAGCATTGAATGGTGGACCATTGAGGTCGCCCGGACCATTGCTGTTTCCTGTACCTCCGTCTGAGGTGGATATTCCTGTGGCGCCGTTTTCCCCATTCAATGTTCCCCACGAATTACAACTTACTTCTGGTGAAGATCCACCTGCTGAAATGCCGGCGCACCCTCCCGCAGTGATATCGAACAATCCCCAGTCATAGTCATCAGCGCCATCACCCGGAGTGAGAACAAAACTGAGATTGCCATCTTGCTGTACGGTGAAAGTGTACCAAAGACTCATAGTCTCGAGGTTGTTATTGCATACCCCTGTGTATTCGTATACGTTGCCGGTTCCAGGAGGAGCTGTTTCCTCAGTGTAGAGATCATTACACAGGACAATTGCTCCTTCACAATCACCCGTGTTCGTTTGAGCAAACAAAGTATGAAAGTGAATGAAGGCGAGAATGCATAAAACCGAAAGGCGTCTCATATAAAAGAGTTTTGGTCGACGTGAAAGTAATGAAATTTCTTATAACTCCACATATCATTGTTACCCATCCTTCCATTCATTTCGCATGATTGTCTTTAAGATATCAACGCACCAGTTGCACGTAGCCGGCGATTTCTCCGTTTTTACCATTATCGCAGTTCGTGCTATACTGAAATGTATAATAGTAAACTCCCTCCTCAAGGTCATTGCCATTGAATGCTGAGATGAAACTGTCGGACTCGAAAATAATCTTTCCCCATCGGTTGAACATCGTTAATCTGTATACTTCGAAAATACTGCTCAGATCTGTTGAAGGATCCTCAAGCAAAAATGGCAGCCAGCGTTCGTTCTTGGAGTCACCATTAGCGGTAATGATGTTCGGGAAGGTCAACGATGACAGATTTACATTATATGTTGCAGCTGTGCCCACATATACATCTGTTTCATCGGTGCATCCCGTTGAGGCGTCCTGAACGACTAAGGTATATGTTCCCGGTGAACTGACATATGCACCTGCAATGTTGGAGCTGCCGGTAATTGTGCCATCGGTGGTTGACCAAGAAACATTGTAGTCGTTTTCCGAAACAATTTGTATGTTCTGGATTTGAACAGTAGGAAAAACACAAGTCAGGGAATCTTGTGCTCCGGTATTTACGGTTGGAGCGGTAAAGTCAGAATTTACCTGAACAACATCTTCAGTTGCACATCCCGATACCGGATGTTCAACAGTGAATGTATAAGTCCCTGAATCATCAGTAACAAGTGTATTCTGATTTCCTCCGGCAACAGGAACACCATTCAATGACCAGATGACTAATCCATTGCTGCCGCCGTAGCTGCCGTTCAATGATACTTCTTCATTGAAACAGTTCAGCACCTGGTCATCACCTGCATTGGCCGTGAAAACAGTAAAATCTGATTCTACTTCGAATGAGGTTTCAGCGAAGCACACATCCTGTACATTGACTTCAAGGCTATACATGCCGGGCTCGTCTGTCGTAAAATCATTGAGATTATTTCCTGAAGCAACCGGAACTCCATTGAGATTCCAGCTATAGGTTCCGTCGAGATTGAGATTCAATTGCGCACTGACATCAGCTGTTTCATTGATGCAATTGATGATAGCGGGATCCGCTACAGTTACTTCAAGATCTTCAACGTTGACGTTGAAATTGAGGACAGTGGGAACATTACAGAGGTCATTGAAACTCACCGAGTATTGAGTTGAAACCGGAGCGGTGCAAATTGTAATACCGCTTTGCGGATCATCAAGATAAGTCTCAGGTGACCATGAGTAAATGCCATCTATCGATGCTCCCGCCACGAGCTGAACTGAAGCACCCGTGCAAATTGTCAGGTTTTCGGTCTGATTCAGAATGTTTTCCTGCAGACAAACAATCTGGGTGTTAAATGAACCGCCTGTTGCGGCCGTAAATCCCCACGTTACAAGATTGTTACCTCCGAATATTGTATTTACCATGTCAATATTTCCCGACAAACGGAAAACGCAATCAAAGTAGACTTGAATAATCTGGTCGTCGGGATTCCAGACTATGCGCACGACATGGTTTTCACCGTCTTCAATATTTACATCCAGAGCGTTCGCCTGAATAGGGCCTGCGATATTGTTGACTGAATTGTGATCGATATTCCCGTTGATCTGAATAGCAATATGATCTTCGGACGGATCTGAATAATTGCCATTCTGCCAGGTGTCAAATTCAATTCCCAGTGATGTACCGAAATCAAGATACCCCATACCGCCACCGTTGGTCCCGATTGCATTGGTTCCTACAGTCTGCAATACAAAACAAATACCGTCGGCTCCGGATCCGTCAAGGTCTCCGAAATTCATCAAAAACTGCAGGTCAAATGGGTCATCAAGATTAATCTGATCGGCATACCAAACAGTCCCGTTTTCGAATGTAGATAGCCCGGTGAGCTGATAGCAGTCATCTCCAATTGCTTCTGCATCACCGTTCAAAAAATATGTCTGGGCTTCGGATTTTGAGGCGCAGATAATCAGTGCAATAAACAATATCTTCTTCATTCCTTGATCGGTTGAATGTCCTTTGAAATATGGATTCGGCTGAGCATTGTGATCATTGCACTGATTCAACCGGTTAAAGCAAATGTAAGTATGATCGTGGTTTTACAGGCATATTTCGGCTACTCAGGCTCGGGTTGTGTCACCAAAAAGCCCCGCAAAAACTCGCAGGGCTAGATGGCTTAAACTGAAAAACTAAAAACTATCAGGTAATGCTTCTTCATTGAAGAACAAACACTTCCAGAAGTGAAGGTATTGAATATTCTGCATTTATGAATGGATTCGTAAAGATTTTAGAATGAATCCCGCATTTGTTTTGAAGATAAATTACTTCATGCCTCTTTCTGTCTTCAGCTGCTCGTAGGCTTCCTGAACCTTGATGAATTTTTCCTGAGCTGCTTTTTCGTGTTGTTCACCCAACCCTCTGACCTTATCCGGATGGTATTTCATTGCCATTCTGCGATAGGCCTTTTTGATTTCTTCGTCAGTAGCCGTTTTTTCAATTTCAAGAATTTTATATGCAGCGTCTTTATCCTTGTAGTGCATAGCCTTCAGCGATGCGTAATCTTTATCGGAAAGTCCAAGATAGCCTGCAATCTGCTCGATCAAATGCATTTCGGATTTATCGACCTGACCGTCCGATAACGCGATTCCGAAAAGGTAATACATGAGTTGGAGCCTATTGGCGTGTTCCATGTAATAGCGTATTTGCTCACAGACCTCCTTTACCTGAATATCTTTTTTGAGTAATTCTTTCAGTAAGCCAATTTGCTGGGCAGCGGCAGCTTCACCAAATTGCTTTCTGAAGAATTCTCTGATATAATCAAGTTCAGATTTCATCAGTTTATTGTCTGCCTTCATGATGGCAGCTGACAATACGATCAATGCGGAGGAAAAATCACCCGAGTTTGTGTGATGCCTGTACTTTTCGTAGTTGCGGTTTGCTGAAGGCTGAGCCTTCGATCCTTTGAATGCGCTGTCATCGGCTATATACCCGAGCGCAAATCCAAAAAGAGCACCTATGGGACCGCCCATGGCCCATCCCAATGCTCCGCCAATCCATTTACTGTAACTCATTTGTTGTAAAAATTCTTACCAACTTCCGCCGGCCCCGCCGCCCCCGAAACTTCCGCCTCCGAATCCACCAAAACCACCGCCGCCGCCGCCACCTCCGGACCATCCGCCAAATCCACCACGACCCCGGCTGAAATCCTGCCATGACCCGCTGTGATGTCTGTGAACATTGTTCAGCAATGCCCAGGCAACCCAGAAGCTCAGACTGTTGATTCTCGCGTATTTGCGCACCTGATATACCCTGATGGACATTGCGATCGCTATAACACCAATCACTCCAAGTATGATGAACAATACAGTACCACCTGAAAGTGATTTTTTGGATGAATAGGAAGCGGAATTGTACTCACCGCGGGCCAGTTCCATCAATACATCAACGCCCGACTGTATTCCCCTGCCATAGTTGTTGCTCCGGAAATGAGGAATCATCTCCCGTTCAATAATTTCCAAAGCAATTGCATCCGGAATGACGCCTTCCAGACCTCGCCCGACAGCAATAAATGCCTCACCCTTTGATTCAGGTGTTTTGATTTTTACAAGAACAACAATTCCGTTGTCTTCCTTTGCCTGACCTACTCCCCACAGTTCACCCAACTCAATTGCAAACTGTGCCTTTTCCATACCGCAGAGGTCATCCACAACGACCACAGCAATCTGGTTACTGGTGCTATCCGAAAATGTAACCAGTGAATTTTCCAGAAGTTGTTTTTCGCCGGAACTCAATACACCTGGCTCGTCGTACACCAGTTTTAAAGCCTTAGGCGGAAAACATTCCTGACCTGCTTTTTGTGAAAAAGCCGCCAGGGGTAGGAGCCAGAGGATGATGAATAGTTTTCTCATCGCCTTGGTTTCATATTATTTCCGGTTGTCACCTGATTTGAAAGTTCGTTTTTGTCATTCGATTCAATAGGAAAGAATGCTTTGATGGACTTACCAACTAGTTCTACTCCGCGAATGATACCTTGTTCGTACTGGTCTTGTTTGAAGTGTTCAATCATCGAAGTATAAATTTCATCCCATGCATTGGCAGCCATTTTGACGTTTATACCTACATCACCGATTATGGCAAGTTTGTGTGATCCCAATGCGAGATAAATCAGCACTCCATTTCTGAGTTTGGTTTTGTGCATTTCCAGTTGGGCGAAAATGAAAGCAGCCCTGTCCAAAGGATCCTCAGGACAATTGTCTTCGATATGCACCCTTAACTCGCACGAAGTGTTTGACTCAGCTATTTGTATTGCAGCCTCAATTCTAGCTTTCACCTCGTCGGTGAAAACGTCATCCATGTCAGCTGTTTCCTTGATATTGTCCATTAATCGAATTTCACAACTGGTGCGTCCTCTGCGCCTGCCTTGGCTTCGAACATTTCACGAACTTTGAAATTGTCTTCCTCCGAAGCCACAAGACTCAGGCCCATCTTTTTAAATGTTCCCCGTATGTGCGAATTGTAGTTTTTTACAGATTCATTGTATCGGTTGCGTTCGGTGTTGATTCTGTTTTCAGTGCCTTCCAGCTGTGCCTGCAAAGTCGAAAAATTCTGTGTTGACTGAATGGTCGGATAATTTTCAGTCATAAAACCACGAAAGCCTCTGTATGTATTCATAACCATCACATCAGTCTGTTCAAGTTCTGCAGGTGATTTGGCATTCTTCGATTTTTGTGCGAGATCTGTTATAACACGGCCAACACTGTCAGTGTATTGTACAATACCTGATCTTGCTTGTGTGACTCCAATCAGGATGTCTTTCTCATTTTGCGCTGCGGCGCGAACTGTTTCCACCAGATTTCCTATAAGGTCTGCTCTGCGCTGATAAGCACCCTGCACATTGCCCCAGGCCTCATCTACTGTTTCCTGGTTTTTTACTGCGGTGTCGCGAACCCCGGCAGCATACAAATAAAAAAGGCCAAAGCCAACAAGAATGGCAATGAGCAGTCCTGCAATGGCAAGTGAAGTTTTGTTCATGTTGATCAAATTTTTTGCTAAATTAATATGTACACAAGGTTTTCAATTCTTGTACCAGAACTACAGCAGTGACAAGCTGTCAGTTGTCGGTAAGCGAAGCCTTAGTGGCGGTGAAATGTATATTCTGAGGTTGACGACTTCAGCCTCACAAGTGCCTTTCTAATATTTAAGATGGAAAATCATTGACGCACTAACAAATGTCCGGCGGAAATTGAAAGTTCGATCATCCGTACCTTCCAGTTGTTTGATGGCGATATTTTGGTCGTATAGTTTCAACATATCCTGGTCTGCATGCAGACCAATGCTGAACCGACCCCGGATCTGATAAAACCATGAGATGCACAAGGAGGAATTGAGTTCGTTGAGTTCTCCATCTGTGGTTTGCAATGTGTGTTGTTCACCGTAAATTGTTCCGTTCGATTTGTTCCTGAATTCGAGAACCATTCTTGTGGATGTAATGATACTTGGTGCTATGCCCAGCGCAATTTTGCTTCGTGCGCTTATGGGCAAGGTACATTGCAGCTTAAGTTCAGCGGCTCCCTGATAATTGCGAATGGCGGTTTCATCTGAAATTCTGAAAAGTGCGTCATTCCTGCACCATTCAAGCGACGCTCTGAATCCAAGTGCCTTGTTGCCATTGCTCAGCTGGAAAAATCCACCAACTGCAGAACCATCTGTAGGTCGCATCACCTCCTTATTGCTACTATGTGTATTAAAACAAACGCCGTAGGTATAAAATAAACCGAATTCAGTCGTTTGCGATCTAATTACCATTGGCAAGACAAGAAATAGCATTGTTGAACAGAGGTAGCGCATACTCGACGGAATCACCGTAAACGATTGGAAGTACTCATTATTGTTGCTGGTTCGGGTTTTTTTATGAATGTTTACAAATGCCGAAGGCTTCGTTTAATTGCTCATGTAAATTCGTGCAATCGATTTATTGGATGCTTTTTGCAATCACAGATATAGAAACTACAGGAAGCCATGCCGCAGGTAATGGCATCATTGAAATTGGTGTTGTTTTGCATGATGGAGAAAAGGTCATCAGGGAATTCACCTCACTTATAGATCCGGGTGTTCGTTTACCGCAATACATTGTTGCGCTTACAGGAATCAATGATGAGATGCTTGAAGGAGCTCCCCCATTTCATCAGGTTGCAGATGAGCTTGAGGAGATTTTTGAAGATGCCATTTTCGTGGCTCACAATGTGAACTTTGACTTTTCATTTATCAAAGCGGAATTCGCAGCTATCGGAAGGAACTGGAATGCTCCGCGCCTTTGCACGATGAGGCTGGCTCGAAAGGCAATGCCTGGTCTTAAGTCTTATGGTCTTGGAAATCTGTGCACAATCTTGGATATCACCAATGCTGCAGCTCACCGGGCGCTCAGCGATGCATATGCCGCTACGAGGGTTTTTGAAATTTCTCGCGAAAAAATTGATGAGCCTGAATTCAGAAAGATGATTGCCCGCGCATCAGGTGAAGTTTATATGCCGCCAAATCTGAATTTGGACGACTACAACCGATTGCCTGAATCCTGCGGTGTGTATTATATGTTAAATGAAAAAGGCAAACCTGTTTACATCGGAAAAGCCAACAATATCAAGAAAAGAGTCAAGCAGCATTTTACAACGAATTCAGAAGGAAAACGGATGCAGGCCTTCATGAAGGAGATTCATCAAATACGGGTTGAATTAACAGGAACTGAGTTGATCGCATTGTTACTGGAAGATTCTGAAATCCGCAGGCACTGGCCGGCATACAATAGCGCTCAGAAACGAAAGTCTCAGAGGGTGAATATTGTAAAATATACTGACCAGAAAGGTTATGATCGTCTGGCGATGCAAATTAGTAATCGCCCTATGACGGCACACAAAACCTTCTTTTCCGAGCACGCTGCAAGAACTTGGCTTGGACAGCTATCATCCGAGTTTGGAATTGATCCGAGATTGATTGGTATGAATGTTTTTGATATACATGCCGATCTTCCGCCGTATGTTGAGCACAATGAAGTGCTATCATCGGCTGTGCAAATTCTTCATACACGAGAACCCTCATTCGTAATCAAAGGAACCGGTCGCCATGATGACGAATTATCATATGTTGTTGTCAGGAATGGCTTATTGCAAGGTTATGTCTACTACCCGTCGACTGAAAATGCACCCGATTTTGAGGTGTTATCTTTGAATACGATTCAGCCAAGTGAAACGAACATGTCTATAGTCAACAACATCAATTCACGTTTTAAAGGCTATATTGACATTTCTCCGCTTGTCCATCAGGTACCAATATAAATCAGAGTTGTTCCAAGAACGTTTTCATTTTAACTGGCTTTGTTCAAAAACTGAGACAGGGCTTTTGCCGCGATATAATGTTCCAGCACCGTGTCCATCAGTTTGTCAGAAGTTATGAATTTGGGATTTAATTCAACCCAGGTATAAAATTGTTTGTTGTAAATCCAGGGACATTTTTCCCCCGCTTTTTTGAATTCAGGAGAAAGAATTTTGTTTTTCTCTCCCTGCAATTCACCCCAAATTTTTTTGAAGGATTTATCTGCAAGAATGTCCATCAGGTTCGAGGGTTTCTTCGCAATAAGTTCCCTGATATTCTGGAGTTGTTCTTTTTCCGGTGAATAGACTCCACTTGCAAGCGCTAGCTTTTCCGGACCACATTCAACATAGAGACCCGATGAACCCGTGCTTTTGCGGCCACCCGGTGCAATTACGGCCGAAGCATTGAGCTTGTATGGTGTTTTTTCCTTTGAAAAACGAATGTCACGGTTGATCCTGAATATCGCTTCTGACGGCTTAATCTGAATGCTCTTGTCGTGTTTCTGAACTGTTTTTATTAAATCCTCCACGAACACTTCAAATGGTTTTTTTACACTTGCATCATAGCGTGTTTTGTTCTGATGAAACCATTCCCGGTTATTATTACCGGCGAGATCTTTAAAAAACTGCAGGTAGTCTGGCGTGAAATATTTCATAATAATTCTTATTGTGTTATTCCGCCTTCGGCTTTATAGATATGAATTTTTTCTAATGAATTTTTGTCATTTAACTGATGCAACATTCGATCGAACCAGCCCGGTTCGATAGTTGTCTTGTATTCTATTGATGGAAAGTATTCTTTGAATGTTGCCACCCTTGATTCGAGTTGCTCATCGTCATAAAAGAGAAAATAATTTGGGATCAATCGTGGTTGGTATTGACCTCTTGTTGTCCGCTGATCATGTTCCATGTTGAGGATATAATCCTTTGGAATATCGCCTTTTCGGAAATAATAGTACCCTGACCAATTGTTGGAGTAGTATTGAGGCATCATGGCGCCAGCATCTGAGTGCGTGAATTCGAGTACGAAATTTTTGCAGTCACCCTGCTCATATAAATAACTCATGGCTTCAACGCGACTTTTCTTGGTGTATGTAACACAAAGAATGAGCATTGCCGAGAGATTCAATACCCAGAAAAAAATCCAACCGGAACGAATAAGTTTTTGATTTTGAATAAGACGGGTTGATGGGTTCATGAGTTGATTCCAGCCGACGATACCAAGAATGACAAAGAATGGCAGTGCCGGTAGTATAAATCTTTCCTGTCTGTTAGGATAAAGAATGTGGAAGATTAGAAAACCGGTTACCGGAAGCCAAATAATCAAGTGTTTTTTCCAAATTTTAAGATAACCTGCAAGAAGGTATAAACTTACCGGAGGAAGAATGAATATGCCAATGAAGCTGAGATACGCCAGTGGTGATCCGGGATAATTCAATGCGTTTTCCTTGTTGTATTGAAAGTAGCCTGCAAGGTGCTGAAACGGCTGCCCTCCCCAAAGAAGGACATCATCAATTTGAGTGAGAAAAAAAGTACCGAATGAAATGACTCCGAAAAGGAAAGCGTACAAAAAACTTCGTTGAATCAACAAAACTAATCCTGCCAAAGCCACGAGCAGCCCGGTTTGATATCTGATGCCGACTGCTGCGCCCATCAGTATCGCTGAAATAATCAGAAAATTCAACCCCGACCATTTTCTGGAGGAACTCAAATTGTTCCCTTCAAACTTGGCCTTCCCTAACTTGAAGTTTCTCAAAGGTATGTGTGCAATGATGAGGTAGATACCCGCAAGTAGCGGTGGCATACAAAACATTTCAACGAGATTGCGCACAGAAAAATTAGGCAGAATGGCGATCAAAGCAAGCAGAATGCCTACCTGAGAAGCATTGGACTTATTCGAAATTCGTTCTGTGATTTTATACGCAAAGTAGATGGTCAGCAGCGAATAGGCAGCATGGATTAGCCGGATGAAATACATCTGAATTTCCGGATTCTCAATGCCAATCCATTGCAAAATCTGAAAAAGTGAATAAAGTATTCCCGGATAAAAAAAGCTGATTGGTTCGGGATGTGGGTTGTTATTGCCAATGCCCGGTAACCAGTGATTGAAATTGCTGCCATCAGCCCAACTTGCTGCCGGTTCGACTGTCAGGAAGTGGTCGTCGTGCATCATATACCCGCGGGCAAAAAACACAGCCATCAACCTTACCACGAATGCCAGTATCAGGATATTTCGAATCGACAGTGATCCTGAGAATTGAGTGATTTTTTCGAATAAAGAGGCCTTCGCGCCGATCATAGCATTTTTATCGTAGGGCGCAAATGTCGTGCTTTTTTGATGACTTGATCAGATCAGTGCATCTACTTCTTCCTTCTGAATACGTGTTTATTGCGAAGAATGTAGTTTGGTCCTTCCTCTACAAAATTGACCTCTTCCAAAATTGAAAATGTTTCTGAAGTCGAAAAAATGGTTCTCCTCAGATTGGCTTTTTTGCGATTTTCTTTACCCGTTGTTTCGAGTACAATATTAATTGAATCTCCCTTTTGCGTGACATTTACCACATTCCAAACCACTCCATCGTAGTTCATCCGCGTGCCATCATCATTGACCGTACAATCACCTTTTCCGCCAGATTTTTCTCCTTCGCCTTCGTCATATTGAACGGCATATTGCCATTTTTTGCCATTGTACAGGGTCTGGCACTCTGCGGGCATACTGTATTTGATTTTATTGTCATACATATCGGTATATTCCATAAAACCTTCCCAATTGCCGGTCAGACGGGAGAATTGGTCATTGATGACTTGTCGGTTATTCTGTGAACAGGCAGTTATGCTAAAACCGACAATAGCGAATAATAAACTGATCTTCATGGGGTGAAGATAATTCCCGATTTTGAATACCTTCTTGTTAAACCCTTTTTGAATCTTTATGAATGCGTTAATTTTACTGATGTCCCATTCCTGATACACATGTGTTTTACCTGTTTCGCGCATGAACATGCTTCCGTGGCACTTTTATATGCGTACATAGTTTTCAACATACTTGACACAACCATTTATGCAACATATATTTGCAGCATATTCCTATCTATTATGTAGATAGGTTTTGGTTAAAGGTTTAGTGACATGAGGTCGCCAGCGGGCGGCCTCTTGTTTTTATGTCCTAAGCCAAAAGAAAAAACCCTCGAGGGTGGAGGGCTTTTCAGGATAGGGTGGATAGTTTTACTTGTTTTCGATATCAGATAGTATGAATTGTTTACGAAGCCATATATGCAAAAATCTCACTGAATTCTCCTGGCCCGGCTGAATTCACCCCCTGCACTCTGAAGTAACAGAAGGTTCCTACCGGAAGGTTTTCAAGTTCGCATCGGTTGGATGTAACCATAGCTACATCTTTCCATTGTTGTTCTCCGGGAGGAGAAACAGTCATCTGTGCTCTGTAAAATTTGGAGCCGTTGCCTTTCCAAATTATTTGTGCCTTACCACTTTCTGAGGCCCTATATACCGTAAGCTTTTTTATACCTGAGGGAGTTATCGCTGCTGTTCTTGGTTTGACCATTTCAAATGAACATTCATAAAGATAGTTTTCATTGTCGTGGTAATGAATGTTAATCCAATCGCACAATCTTGACATGTCTTTGGTTATTTCCTTTCTCATATCATTCCTGAGCACTACTGCCTTGTGACTGCCTTCCAGAACCTGAAACTGCAGCGCTTTCATGCGCACAAGTTTTTCTTCTAGTTCAGATACTTTTACATGAAGGCTGGAAAATATATCCTTTTTCAAAGCCAATAAATAGTTGTCGCATTTACCGACGAAACTTTCAACTGTTGTTCCTGCCAGATTCGTTTTAACTCTCTTTGTCATAACCTATTACTCTTTGAAGCTTTCAGTTTGTTGTTGTTTTCAGGGTAGTTGAACGGTGATCTCCCGATATAGGTTTCAGTTTATTCAATAAAAATTTTTCGATAATCGCAATTTTGGATTTCTGAGCCTTGTAAACCTTGAGTTTTCACATGATTTAATTTTTTCATGTGTGAAAGTAAATTCCAAATGAAACCAAACATTTTGTAAGGGCAATAAAATCATTTTTCTGACCAGAAAATGAATTTTATTGCCGGGAAAGGATATTTTCACATTCAATGTAAATCGAGTTTTGTTGATTTAACAAATTGAATTTGTGTTGCAAAAGTTTATTTCTGATGAACAATCTTTTTGCGTTTAGGCGATTTACGCTGGAAATACATCGACGAGGTCTATGTCCCGTGAATAGTAGCTTCGAAAGCCTTTACAGAGGTCTGGTTGGTCAATTTTGTTGGTAAACGGAACCCGATGTTAAAAACGGTTGGTCCTTTCTGTCCGAAATTCGCAGCAGATTCAATAGAAACCGGCAATGAAACTTCAGAATTATATCCTGGGAAACTGGGAAACCGGCCGCGGGAACGGAAAGGAACTATTTGACGCCGTTACAGGTGAAACCTTGGCAGTGGCGAGTGCGGAGGGAATTGCCTTTGATGACGTATTTAACTACGCACGTCAGAAGGGTGGGGCGGTTTTGCGCAAAATGACCTTTCAGGAGCGCGGCAGAATGCTCAAAGCATTGGCTATGTATCTGAACGAAAAGAAAGCCGCTTACTATGAACTGAGTTATCGATCCGGCGCAACCAAAATCGATAGCTGGATTGACATAGACGGAGGTATTGGCAATCTTTTCGCTTATTCTTCCCTAAGGCGTCAATTTCCCAATGAGCCTTTCTATGTGGATGGAGATTTGGTTAAACTTTCCAAACAGGGAACGTTTATAGGACACCACATCATGGTGCCCCGTGAAGGAATTGCCCTTCATATCAACGCTTTTAATTTTCCCATTTGGGGAATGCTTGAGAAAATAGCCGTGAACTTACTTGCCGGTGTGCCCGCAGTAGTGAAGCCTGCTACGATTACTTCCTATCTCACAGAGGCTGTACCCCGGGATATCATTGCTTCAGGGATACTGCCTGAAGGTTCACTGCAACTGATTTGCGGCAATGTCAATGGTTTGCTCGATCATGTTACGTCTCAAGATATAGTAACCTTTACTGGTAGCGCTTCAACCGGGATGAAACTCAAGGCTCACCCCAGAATCATTGCGGAATCCGTCCATTTTAATATGGAAGCGGATTCATTGAATGCAGCTGTTTTAGGGAAGGATGCAGTACCGGGCACTGAAGAATTTGATCTGTTCATCAAGGAGGTTAGAAAGGAAGTTACTGTCAAGTGTGGGCAAAAATGTACTGCAATCCGACGCGTATTTGTTCCCGAGGAGTTGGTCGAAGATGTTCAGATTGCTTTGGCAAAAGCTCTTGGAAAGACTGCCATAGGCAATCCAAGAAATGAAAGTGTAAGAATGGGAGCGCTTGCTGCCATGGCTCAAAGGACAGATGTGCTCGAGAAACTCGAAATCCTTAAGACTGGGTCAGAGATTGTTTATGGCGACCCGGTTAAATCTGAGTTGATAGATGCAAGTTATGATCATGGTGCATTTATGTCGCCGGTACTGCTTCTCAATCGCGATCCGTTCAAGAATACCGTAACACATGAAGTAGAAGCTTTTGGACCTATCACTACTTTAATGCCTTACAAGACGCTTGACGATGCCATTGCATTGACCAAACTTGGTAAAGGCTCATTGGTATGCAGCATCACCACGGCGGACAATCGAATTGCCCGTGATTTTGTTTTGGGTGCCGCATCGCATCATGGCCGCATCCTGGTGCTGAATCGGGAATGTGCACCGGAAAGCACCGGTCACGGTTCTCCAATGCCTCTGTTGGTTCACGGTGGTCCGGGCAGAGCAGGCGGAGGAGAAGAGATGGGCGGCAAGCGTGGCGTGATGCATTACCTCCAGCGAACTGCTATACAAGGCTCGCCGACGACAATTACGGCAATTACGAATGTCTATCAATATGGTGGGTTGCAAACAGAGGCTGAACCCCATCTGTTTCGCAAACATTTTGAGGAAATGCAAATCGGTGAAACGGTTTTTACACATAAACACACAGTTACAGAGGCAGATATAGTCAATTTCGCCAATGTGAGCGGTGATAATTTTTATGCTCACATGGACGCTACATCACTCGATGGTACCATATTCGAGAAGAGAGTTGCTCATGGTTATTTTGTGCTTTCCAAAGCTGCCGGTTTATTCGTTGATCCGAAAAAAGGACCTGTATTGCTAAACTATGGTTTGGATGAAGCTCGTTTTACAAAACCTGTTTATCCTGGTATGACTATCGGTGTTCGCTTTACTGTTAAAGAGAAAATTGATCAGGAAAAAAGAAACCCTGAAGATATTGCAAAAGGCATCGTCCGATTTCTTGTGGATGTTTATGATGAGACCGGAGAAACCGTTGCTCTTGCAACGATTCTCACCATGGTAAGAAAAATAAATCAGGATTGATACCTCGCATGAACCGGTTGTTTTTCATTTTTTGCTTGCTTTTAATCTTCACAACGGGTTTTGCTCAAATAACCGCTTCGGGAAAGTTTGATCGGGAGTTACTTGAGTTTGATCTTCTGGAGTTGAAAACAACCATTTTGGAAAGTCATCCGGATGCCTTTGTTTTTTGCACAGAGAAAGAGTTCGAGGACATGTATCTGGCGTGCAAATTGGCGTTGGATGAGGAGATGGATTACAGAGAGTTTTCTCTCATAATCGCAAACCTGCTCGGTGTATTACGCGATTCGCACACAGCCATGGATTATAATCAATTGCTGATGCTTCAGCTTCTTGATAATGGATTCGTTATGCCACTTAATCTTGAGAGAGTGGAAATTGATAGTGCCAGTAAGCGTTTCTCGATTGTCGTAAAATCTGATTGGGAAAATAAGATTGAAAAGGGCGCACAAGTGCTATCGGTTAATCAGATTCCGATAGCAAAGCTCTATGAGCGATCTCTGGAATATGCGTGTATAGAAGGGGATGCCACCAGAGCACGCGATGCTGTTGCTACGGCCATATTGCCTGTAGTTGCGGGTTTGATGAAACCGTATGGCGCGGAGAATGAGGTGGAGTTCATTCCTGTTGGATCGGATAAGCCAGTGATCGTAAGATTGAAAGGTTATCGTCAAAAGGAGTACCATAAGAAGTTAGCTCAGCGAAATCAGGAAGGCCTTAACGCTCCGGTGAAATTTGAAATAAATGAATCTACCAAATTGGCTGTTCTGAAAGTGTCCACATTTTCTCCTCCATCAGGAAGGAAGTACCGCAAGGATATTGCTGAGGCCATCCGCAGAACTATTGAAGCAGGTTCAGATGATCTTGTGCTGGATATAAGGGGAAATGGCGGTGGCAGCAGTGCCTGGGTTGAATACCTCTATTCCTACATTGATCAGTCCGGATACAATACTCCGAGCAATGTCATTGGCCGCAATAGTGAGATAGCGATGAAAAGAACTAAATTTTTTCATACTACGATTGGAAAGATTTTTACTTTTTTGTTTTTTAAAAACAATGAGGATGTTCAGAGTTTCAGAAAGTTTGCTGCACTGAAATATGGAGAAATGGACACTTTGTATTTTCATGTAGCTGCCAAGCAAAAGAGCGACGCTGTATTTAAAGGAAATTGTTATCTCCTCATCAACGGCCTTACTGCTTCTGCGGGAGTTGATTTTACCAATGCTTTCAAAACAAGAAAGCGAGGTCTCATAGTCGGGGAGCAGTGCCTGGGACCTTCAACGGGAACGTGGGGCAATCCCGCTTGGTATGAGTTACCTAACTCAGGCCTGCGGGTCAGTATTTCTACCATACGGTATAATTATGACAATTCGTTTCAATATGACCAGTCGGGAATTGAACCTGACTTCTACGTGGATTGGGAACCGGAGGACATCAAAAGGGAAATCGATACGCAATTGGAATTCGTCAAAAAAATGATAGCAAACAAAAAATGAAATACATACTCGGCGCTTTATTATTTTTTTTCATTATCAATGCTCGCGCACAGAACGACTCAATAGTAAAAATTGAGTTGAGAAACTTGCAAATGCAGGAGCTTTCTGAATTGAATGTTTTTGCGCATAACATCTATGAAGTTGCAGACTCAGCTTTGCTTACTAACGATAAAAAATGGAAATTACGACTTGACAGTCTTGCTGCAGACTCAGCTATGACTTTGGCGGGTGTTGGTTTTATTGCTGAACTGGAACAGATTTTTTTGACCGGACTAAAAGCACCGAATTCATTCAATCAAAGTTCATTGGTGAAGTTAGTCGATTCTGCAAAAGACCTGGACACGCAAACGCAGTACTTTCAAAAATTGCATGAGTGGATTTATGGGAAGTTTGTTACATTGGGATCATGGGAACAGGCACTGATTTGTACACGGAGATTAAACGATGCCAAAACGAATTTGCTGAACTCAAAAGTTGAAATGGTTGAAGCATTAGCTGATAGTTTGAATGAATCATTGGAATTTCAAAAGTCTGTTTTGAAAAAGACTGAGCAGGATGCATTGCAAAAGCAACAACTGTGGATGGCTGTTGCCGGTGTTGCTCTGTTTATGTTTTTGTTGACGGTTGTAATGTATTTGATCACAAAATCAAAGATGCGGAAGAGAATGAAGGAAGAAATTGAGAAAGCGGGAGATCGCTCTGAGTTGGAAGCTGTTGTCAAAAAGCTAAATGACACGAGACAGGAAAGGGATCAGCTTAAATCCGGCGTGAAGAGTTCGGATGAAAAAGTGGCTGTGCTGGAAGAATCAAGAAGGAAGCTGATACAGAATTTGAAACAACTGGCAGATGAAATAAACGGTGGCCTGGATGAGGTGAAATCGCAAGGCGAAAGCAATAAATCTGGCATGAATCCCGCAGCTTACATGGCCATTCAGAATGCAGTTACCCGAATGGGTAACACCATTGCTCAGAGATTTCAGGCCTTGAGTGATTCACTTAAATGATTTTTAAGGATGCTTCAGGTGCCCATGTATTTTCGCTTCAAACTTTTATAATCTCTGAGAAAGTCAATGTTGTATCTTCAATGAAGCTTTGTTTTGTTTGTGATGAATGTATTAAATTCGTTTTTGTATGAAGAATCCTAAACTCGCGCTCGTAGTAATTCTTTTGTGTTGTTTCTCGTATGGAGGCGTTTTCGGTCAGTTGAATTGGAAATCGCGGCATTCGGCAGCGAAGACATTCATGTATGATGAAGAAGAACCTGAAGAGGATACAATTCATGGACTCACTTTTGGGCTGAATATTGGTGCTTATTTCGGCAATGCTGAAACAGCCGGCCTTTACAATGGAAGCGGCTCTTTTGATGGCTTCATCAATGAGGCAGCGGAAATCCAATGGTTTTCAGTCGAGGAGCGAATAGGCATCAATAGTCCTTTCATCAATGATGTTCGCGACATCAAAACGTTTTACAACACCGAAAGCTATTTTTTTCCTTACGATTCTTATCCCTTGAATATGAAATACAATCCGGGGATGTATGTGGGGCTTCAGATGAAATACAATTTTAATCGATATGCTTCGCTCGTTTTCAATTTGAATGCACTCAGGCTTAAAGCTATCGGGCAATTTAGCATTCAGTTTGTTGGAACTCCAATTCAACAGAATGCGCAGAATGACGTTCGTTTATTTTCCATAGTTGGTGAAGAACAACGCTTCAATATAAACCTCGGTTATCGTCAGGGTTGGATGATGGGCGATTTTTCGAACTTCTATATTCAGATGGGTGGAAGTATGCTTGGCACCAAATGGACCAAGAATTATGTGCTGGTTGCAGAGCGATCTTTCGATCTTGTTACGAATGTGCCCGTTATTGGCCAGACTGCCATGCAAGCCCAGCAGACTGCACGCGTCGGATTTGGAGCATATGCTTCAACCGGTGTTGAGTTTTGGTTGGGAAAGTATTCCTTCGATCTGAGTTTCGGATTTTCCCGTGATCAGGTGAAGCTATTGGGTTTTGAAAAGGCTCTGTGGAACAAATGGCTACAGCTTAGTTTTATGATTTAGCGTTGCCTTGCATTTCCGTGTCAGCATTTACAGAAATGAGCTCTGCCTTCGTAATTTGATTTACGAGTTCCTTATCAAATCCGGTTCTTACCCGAATATAGTTATCCGTGAATCCATACATGATACCTTCATCTTCCTGAGATTCCCAAAGAACATTGCGGTTGGTTCCTGTGAATTCGTTGTAAAAAGCACGTTTCTTTTTTTCTGAAATCAATCTCAGAATTTTGGTTCTGTCGTTCCTTTTTTCCATCTCTACAACATCTGCGATACGCAGAGCTGTCGTATTGTCTCTTTCACTGTATGTAAAAACGTGCAGATAGGAAACAGCAAGATCCAGCAGGAATTCTCTCGTTTCATCAAAGAGTGCATCGGATTCTCCGGGAAATCCTGTAATCACATCCACACCAATGCATGCATCGGGCATTGCTGATTTGATTCGCTGAACTCGCTGGCGATAAAGGTCTGTCCTATACCTTCTTCGCATTGACTTCAGAATTTCGTCACTGCCGCTTTGAAGTGGAATATGGAAATGAGGCATGAATTTTTCACTTCCGGCAACAAAGTCAATGATGTCGTCAGAGAGTAGATTGGGTTCAATGCTGGAAATCCGATATCTTTCAATTCCTTCAATTTGATCTAACTCACGCAAAAGCCCGATAAGATTCTGACCATGCGCTGTTCCGAAGTCTCCTATGTTCACGCCGGTAAGAACGATTTCTTTTGCACCGTCGCGGATGGCTTTTTGGGCTTCTGCCAAAGTCGAATGTATGTCTGCGCTTCTGCTTCTTCCTCTTGCCAGCGGAATGGTGCAAAATGCACAGAAATAATTGCACCCATCCTGAACCTTTAGGAAAGTGCGTGTTCTATCACCTGAGGAATAGGAGGGAATGAACGTTTTTACATCTTTGATTTCACCGGCAGAAATTACCGGTCCATTGCCTTTTATCTTATGTTCGATATGATCGACCAGGTTGAATTTTTCACCGGCTCCTAACACCAGATCAACTCCCGGAATTTGCGCGATTTCGTTAGGTTTTAATTGTGCATAACATCCGACTACGGCAACATAGACACCTGGATTCCTGCGAATTACCCGGTTAACGATGTTCCGGCATTTTTTATCGGCCTGATCAGTTACGCTGCATGTATTTATGACAAGAACATCGGGAGATTCATCCATCTCGACACGGCCATATCCCGCTGCGTTGAACTGTTTTGACAAGGCGGAAGTCTCCGAGAAGTTCAGTTTACAACCCAGCGTGTGAAATGCAACTTTTCTAAATTGATTCATTTTAGGATTGCAAATTTAGCGTTAAGAAGTCTGGAAAATTGAGGTAAATCTGCATTTTGCGGAGTTCCGGGTTTCAATGTCAGGCGTTATTTTAGTAATTTGGCCGGATAAACAATCGAACCCTTCATGACACGCTTTATACCCTTGTTTTTTATATTTTGTTTTTTGTTTGATACTTATGAGGTAGGAGCTCAGGATTGTGAAGTAAACTTTGATTTATTCGGTAATGATACGTTATGTACCAATCAGGATCCATTCGAACTTCCTCTGGTTCTTCCGTTGGGAGGCACGTATTCCGGAACAAATGTCACTGGTAATTTTTTCGATCCGTCCGGTCTGGAACCAGGGGAGTATGTGCTTACATACACTGTGAATAACGAAACATGCGTCGGATCTGATGATGTCGTAATGACCGTTATTGATGGAGTTCCTGTTACAATAGTTGGCGATTTGGAACTTTGTGGACCTGATACTGCGAAAATTACATCAGAGCCTAGTATTGAATTGACCTGGTATGATGGTACAAAAAGTTATTTTCGGGATTTTATCCTTGATACAACTTTCACTTCTTTTGCCAGCGGTATTGATCCGGCGGGATGCCCTTTTATCACGGAATTCACAATAGAAATCCTCGAATTACCCGATTCCATAGCTATTACGGGAACAACAAGCGTTTGTCCAGGAGGGGAAGCAACTATTTCAGTAAACACTCAACTTGATATTGAATGGTTTGACGGATCTTCAGATCCAAGTGTCAGTTTTATCGTTGGTCCCCAGCCAGAATATACCCTGACCATCTATTTGGCTGCTGAATGTGATACGACAATTTATTATGCCATTGAAGTTATTCCATTACCTGAACCAACAATCATGGCAAATACTTCAATTTGTTCAGGTGATTCAATAGTGATCACCTTTGAAGGCGCTGATTATTTTAAAGATGAGCTTGGAACAATAACAAGTCCGCATACTTTATACCCGCAGCAAGATTTTACTTACTTCATCGAAGCTTATAATTTTCTGGACTGTTTTGTAACGATACCTTTGGATATCGTGGTGAGTGACTATCCTGATTTGAATGTGGTTGGAATTGACGAAATCTGCGAAGGTGAAGTCCTGAATCTGGAAGCAACAGGAGGAGAGTTTTACTCCTGGTTGAATCTTGATACCGGAGAGGATATTACTCAGGAACCGAACAATATTTTCTTCGACCAACCCGCTGACACATTGAGGTTCGAGGTTACAGCGTATTCTTCTGCCGAATGCAACACCATTCAGACTTTTGAAATTCCAGTCAATCCGATTCCGGATTTAGAAATCGAGGTCGTTAACCCTTTTTGCGAGGGTGAAACGGTATCGCTTTTGGCATCTGGCGCAGATAATCACACGTGGAGCACCGGCTTGCAGGATGATCTGCTAGAGTTTATTGGCGCCGATGATTTTGTGTTGACGCTTTATGGCATAAATAATACCGGGTGCAACGATTCTCTGACATTGGATGTTGTCATTCATCCGGTACCAATTGTCACAGGAACGGGGGGTACAAGTTTTTGTGAAGGATTGTCAACTGAATTGTATGGTAATGGAGCCGATTATTACATCTGGAACGGTGTTTTCGAAGGTGACACTTTTAATACAGCCCCAACGCAGGATAGCATTATCAACTTGGTAGGTTATACTGAATTCGGGTGCACTGATTTTACCAATATCAGTATCAATGTGGATCCTGCTCCACTCGTGACCATTACCGGTGATGATGAGTTGTGTTATGGTGATTATTTGTCAATTTCAGTTTGGTCGGATGGCTCAATTGTATGGAATAATGGCTCTTCTGAGACTGAGCTTTTCTTCGTTCCTGAGCAGGATACAACACTTAGTCTGATAAGCACCGGAAACAATGGATGCACAAGAACTGAAACTGTTGAAGTTATTGTACATCCTCTTCCTATTGTGAGTATTGACGGCAATTCAACGGTATGCGCAGGTGACGATGTTGTGCTAGAAGCAAGTGGTGCAAGCAGTTACGTTTGGAACACCAATCAGAATGTGGCAACGATTGCGATCACTCCTTTTGCCACATTGAACTATCATGTAACAGGTACTTCAGAACAAGGATGTATCTCTTCCGCAGAATTCCTCTTAACGGTTAATCCGGCACCATACGCATTTTTCGAATTCAGTGTTGATGAGATTTGTGATCTCGGGCCTGACCTCTCATGGGTGGCGAATCCGGCCGGTGGCATTATGAGTGGAGATGGAGTTGAAAACAATGCATTCAACCCGATGAATGCGTTGGTAGGACTAAATACTGTGACTTATACTGTGACTAACGAATTTAACTGCAGTGCTTCCGCAATGGATAACTTGATTGTTGATGATTGCTCCGGTATTGAAGAGTCACAAACTTTTGTGCATTCAGTTTATCCGAATCCTGCAAGTGATGTGGTTTTCATCAATGCGAACATTCCTTTTAGCACTAAGCTTTACAGCATAGCTGGCGAGTTGATTATGGAATCTGGAAAAGCAACGGCACGCACTCTTGTTCTTGACAATTTGAGTTCTGGATTTTACATGTTGAATCTCACACCTGAAAATGGTCAGGAAGTGACCACAAGGATTTTCGTGAAATAATTGCTACGGAAATTTTATTTTTAGAACATATTAAGTTGAAGAGGAAAACCACCTGAGTGATTCGCTCAATTTATTTTTCAAGTCTTTCCGCTCTACAATGTAGTCCAGAAAGCCATGCTCCAATACGAATTCTGAACTCTGGAATCCTTCGGGCAGATCTTTACCGATTGTTTCTTTTACTACCCGTGGGCCGGCAAAACCAATGAGTGCTTTTGGTTCTGCAATATTGATATCGCCAAGCATGGCGAACGAAGCTGTTACTCCACCGGTGGTCGGATCTGTGAGGAAAGACACGTAGGGCAGTTTTGCATCAGCAAGTTGAGTGAGCTTGGCAGAAGTTTTTGCCATTTGCATCAGCGAAAATCCAGCTTCCATCATTCTGGCGCCTCCGGATTTTGAAATACAAATGAATGGGCATTTGTTTTTGATGGCTTCATCCACGCCAATAGCGAATTTTTCGCCGACCACGGAACCCATTGAACCGCCGATGAAGGCAAAATCCATGCACACTACTACGGCATTTTCACCTCGTATCTTACCTAAACCAACACGGACTGCATCTTTTAATCCGGTTTTTCTGATGGTGGTTTTGATCCTGTCGGCATATGCTTTGGTATCCGTAAACTTCAGTGGGTCACCGCTAGTTAGATTGGCGGCTATTTCCTGGTACTCATTGTTGTCAAACAAGATGCTGAAATACTCCCTTGAGCCGATTTTTTCATGGTAGCCACACTTGTTGCAACACCAATTGTTGTCGGCGTGTTCGTCGGATGTGATTACGTTTTTGCATTCCGGACATTTGTACCAAAGTCCTTCGGGAATTTCTTTTTTCTCTTTGCTTTTGGTAGTAATACCCTGTATTTTTCTTTTAAACCAACTCATTTTTATTAAATCAAAATAATGTTTTCCTATGCCTGCTGCATCTATTCTTTCAATTCAACGCAAATATGCGTAAAAGACTTCTAGTGCGGCATATTTTATCTTTATCGGACTTTCATTGGTTTTTGCTTCGAATTTTTAGCGAAGCAGGTAAAGATGTCCTGTTTGAATGATCTGTTCACCATCGAATGCCGTAGCCTCTACGCGGTAGTTGTATACGTCATCGTACACTCCGGTTGATGGTGTCCACGCTATTCCGGGATCATTCGTTTCAAAGATCGCATCGCCGAATCTGTTGTAAATTATAACACTGACGTTGCTAATATTATATCCATATATCCGCCAGCCCTCGTTGAATCCATCATCATTAGGCGTAAAGGAACTTGGAATAAACAAATTCCAGGAACAGGGATATGTCTCCAGATCAATTTCATCCTGATCAGTGCCGCATTGATTGGAAACAGTCACTTCGTAATTTCCTGCTTCACTTACAAAAATATTGGCCAAAGTGTCACCGGTTGACCACAGATAGCTGAAATTGTTTTCTGAAAAGGCTATGAGCTGTAAGCTGTCATCTTCACAGATGCTAGCGAATTCTTCGAGATCGACTGAAGGAAGCGGGATCATTTCAACCACTGTGCCGGCCTGTGCTGTGCAAGGACCATTGGTCACAACGATATCGTAATATGCAGGGGTGTTCACAATAATGGATGAACCCAAAGCACCGGTACTCCACAGGCCATCCATGCCGGCATTCAGTTCGATGGTCGTGCCTTCACAGAAGATCGTGTCAGCGGGAAGATAAACTTCAGGATTTTCGATTATCTCAACATATACTGCGTCAGTAACTGAGCAACCTTGTTGGTTGTATTCAAATGAATAGTCGCCGGATGTTGGTACAATGAGTGTGTCAGAGATGCTACCATCGGACCATGTCCCCAATACGCCTGCATAGAGCACAAGATTATCGGATGAACATATTACCTGATCTTCGCCGAGATCGATCTGCGGCAACACCACTTCTGTAATCAATATCTGATCGGTTGATGAACAAATGCCAACGGAAACGGTGGCATCGTATATTCCCTCGCCAACAGTTATGGAATTCGTGTTGGAACCGTTTGACCATTCAATACTGTCCCAGATATCACTTGCATCTATAGTGGCAACTTCTCCCGGGCAAATTACAAGGTCTGGTCCAAGCTCAAAAGTTGGAAGCGGCAGGATTGTGACCATTATTGTATCTTGATCAGTGCAGCCAACACCTGCAGAATCGCGGGTTACAATATATGTTTCAGTTAACGGGAAGTCAGTTTCATTCTCAATCGATAAAATTGGATTGCCGATTGTACCTGAATTCAGTCCGTTGAGGTTGTCCCAGTTGTACTGATAACCTGCAATTGGCGTGGTTCCGATGCTTACCTGTTCGTTGCTGCAAATTGTAATGTCATCGCCGGCAATTGCCGGCTGCGACAGCTGATAGTCATGGCAGCCGGTCATACTGATGTCGTCAAGCCCAAAGTCATTGCCACCTGTGAGCGATTGCTGATTGATGATACAGATTTCCACCGAGGTTAGTGATCCGCTGTTCCAGTCGACGATCATTTGCTCCCAGCCTCCGTCTGCATTCAAAGTATCTGTCATCGCAATACCGTTGAAAGCTACCTGAAGCAATGCTGTTGGATGAGGATTGTTGTTATTGGTTACATCTCTTGCCCAGAAACTGAAGGAATAGTTGGTATTGGGCTGAACCGCGGTGGTTTGGCACCATGCAAGTGCACCGGCCTGACCCGGACCGTTGGCGATCAAAAAATCACCTGTTGGTGGATTGGTATGATCTGAACCTGCAAAACCACTGTGATAAAGAGTTGCATTGGCACCTACGGCATAGGTGTTCTCATCACACAAGGGACAAAAGAATATGGGACCTGGAGAATATTCAAGAGCTGTCGTGAAACCGGTGTTTCCACTTTCAAAATCTCCGTTGGTGATTAACTGAACCTCAAATTGACAGGCATCGCATTGGGCCAATGCAACTGGAGCTGCAAGCATAATGGCCGACAGAAACAGAAACATTGAAAGAATCAATTTAATCATATTGTTTCAAAGTAGATTTTTTTCTTGTTTTCCAGTGACAAATGATTGCTCACTGGATTAGCATACATCTGCAGCAGAATTTCTCTGCTCGTGCTGTTGAGATTTGTGGAGGGGAGTCCGGATTTTTTTCTGTTGAGCGCAAGTTTTAATACATGGCCTCTGACATAGTTGACGAAAGCAATTCGCTGAATGTTTGAATATTGATCTTTAAAATCCTTTGTACCATTCAATAGATCATAGGCAATATAATTGGTTGGCCAAAGCTTATAGATTCGGAACATTTCTTCATCAATACTTTCACCCAGCACTCGAAATTTCTCATTTTTATTTAAAATCAGCCGCATTTTTTCCAGAGTTTGGGTCATATCGTTTCCAACTGCAATATTCACTCTTCCTTTATGACCTGTAAGACCTGTAAGCATTGAATGAAAGTCTTCCATGGGTTTTTTTTCGTATTTGCCGAAATACTTAACATGCAACAATTCATGTGTTTTTAGCAAATCACAGGGATCATATTCGTAACTCACACACATGGGTGTAATGTTCAATTCCTGTAAAGAGTCTTCGACATTGCTGCCTTCGGACATAGCGAACATTTTGAGCAAACCGGTCGATGTGCGGTCATCACCATCTTTACTCCGTCCTTCCCTTTGCGCAATCCATATGGAGGTTTTTCTTTCTTTGATAGTGTGTCTGATGTAATTGCTCAGCCGAAGCGAGTAATGGTAGATTTCTTTTGCGTTGATGTCTCGGTTTACGATGAAATTTTTATTGGATCTGACGAGATCACGAACGAGTTGCGTTTTCAGCAGGTTATCCCCAATGGCAATTTCGGTTGTATCGAAGCCGCTTTCCATGAGGCTTACATTGAGTAAGGCGCTGTCAAGGATGATGTCGCGGTGATTGCTGATGAAAAGGTAGGCTTTGTCTTTGCGGATATTTTGCACATTCGAAAAAGAAAGCCCACTGGTAGTCATTTGGGTGATTACTTTCATAACCGGAGCTCCGATCTCCTCCTGGAACTGTTGAACGGAGCGAATATCCTGAAACATTTTTCGAATTTCAGCTTTTCGCAAAGCGGGATAGACCCACTTCATCATTTTATAGAGCAAGGGGTCTTCAACAAGGCGCATTATGGCCTCACTGAGCTCGGTGTCAGAATATGGGCGGATATCATGATAGTCCTTTACATCAATGGGGGCTTCAATCATGACGCGAAGTTAATTCATGGTTCGTAATCCAATTAATTGATTATCAAAAGGTGCTGACTTCTGTTGAGCCATTAATAAATCACCATGAAGGACAAGGAAGTGGTTCTTTGTTGCCGTGGCGAACGACTGTTTTCGCCTTCTTGCTTTTTGTTTTGCACTTCCAGTGCTTGAAGATCGTGTATTTAAGACTGAAATAAATATCGGCGCCATAAATATCCTGATTGAACAACAGACCGCCCAGATTATCACTGCCAATAATCAGGCTATTGAGTCGCATCGCAAGTCCAAATTGTGGATGCTGCCATTCGTAAAGTGAGACAGGCAAACTCACTTCGAATCGCTTGATTTCACAGCGGGGAACAATTCCGAGATAAGATGCCCGCTGCACTCCCAGGCTGTTTAGTCTGGGGAGTCCATATGTCATAACACCATGCACGTAAAAATTATGTGTGAGGTTGTAATCTAGCTGCACGGAAATTGCTGAGGGAAGTTTCATTCTGAATCGACCGTCACTTGAGTTTTCCTGCACAAGATTGAAATTACTGTTGATCAGACTGTCTACCCCGGCTATATCGTTCGCTGTTGTTCCTTGATAATTCTCCCACTCACTGCTTTCATTCTTGTTGAACTCGTTTCGGTAAAATGGTCCGTTGAATGATACACGGCCGAAATCAAGAAGTGAAACTCCCAGGCTATAGAGATAGTCTCCGTCGGTGCAGGGAGAATGAGGTCTATAATCGTCCGAATTCGATTTTCGGACTTTGTAGGTGAATCCGAGGTCGAACCCCCATCCTTTTCCATTGAGCAATCCTGCCGTAGGATCGTTGAATCCATATTCACCATTGAGGTTCTGGGTTTCCAGTCGGGTGCTGTCCCTGACAATATAAGTCCAGTTATCAAGTCTTACTCCCGCACCTGCCACTCCGAATAGTCTTTTAATCGATGCAGCTCCCTGAAGTATGGCGTTGCCGTCCCTTGCCAGAATAGTACCGTAGGTAAGTCCTGCTTCACCCCAGGCCAAAGCATTGGTTCGCACATTAGAGAATGACTGAACCTGACCCATCTGTTCTCTGTATTGAAAGCCTTGGTTGATCAAATCAGACAGTTTGTTTGGAAGGCCTCTGGCGTCTGCAACAACACGCACACCAGTATTGATAGCGAATGCATGTTGTTTCACTGCGAAGGAAGCTCCGGGCCCCTGTACCATCACATCTGCATAGGCATGATACGGACCTTTGTCACGATTCATCGGGACTGTGGTCATTGTATCAAACATGGATAATGAAAAACTTTTGCCATCCAGAAAGGCGAAATCGTTTCTCGCAAACACACTCACCCCGGCGAGATTGATGTCAATGAATGCTCTTGAATCAACGATTGTTGATGGATTGATCAAAAGCGTGTTCATGGGTGCCCTGGTGCTGCCTGCAATGCCTAAATTATCCTGTGCGCGGCATTCGCTCAGGAATATCAAAAACGGGAACAAACAGAGTATCGCTTTCATCCGAAGGGCAGAGTTTGTGCGTCTGTATAACGGATATAAGACTAAATTGTTCTGGCTTTCAGAACTTTTCGTTGGAATTCTTTACACCCAGGACTTTCAGTTTGAAGTAAACGGGGGTACGCGCCGGTACAACATTACTGGTACTGCCCTTATCGCCAAATGCGAGAAACGACGGCAAATAGATGACTGCTTCTTCACCTTCCCTGAGAAAACTCAGCGCATATTGAAGGCCACTTACGATCTGTCCCGGGCGCCCGAATGAAAATTGCATCGATGTTGTGTCGTCCAGTAGAGTTCCATCCAGCAAAAATGTGTTGTAGAGGATTGAAACCTCCCTCCCGGATAAAATCGAATCTCCTGCCGTTCTGTTTACATATTGTATGAAACATTTACCGTGCTTTTCATAGCCCATTTCAACGTCATTCATCAGAAGCAATTCTATGGCCTCATGTTCGGAAATCTCACCTTGCTGAGCAGCCTGCATAAGATACCTTGTGTATCCTGGTTTGTCGAAAGTTCTGATCAGATGAAGGTCAAGATCTATTTTTTCATTTGATTCATACATTGAACTGTCTGAATATGCACCTAGCCAGGTATTGTCGAATTCGGAGAATGGAAGAATAAGCTTCAAATGGTCTCCACATTTCATAGAGTCCAGAAGAGCAGCAAGTGTTAGCCCAATTGGATCTCCGGTATATCCTGCAGCAGGGATTTTCTGAATATTGTGATGATGCAGCAGGAATGAATATCCGGTATCCGGTTCGTTCTTTTTATTGAAAGAAACTTCCATCAAGAAATAATCAGCTTGCAATAGATCCGGATCACAATCGCCAAAGCTTTCGAGTTTTTTCCAGACATTCTCTGATACTTTTTCGTAATCCGGGTGAGGATTGCAGTTACAAAGAGAAACTGTAACTACAGATAAAATCAGCATTCTGACGGTCAAGGTCATCTGACTGGCACAATATGATATAAGGTATTGACAAAGGTTCATTGCTGAATGGCAATCAAATGTATGTCATACATGACAGATGCGTTGGGAGGGATTTTTCCTGAATCTCCTGTAAAACCAAATGCAAGGTGTGATGGAAGAATAAACTTCGCCCGGTCACCGGCATGCATCAATTGAATGGCTTCATGAAGACCTGTTTCCACATTATCGCGCTCTACAACAAATTCTTTTGGGTTTTCATCTGTGCTAACATAGCATTCGGTTCCATCAAGCAGTGTAATCGTATAGGATATCGCAACCCTGTCTTCCCTTTTTGGCATCGGGCCATTTCCTGAAGTATATATCCAATAATGCAGCCCGGTATTAGTTTGCTGCATCGGCCATTTGCGATCTGCTACAAACTGGCTGATGGCTTTCATTTCTTCCTTGTGTGCCTTTTTGGTTTCCTGAATGAGTCTTTGTTGTTCGCGCTGAATATCTGCATCTGTTACAATTCTCTGCTCACCACAACCGTTGCAGCCCATCAAACTGATGAATGCAAGAAACATAAAAAGTTTTGTTCTCATTTTTAGCTTCACGATTGGTTAATCAGCGCTGAATTACTCAATACAAGATCTCGGAGTCTTTGGACAGTATCCTGAATGGATTCTGAACTGATCCCGCCTGCCGCGTTTACATGACCTCCGCCATTCCAGTGTGTGCGCGCAAACTGATTTACATCAAAACTTCCTTTTGACCTGAATGATGCTTTTATCTCATTATTGCCCTCGCGGAAAAATACCGCCAGTTTGATTCCTTTGATGCTCAGTGCCTGATTGACCAGACCCTCCGTATCTCCTTGCTTGTAGTTGTATCGTAATAATTCCTCTTTGGTCAGCCAGATCATTGCAGTGCTGCATGATTCAATAACTTCAAGTTTTTCACTCAAAGCATATCCGATCAGCCGGAGTTTATCCATTAGGTTGACATCGTATACCTGGCGGTGAATACTCGCATGGTCTATTCCGAGCTGCATCAACTCAGCAACTATTCTATGCGTGTCAGGAGTAACCGTGTGAAAACGGAACGAACCACTATCTGTCATGATACCGGTATAAACACAGGTAGCCATGTTTACATCAATATTGCCTTTCAGACCAATTTGTTCTGTGAATCGGTAAACCATTTCACAAGTGCTGCAGGCAGAAGTATCACTATAGGTGACAACGGGAAAATTCCCGGGTTGCTGATGGTGATCTATCAGTATAAAGTCTGCTTTTGTGTTTTCAAGACTTACCTGCATGGCGTCTCCAACCCGATTGAGATGGTTATAATCCAAAGCGAATACCAAATCACTTTGCATAAAAATCGAATTGCATCTGTCGGGTTGCTCCTCGAAGAAGATAATTTCATCATAACCAGGTATCCACTTCAAAAAGTCCGGGGCCTGATCAGGAAGAATTGTTTTTACTTCTTTTCCCAGATTTTTAAGTAAATGAAAGATTGCGAGAGCTGATCCAACTGCATCTCCATCAGGACTTTTGTGTGAGGTTATGACAATGCTGCGAGCATTTTGAACCAGGGATAAGGCCTGCTGAATCTGATCTGTTGTAAGAATGGACGACATATGGGTCAAAATTAGTTGCGCTCAGGCCTGAATGCTGCTTTTTTATCGTGTTGGAGGTAAATTTCCACGCAAATTGTCTGGCTATGCGAAAAGTGATCAATCTGGTATGTGCTTTTATGGTTATCATTTTCTGCACGTCTGCTTCTGAAGTCCATAAGTTCTATGTGAGTAAAACGACCATTGAGCTGAACGGACGAACCGGTATGTATGAAATTACCTGTAAGATTTTTACGGATGATCTGGAAAAAGCAATTGGCACTACCGGCGAAAATCCTGTCCGGCTTGGCTCAGAAAGGGAGGCGTCGGATGCGGATTCAAGAATTGAAAATTATCTGAAGCAACATTTAAAAATCAGTTTGAATGGCATTCCTGTAGAACCAAGGTATGTGGGCAAAGAAGCAGAAACTGACCTGACTTACTGCTATCTTGAGTTATATGGCACTACTGATTTCTCGACAATGGAAGTTGTGAATTCAATACTCTTTGAACATTTCACTGACCAGCAGAATATCGTCGATTTGGTTGCGCATGGCAAGACGCGCACCGCAGTTTTGATTCAAAATGCGCAATCTCATGTTTTTAATCCTTGAAAATGACTAAGAAGGATAAAGCGGCTTACATTCTGGATCAGCTCACGCGTCTCTATCCGGATCCTGATATTCCTCTAAACCACAAGGATCCCTATACCTTGCTGATCGCCGTTTTATTGTCCGCACAGTGCACCGATGCAAGAGTCAATCTGATCACTCCCCTGCTATTTGAAAGAGCCGACAATCCCTCGGATATGCTTAAGCTATCACCGGTGGAAATCGAGTCGATTATCAGACCGTGCGGACTATCTCCTGCGAAAAGCAAAAATATTTTCGGGCTGTCGCAAATACTGATGAACAAGTACGGCGGCCTGGTGCCGGAATCATTGGATGAATTGGAAAGTCTTCCCGGCGTTGGGCATAAAACAGCCAGCGTGGTCATGATTCAGGCATTTGGTGTCCCTGCTTTTCCTGTAGATACTCATATACACCGCATGTTATTTAGATGGGGTCTGAGTGACGGATCATCAGTAACAAGAACAGAATCAGATGCAAAAAGGTTGTTCCCAATCGAAACCTGGATCAAATTGCATTTGCAGATAATTTATTATGCCCGCGAATATTCACCTGCAAGAGGAGCAAAGCCTGAAAGAGATTTTATCACGATGCATGTAACCGGAAAGATTAAAAATATGAAGGCGTAATGGAATCGAAAAAATACAGAAAAGGACTGAGGAATAACTACAGGATAGATATGCCTGTCGCAGAGGTGGTACTGAAGGATCTCAAAGAAACCGCCGGTGATTTGAAACGCTGGGTGTCAAATGGATTTAATCTACCAGTCATCGTTGTATGGCCAGATTTTCCCAGCAAAAGAACAACGATATTTAAAATAGCCAGACTGCTTGGATGCAGAATAACAAACCAACTTGTCAAGAACCCAGCACTGGTCATCTACTTTGATGATTCTACTTCAGGAAACTCGGATTTTCTAACCAAACATTATCCGGGACACCGAATACTAAACAGCGCCTGCACTGACATTTCGAAGGTGAAAGTGGATCAGATCCATCTGGATGTTTTTGGATACAATACTTTGATTGATCCGGCTACTTATGTTGGCAAAGCAGTTGTCAAAAGCGATATCAACGCACTGCACGATGGTCAGATAGTTGACTGTCCGATAAATGCTCCGTCAGATAAGTCCAAGGTTTATCAGGTTTTGATTGACAACG
The DNA here is from genome assembly GCA_040381475.1 of Crocinitomicaceae bacterium. GTDB lineage: Bacteria > Bacteroidota > Bacteroidia > Flavobacteriales_D > Sanyastnellaceae > JAIBBG01. Next base: position 14,231 of record JBEIHH010000005.1, on the reverse strand, counting down.
GCTATGACGAAAAACTTGTCATGGATTACAGAGTTCCAGTGGTTCTTGGATGTATTCCTCATGGATACATCAAGTTCAAGGAATATAAAGTGCGTTTTACAAACGAAGTATCATTCAGTGTTTTGAAAGATGCCAATGATTGTTTGAATCCTTCGGAGCAGATGCTGGTAATAGAATTTGCAAAAAGCATGGGTGCTGATTTCTGCGAACTGGATATTCTCAGAAATAAACTGGATGGTAAGATCTATGTCATTGATGTGAACAAAACGCCTTTTGGCCCTCCTTTTGGTTTGCCTGAAGAACAAGCTTCAATAGCTTTGAGTAATCAGACGGGGATTATTCGCTCTTATTTAAAAGAGTCTCTCTGACTTTGTTGGAGAAAATAGCAGCGCCTTCCATACTCAAATGATTCATGTCTACCCATGAGCTGGCGTTCGAAAGACGTTTATCCTTTATTACAAGTATAGGGTGCTTTTTGAAGTCAATTGACGAAAGATGCATTTGAGCGTATGCTACCATTGCTTCTTCTTTTCCTGCTCTGGAAGCTGCGAAATTGGGGTAGAGCAAAATGGAATATTCAATTTCATGTTGATCTAGCAGTTGGGCAGATTGTGCGAAAATTTTGTTTTGAAAATACTCGTTGTCCACATAAGATCTTTTTGCAGCAAGCAGTTTATTTTTTATGCCCGGAGATGAAGATCGTGCTTCAGTTTGGAGAAAACTGAATACCGATTCCATTCCGGTGTGCTGGGCATTGTATTTTTTCTCCATCTGAGAACTGTCAACAGGCGTTTGTGCTTCAAACCCATAAGCACCTGAAAAGATCAGGCTGTCTTCGCCCGTGTCAAACTTGAAATTTCCTGTGAAGTAGTTTGTATTCCATGCGATACGTTTTAGCACGGTTGGTATAAACTGCGTATTGCCATTTGGCAGGGTTTCAAGAATTTCTGACGTATGCGCGGCTAATGGATACATGTGGTGTACATCGCGTGCGAGTGCATCTGATTTCAGACAAAGTATGACTTTGTTTGGTTTAAGTCCGCGTCTTTCTATCATTTCACGAAGTATTACATCGGAGATGTCATTGCAGTGATGAACGACACCGAAATTGAGATAAGACATTCCGGTAGTATCTGTTGTAGAAAGTAATTCGTCGTCAATACCATAGAAGCAAACAGAAGATCCTACAAATACGATTGTCTTGTCGAACGATTCAGTTTCCGATAGTTTTTCCCAAACCCAGCTGAGCTTGCTGTGAATCGTGCGCTCCATAGTACTGAAATAGTAGGCCCTTGGAATTGGCAGCACGAAAAACAGGGTCATGAGGATAAGAAGAAAAAAAATTCTGATCCCCACATTACGCAGGAACAATGACAATTCTTTGGTTTTAGCTGAGGACTGAACTGACATGAATACCTTAATCAGTTTTTTTCAATTCTTCGTACACCAGTGAAGTTAGAATTCGAGCGCCTTTGGGATTGAGGTGATTCATATCGGTGAACAATCGCGCATCCTGAAAGGCACTGTCTGTCATGAATATTATTCTGTGTTTGGTATAATCGATTCCTTTAAAAGTATGGCGTATATAATCTGCCATCAGGTGTGGTTTGTTCATTCTGGCAGAAATCATATTCGGATAAAGAATGATGTCGTAGTCTATATTGTTTTCATCAAGTGTCTTTGCAGTATTCGCAAAAGATGCTCTCTGAAATTTGACATTCTCCATGACATCTACCTTGGTCAGGAAGATTTTTGTTTTTAAACCTTGTTGTACTCCTTGGGTCTCGCGTTCTATTGATGTGAAATTGGCTTCCGATCCGGCTTTGAGTCTTTTGTAAATGACTTCAACTGCGGCCGAATCCCTATATCCCTGAGGCTCGTATCCATATTCACCTGAAAATATTTTACTCATATCTCCATCTTCAAACTTGAAGGACCTCGTCAGGTAATTGGTATTCCAGGATGCGCGTTTAAGTATTGAAGGAATAACAAATGAATTGCTTTGAAATACGGAATTCAGGATTTTGGGTGCGTCAGCTGCTACCGGATACATTGTATGAATCAGGCTAGCCATGGCATCACCCTTAAAACAAAGCATCACTTTTTTTGGTTTGAGTTTTCGTTCATTAATGATGTTGTCAATCAATACATCTGTAATCGCAAAACAGGTATGGCTTTGTCCAAGATTTATATAATTCGTTGAAGTTGTATCCCAGGCATTGAGAAGGCTGTCATTAATTCCATTCATACAAATGGAGGATCCTACGAAAATGATCGAATTGTCGAGGTTCTCCGTTTGATTCAGTTTTTTTTCAATCCAGGTGATCTTACTGAAACTGGATTTTTCGGGAATGGAGAAATAATAACTTCTCGGCAGCTTTATGGCAAATACGAGCGCAAGCAGAATCAGAAAAGCAAGTGCTCTTCTGGAAAACTTGCGAACGAATATCCGAAGCTCAGAATTGGAAGTAGATGAATTGCTCATGATCCAGGGTGTAGAAACAGTCGATTATTAATATGGCAAGTACAAGTTCAATAGCCATCCTGTAAGCCGGTTTGATGCTGTATGCGGAAAATATTACTCCGTTATGACTCTTGCGATTAAACCACTCCAGAAACAGAAAGGGAATGATGACAATGGCAACCGGTAGAAATTTTTGCAGATCCGACGATATAAAACTATGGGTGAATATGGCGCCCAAATAATGAAAGGCTTCTTGTACGTTGGCAGCGCGGAAGAAAATCCATGCTATGGTTACTACTATAAAAGTGAGAATACCCGCAAAAAGATTTCTGATATGCCAGCTTGGAGCAGTATCCAGCGGATGTTCCTTTTTTCCTGATCCCCAGATATAGAAATATATTACATAAACAATGGCATGAATAAGGCCCCACATAACGAAAGTCCAGTTCGCACCATGCCAGATTCCACTGAGTATGAAAATGATGAAAACATTTCTGTAAAATTTAAATCCTCCAACCCTGGATCCACCAAGTGGAATGTACACATAGTCCCTGAACCAGGTGCTCAGTGAGATGTGCCATCGTCGCCAGAATTCAGGTATGCTCGTGGCAAAATAGGGCAGATTGAAATTGCGCATAAGCCGCACTCCAAATAGTTTGGATGTACCCAATGCTATGTCTGAATAACCACTGAAATCGCCATAGATCTGAAATGCGAAGGCTGATGCTCCAATGATCAGACTGGCGGACGAAAGTTGATCGTAATGGTCAAAAGCATAATTGGCGTAAACTGCACAGGTATCGGCGATCACTATTTTCTTGAAGAATCCCCACAATATCTGATGCATTCCTTCAGCTGCAAGCGCATAGCTGAATCTCGGTTTGGCGTGAAACTGATGCAACAGATTTGCCGCCCGTTCGATGGGTCCTGCAACGAGTTGAGGAAAGTACATGACGTACAGTGAGTAAATAAGGAAATCCTTTTCCGGTTCCTGTTTTTTCCAGTAAACCTCTATCACATAGCTCAGACTTTGAAAAGTGTGGAACGATAAACCTATCGGTAGAATAATCTGCATAGCCTCAATGGAATAATTCCATCCCAGCAAATTGCTGATACCATTTACATTGTCAATGAAGAAGTTGTAATACTTAAAAACGAAGAGCACCATGCAGGTCGATACAATACTGATGATCAGCCAGACTTTGCGTTTTTTACCTTCAGAGGTGGCTATCTTCATACCAGCCAGATAGTCGATGATGATTGTCAGAAACAAAATGAATATGTACTTCGGAATGAAGAACATATAAAATATGCAACTGGAGGCAAGCAAGAGTGCTGACTGCAGCTTAGGGCGATCACGCAGAACCACCCAAAAAAGAAAAAATACTATGACAAGAAAAATCAGGAATTCTAAAGAATTGAATAGCATAGCCGTCCGCAATTTTGGTAGAGGACAAACATAAGACAAAGTCTCTTTGAGAAAGAAAAAGTTGCAATAGACACAGCAATTGCCGTGATCAATTCAGGGTAGGGTCTTCCGGCATATTGGCCAGCATCTGTCCTTTTCTACCCATGCTTTTCATGATGGTCTTCCAGAGGTCGTTGATGGCGCTGTTCATCACCAATTCCTTGGGCACGGAGGTAACAAACCAAGAATTTGTCTTGATCTCATTTTCCAGTTGTTCAGGCGACCAGCCGCTGTATCCAACAAAAAATCTGACCTGATCTTTTTGGACAGAACCTGACATGAGCATTTTCTTAAGTATGTCAAAATTGCCTCCCATGAATACACCCGGCATGATTTCTACACTTTCTTCAATCTTTTCTCCCAGTGTATGCAGATAATACAGATTGCTGTTCCTCACAGGTCCACCAATGCTTATGCGCCCTGAGAAGGCGGGCATATTTTCCATGATCTGTTGAAGATCAACATCGATGTAATTATTCAAAACGAAACCAAATGAACCCTCGATGTTGTGCTCACAAAGAAAAATAACAGTCCTCCTGAAATACGGATCATTCAGGAAGGGCTCTGCGAGCAGAACTTGTCCTTTATGTGGTATTATATTTTTATCAGGGGCAAGATCCATCAGACCTTCTTTAATTGTTTCTACTTGTTTTTACTGTTTTTCCCTACAAGGGTTGCCTTTTAATTCAATTTTCATGCGAATATTGTCAAAGGAATGATTTCATTTTCTTATTAAATTTCAAAATAAATCAACAATGTTATACCGCATCCACCTGCATTTCGTCATAGCAATTTGCGCACCAATTTTATTGGTTTTACAATCCGGAGCCCAACACGTTCGATTTTCGGGCAATCATTCCGTGACATGGCAGGAGTGTATCGAAAATTACCGGGCTATGGACGGCTCTTCAGAAAATGCCAGATTGACCTCATTTGGTTACAGCGATTCCGGTAAACCTCTTCATGTATTTATCGTCAACACAGATCGTGTATTTCATCCCGAATTATTTGATCACAGAAAAACAATCGTTCTCATCAACAATGATATTCACTCCGGTGAACCTGATGGTGTGGATGCTTCACTGATATTGCTGAAAGAACTGCTCGATCCCAAAAATGTTCTCCATCGGTTGCTTGATAATGTCATTGTTTGTGTAATTCCAATGTACAATGTAGATGGTGCTCTGATTCGATCTGATAAATTTCGGGTGAATCAGAATGGTCCTCAGGAATATGGATTCAGGGCGAATGCACGCAATCTGGACCTCAACCGGGATTTTATTAAATGTGACAGCAGGAATGCGAGGAGTTTTGTTTCGCTGTTTTCCAGAATGATGCCGCATGTTTTTGTTGATACACACGTTTCCAATGGTGCGGACTACCCTTATACCATGACTCTTATTTCTACGCAACAGGACAAACTTGGCGGCGCGGCAGGGAAATACTTACGTCAGATTTTTGAACCGGCTTTATTCGATGATATGAAATCCAAAGGATTTGAAATGTGTCCTTATGTGAATACGATGGGAAGAACACCTGAGTCAGGGATTGTTCAATTCATGGAGACTCCGAGATTCGCTACAGGATATGCAGCGCTTTTCAATACTATAGGATTCACAACTGAGACGCATATGCTCAAACCTTTCCAGGAGAGGGTTGAAAGCACTTATCAGTTCCTCGTCAGTCTTTTGAATTTTGCCTCACTTAACAAAGAAAATATTGTTGCCTTGCGTGCCGAGTCAGAAAAGGAAATCGAAACTACTTTTTGCTTTCCTGTAGCTTATGAGCTGGATACGACCATGAAAAATTTGATACCATTTTCGGGTTACAAGTCGGATATAAAAGCATCAGAAGTTGGAACCGGAGAGAGGCTCTATTATGATCGCAACTCGGTTTGGAATGATTCTGTTCTTTATTATTCAGTTTATAAACCGTGTGTTATGGCAGATGTTCCGGAGTTTTATGTCATACCTCAGGCATGGGGCGAAGTGATAGAAAGGCTGCGTTTGAACGGTGTCAGTATGAGTCAGTTTGCAAAAGACACAATTATGACGCTCAGTGGAGTGTACATCGAAAGTTTTCAATCCGCCACTGTGCCTTATGAAGGACATTTTCCACATAAAAAGATTAGAACAAAACCTTTTGAGGACGGAGTGATGATATTTTCCGGCGATTGTTTGGTGTCAACGAAACAACCTTCGAGGAGATTTTTGTTGCAGGTTCTGGAACCTACCAACGAGGATAGCTATTTCGCATGGAATTTTTTCGACAGCATTCTGCAACAGAAAGAATGGTTCAGCGATTATGTTTTCGAAGAAATTGCAGAGAAACTGCTTAAAGATGATTCGGTTCTAAAAAGAAGATTTGAAGAACAACTCAAATCTGATCCGTCACTCCAGTCTGACCACTGGAACCAACTGTACTGGATTTATAAAAACTCTCCGTATTACGAAAAAACGGCTTACCGATATCCGGTATATCATTATTCCAATAAAATCAATTAACCGTTTCTGACGATTTGGCGATCAGTTCAACGGAGGTTCTGATACTCTTCGCTATTTCATCCAGTGGCAGATCGTTGGCATCAGTTCCAAATGGATTTTCGATTTCTTCCGCAATAATTTCCAGACTGGCTAGTACATAAAAAATAAACATCACGATTGGAATCGAATACCAGCCGAGCACCGGAGCATAGGTGAAAGGAAGTGTGATGACGTAAATGAAAATGAATTTTTTCAGAAATGCCGAATACGAAAACGGAATTGGGGTATTCTTGATTCTTTCGCAGGCCCCGCAAATTTCCATCAATTGCTGCGCTTCATTGTTGATTACAATTATCTGTTCACCAGTCAGGATTTTAAGCCTTTCCAGACGCGCGAGCTTGTGGTAAATAAGCGTGCTGATGTGCAACGGAAGATGTTTCCTGTTTTTGAGTTCTGTGATGCTAAACAATTCGGTGAGTTCGGATTCATTCATTGAAGAAACATTGCGCAAATGGTTCTTCAGTGCGTATGGAAAATGAATGATCAGTGATCTCAGATATGCTTTGTCCGTTTGATGATCGGCTAGAAAGGATTCAGTTTTGACAACGAAATTTCTTGAGCAGTTCACCAAACCGCCCCAAAGTTTGCGACCCTCCCACCATCTTTCATAGGCGGTATTGGTACGGAAAACAAGCAATAGTGAAATGACAAAACCCAGAAGGCTGTACATCACCGAAACTTTTGCGACCTGACTCGAAGAGTCAACTTGAAAAACATATATGTCTGATATTACAATGGCCGCCGTCAGAATGCCAAGAGTTAGCATAATCGGCGAGAGTTTTCTTACCGTATCAGCCTTGTGGAATTTCAGAATAAGCGAAAACCACTCTTTTGGATTATAGGCGATCATGACTTACGGAGCAGTTATTTTTCATAAACCATAGCAACTACTGCGATTTTTTCCGCGGTTACCTGGTAGTATATCTTGTAATTCAATACGGTTGCGCAGCGAAAATGACCGTCAATGCCTATTTCTACCTTTTTACTTGCCTGTAAGGGTTGGTGCTGTATGAGATGCAATTTGTGCATGATTCGCGCTCTTACCTTTTCTGCTGACAGAAGCGAAACCTGCTGAAGATCTCTGATGATATCTCGGAAGGACTCTGCGGCCGCCACCGAGAAAACAAATGAATGTTGGGACATGGTGCAAAGTAAATCAATTTTTCAGTAGTCCTATTCGCCATAATTCCCTTAATTCAAATCAATGAATATGATGAGCGGTCATCAATGAATTGAGATGTGTTTTAGATTCGCGTTCCATAATTAACAATTCAATGAAAAGGCTGCTACTGACAATTTTGAGTGTTTTAGTTCTCGGATCGGAGATTTATTATGCGCAGGACAATAAACCTGCACGGGATAAAAAGTCCAAGAAATCTGAGAAGAAAGATCCAGAAAAGAAGGATGAGAAAAAGGACGAGGATAAATATGCCGACATCACGAAAAAATGTTTCAGAATCGATGGTTTATTTACCATCTGGCGTGATAGTACCACGGGGAAATCTTACCTTGAAGTGAATGAGGATCAATTGAACAAGGAATACATTTATTTTAATCATGTTGCGGATGCGCCGGTCGAAGCTGGATATTTCCGAGGATCATATGGTGGAAGTAAGGTGATCCGTTTCAATAAAGCGTTTGAAAAAATTGAGATCATCCATGAGAATACAAATTACTTCTACAACCCTGAAAGTGAATTGAGTCGTGCCTCTGATGCAAACATCAATGATCCGATGTTGGCGAGTGAAAAGATTGAGGCCGTTAGCAAGGACAAGAAGAAATTTCTTATCGATGGTGATGCAATTTTTCTTTCGGAAAAGTTTGCATTGATAAAATTTCCTTCGCCACCTGGAATGCCTTCAGGTCCACTTGGTTCCCTTAGTGCGTCTAAATCAAGAGTTGCTGATATCAACAATTATCCTCAGAATACGGAGGTAGTTGTTGCGTACGTGTACGAAAACCCTTCGCCAATGTTGTCATCGGATGCTCTAGCAGATTCCAGAAATATTACCATCAAATACCAACACTCAATTCTTGAAATGCCTTCAAATAACTACGAGCCGCGATTTGATGATCCGAGGATTGGATATTTTACGACTCAGGTAAATGATATGACCAGCTTTTCCGCAACTCCTTACAAAGACTTAATTCATCGTTGGCATCTTGAGAAGAAAGACAACAAGTCAATGAAGTCTGATCCGGTTGAACCAATTACCTTCTGGATTGAAAATACGACGCCCAAAGAGTTGCGTCCAATTATCAAGGAAGCTTGCGAGCGCTGGAATAGCGCGTTTGAATATGCAGGTTTTACCAATGCTGTTGTCTGCAAAGAACAACCGGATGATGCGGATTGGGATGCTGGTGATATCCGCTATAATGTTTTGCGATGGACTTCTTCTCCTTTGCCTCCTTTTGGCGGATATGGACCAAGTTTCGTAAATCCACGCACCGGACAGATTCTTGGTGCCGATATCATGCTCGAGTTTGTTTCTATAGTGGGACGCGTCAACGCCGAAAAGGTTTTCAAATCAACAGGATTTCTCAATGATGATGAAATGGAACAGAAGCTCGGTTTTGATGTGAGAAATCCATTTCTATGTTCGGCATCTGCTCAGAGTAATCACGACGTGCTTTTTGGTTCTGCTGCAGCGGATGCTTTTGGAATGGATGATGCAGTAAAGAAGGAGATTGTCCGTCAGCTTTTATACAGACTTGTATTGCATGAAGTAGGACATACACTCGGTCTTACACACAATATGCGCGCCAGTACCATGAGTTCATTGGCGGATGTAAAAAATCCTGAGAAAGCATTGAACGACGGACTTACTAACAGTGTAATGGAATACCCTGCATTTAATTTCCAGAAGAATACCAAAGAGCAAACGATTTATTGCGATACCAAACCAGGGTATTATGACAAATGGGTAATTGAATACGGTTATAGTCCGTCAGTTGAAGATCCTATTCTGGAGGAGTTAAGACTTAAAAAAATAACCGACAGAAGCAGCGATGAACGACTGATGTATGGCAATGATGCTGACGATATGCGTTCGAGTGGAAGGGGGATTGATCCTGATGTGAATATTTACGATTTGACAAATGATCCGGTGGCTTATGCTGCGGAGCGTTGTGATCTCGTGAACGAAGTGCTGCCACGACTGAAGGAGAAATTTGAAAATAACAATAAGAGCTACGAACAATTGCTGCAGGCCTATTTGATCGCTTCCGGCGAATATGCCAATCAGATAAGAATTATGACCAGACAAATAGGGGGTGTGCATTTCGATCGCTCTTTTGTAGGTCAGGGCGCCATTGTTCGTCCATTTGAACCTGTTAGCGAAGCTGATCAACGCGCAGCCGTTAAGGCACTCGCTCAGTATGCTTTTGCACCGGATGCTTTCAACGCAGCAAGTGGTTTGTACAATTATTTATTAGCTCAGCGTCGTGGTTTCGATCATTTCGTGCGCAACCAGGATCCGCATATTCATGATCGCGTGAAGGAAATGCAGCGTCAATGCCTTCAGCATTTGCTACATGAAAACGTATTGACAAGGATTACTGACAGCCAGCTGTATGGAAACACATACACCATTGATGAATATCTTGTGGAATTAACCAATGCGGTATTTCAGGCGGATATGAAAACAACAGTCAACACTTTTCGCCAGAATTTGCAAATCATGTATCTTGAAACTCTTGTGCAGATTTTGGATCCGAAAGGCAGGTACGACAGTATCAGTAAGACAATGGCACTTTCTGAGATAAATCGTATTGACAAAATGATGATCACAGCTGCTTCGCCTGATGCCCTCACAAAGGCTCACAGGGATCACTTAAGAAAGATTGTCGCCAATGCTTTGGAAAGCAAATAATGGTGTGATAGAGATGGACAAATAAAAAAGGCCTGCATTGCAGGCCTTTTTTCTCATCAGTTCCGCATAAAACGACTGGTAAAATGCTTTTTACCGTGAGTTATACTAAGTTGATAAATGCCTGCGGGGAGATCGGCAATACTCATCACCAAAGTGCCTGCATTCATCTCAAAGTCTACAAAATGTTGACGTCCTGATCCGTCGTATAATAGAATCTGGTCAGGATCTGTTACGTTGTTGGGGATATCAATGGTTATGGATTCATTGGCTGGGTTTGGCCAGGCGAGCAATGGTTTTTCTTCATCAACTGGTTGCTCAAAAATGCCAACGAGCGATATGTTTTCATCGCCTGGAAAGTAAGTAGTGAACATGAAGAAACATACCATCATTTCATCCGTAGTTCCTTCCCCTAGTCCAACATCAATGGGCGGATTACTAGGATTGTGCGGATTGTTTTCTGTGTTGTCGTAAGATGCATAGCCGTGTAAAACCGATCCTTGTGGAAGCAGTTTCATGGTTGGAAACATGTAGCTGAATTGCCAGTGAAAATCGTAGTGGTCCACATAGATAAATGGGATGGTGTCTTCCTCTTCAGTCAGACCGAAAACTTTGTAAGTCTGTCCCAAAAGATGCATGTGAGGGAAGATGGAAATGAAGGATAAATCAACTGGTGCTACAATAGATTCCTGATGGAATTCTTGAACGGTATTCGCAGGTATGAACAAAGGCACATCAAGACTGGGTGGGCCATGAAAAAGCAATGGTGAATTCAGTACAGGCCTTATAATTGGAAGATCTTTGTAATCTAACCGCATTTGCACATTGGCTGAAGCTCCGAGGTTGCCCGGGGCATAATGAACCTCAAATACGATGTCCGATCCTCCGGGAAACTCGATGGCCAGATTTTCCGGGAAAATGGTCGGTTCCATTCCGGGTACCCACACTCCGATCAACACTGCATCATTACTTGGAAAGGAACCACCGTTGCTGGGGAATCCAGGACCCGGAGATGCATCGTCCAGTTGCTGAGAAACATTGGACGGGTCATAAAAGGCAAGTATGTGATGCACAATTTCCGTATTGCCGGGTTCGAATTCGATGGCGCCAATGTTACGATCCATCGATGAAGTCGAAGGAATAACAAATGACCGGTATTCGTCGTCATTCATCGATACCTGATAATCTGGAATACTAAAAATCTCATCCGGATCGGTAACAACATATCCGTCATTATAACTTGGAACTGTTGGCGCAGAACCGCTGCCTTCAGGTGTTCCTGCTTCCATCCAGTTGATGATGGCTTGCTTTTCATCCTCCGTTAATACGTTTTCTCCTATGAAGGAGGAGTATGTATGGTCAGCAGGCCAGGGTGGCATCTCTTCATCGAGTATGGCATCCACCATATCATCAATCTCATCAACTGCATCTTCGTAACTCACCAGTGACATTGGACCAATCCCACCTTCATGATGACATTTTCCGCAATGTTCGTAAACGATTGGTGCAATGTCCTGATTCCATGTTTGAGCATTCGCAATCGCTGGAATCAAAGCAATCAGAATAAGACAATGTATGTGTTTCAGGAGGTTAAATTTAAAAGGTATTGCCATTATGATAAGATTACGTTGTTCAGGTTTAACCAGGAATATGAAGGAAGCTGAATTTTTAAGGAAATATACCCAATGATTGATAAGCTACACCCAGTTTATTGATACCACTAACGAAAGCTGCTGTTCTTAAATCTTCAATTTTCGGATTGGCCATTTTGATATCTCTGATTTCATTGTATGCATAAATCATTGTTTCTTCGAGGCCGGATCGCACATAATCAATCTCATCAGCACCTTGGGTAATCAATCTTTTTTCTCTTGCATCTAATGATTTTCCGGTTATTTTTTCAACGGAACTCAGTAGTTCCCGCGCACTCATTTCCTGAAATCGTTTTTCCATCCTTCCAAAACGAACATGTGAAAGATTCTTCAGCCATTCGAAATATGAAACTGTTACTCCGCCAGCATTCAGATACAAATCAGGAATAATCATCACACCTCTTTTATTGAGAATGTCTTCTGCTTCTTTGGTCACAGGACCATTGGCACCTTCAGCAATAATTTTTGCTTTTATCCGTGGTGCATTTTCACCTGTAATCTGGTTCTCTAGTGCTGCCGGTATGAGCACATCACATTCTGTTTCGAGCAATTCCAGAGAACGCTCAATGTTTTTTGCTCCGGAAAAATTGAGGATAGAACCACTTGCTTTCCTGTGTTTAAATACTTCTTCAACATCAAGGCCGTTGGCATTGTAAATGCCTCCTTCGTACTCCGCAATACCAGTAATGATGCCTCCACCTTCACTGCAAAATTTTGCAGCAAAGTAACCAACGTTACCAAGCCCTTGAACAATGATACGTTTGCCATGGATGCCCGTTTCAAGGCCAAGAAGTTTCATATCGTCAGTCTTGCTCATGGCTTCCCGAAGGCCAAAGAATATTCCCTGTCCTGTTGCTTCGGTACGTCCTGCAATTCCTCCCTGAGAAATGGGCTTACCTGTTACACAACCCAATGCGTTAAGATCGTCATATTTGAAAGCTGCATAGGTGTCAGCAATCCATGCCATTTCACGAGGACCACTGCCATAATCCGGTGCGGGTACATCTACTGCAGGGCCTATCATATTCTTTTTGATGAGTTCCGTTGTATACCTTCTGGTAAGGCGTTCAAGCTGGGAAACAGTAAGTGATGAGGGTTTTACTTTAATACCGCCTTTGGCTCCTCCAAAGGGAACATCTGCAGCTGCACATTTGAATGTCATCAATGTGGCAAGTGCTTTTACTTCATCTTCATCGACCATTTCGCTGTATCGAATTCCTCCCTTCGTTGGTGTGGTATGATGGCTGTGCTGAACACGTATACCTTCAAACACCTGAATGCTTCCATTGACCTCTATTGGAAAGTAGAACTTGTATACACTGTTGCATTGCTTTATCTGATTCAGAAGTCCTTTATCAAAATTGGTGAAAGCAGCAGCTTTATCAAAATATGAAATCACGTCCTGATAAAATTGTGATCCGTTGGTTTTACTCATATAAATTTTCTTGGTTGAGCAAATGTATCCGCAAATAGTATTTAAAGAAAATGATAATTCTTTTGTAAATTTTGCATGTGCGATTCTTATAACTTAGCCATATGAAAAGACTTTGTATCATTCTTTACTTTCTTATTCCCGGCTATTGTATAGCACAGGTCAAAATGTCTTCTGAAACACTCCAAATAATTGAGCATCTCGAATCATTGGAAAAATCTGACTATTCTGCAGAGTCATTTAGCCGATATCCGGTTTATTACATCAAGAATTCCTGGTACCTGTCTATTGCAGGTGAACTTAATTTGTCACCTGATTGGTCGGCTATGAACGCTCCTGGCTTAATAAAAGGTTCTGTTGTTGGGAATATAGCGACACTTAAAGTACCAGTTAGTGAACTTTCAAATATCGGTTGGGACAATGTTTTTGATTATATAGAGGTTCCTTCGAAGGTAAATCCTCATCTTGATAAAGTTATCAAGGATACTCGTGCTGACAGTGTACAATGGGGCCTTGGCCTGCCTATGGGATACACCGGAAAGGATGTGATCATTGGTGTTGCAGACTGGGGCTTTGATTATACACATCCAATGTTTTACGATACCTTGCTTCAGGAAACCAGAGTCGTTGCCGCATGGGACCAATACAGGAATCAGGGAGATTTACCGGATGGATTTGATTATGGTGTTGAGTTCGACAATGTGGATGAGCTTATGAATGCGGGAAGCGATACGTCTAATATTTACGGGTACAATACACACGGGACTCACGTGGCCGGGATAGCCGGCGGAGGTGGTGCGGGA
>JBEIHH010000004.1:0-99274 GCA_040381475.1 Crocinitomicaceae bacterium | reverse complement strand
TACTCATCGAAGCATATGAAAGTCATACTCATTGAAGATGAATTGCCGGCTGCGCGAAGACTGGAGCGTTTGATCAAAGAAACCGATCAAACAATTGAAATCATAGCGCACATAGATTCCGTAGAAGATGCTGTGCATTTTTTCTCTTCGAATCATCAGGCCGATCTGGCATTCATGGATATTCAGCTTGCTGACGGCCTGAGTTTTGATATTTTCGAAAAAAGCAACGTGAACGTTCCGGTAATTTTCACAACAGCTTACGATCATTATGCCGTAAAGGCATTCAAGGTAAACAGTATTGACTATCTGTTAAAACCTGTCGATCCAGAAGAGTTGAAGTCCGCGCTTGAGAAGTATAGGAATCATTTTCACAAATCACCTGAGCTTCCTGCCGAGTACCAGTCAATCATAAAAAGTCTCAATCAGGCATCAGTACAATTCAAGAAAAGGTTTCTGGTAAAAACAGCAGGCAGACTTGCCTTTGTGAATATTGAAGATGTGGCCTACTTTTCAGTGATGAAGGCAATTCATTTCTTGTGACCACAGACAATCAAAGATTTTTACTCGAGTCAATACTCGAAGAAGTAGAATCACAATTGAATCCTGATGAATTCTTCAGGATTAACCGGAAAATGATTATCGCATTGAAGAGTATTCATAAAATCGAATCGCATTTCAACAATCGTTACCTGCTGACCATCCGGCCGGAATTTGAAGAAGAAACAATTGTAAGCCGGCAGCGAAGTGCAGAATTCAAGAAATGGCTCGATCGTTAAGTATCAAAAGCGATACCTGACGCTCATCCCGCCGCTATCCCATTCGATATAGCTGCTGCCCTTCAAATTAAATCCAGGTTTCCAGTCTACTGAAAATTGCAACGGTAAGCTCCTGAGATAGAACGCCATTCCAATGATGCCATCTACACCCAGGGCGTAAGAATTTTCGCGCAATATATTTTCCTGAAGAACGGAGCTTTTGTTATAAATCCATACATGACCTCCGGCACCATAGAACCATTTTAATCCTCGGATATCGAAAAACTGCTCATGACCCTCCATCAAGAGTGTGAGATTCACCCCGCCGAACCGCTGGTATGCGATAGCTTCGAATACACGCTGATCGGTAAAGAAATGCTGATAACTAAGTCCTGATCCCAATCCCAGTCGAACACCAACCGCATTGTTGAGCATTCCACGTTGTGCTATAGAAGACATTGCGCCGATGGCAATGACTATGGTTAGAATATGTTTTTTCATCAGGTAAGTTATTCAAATTCAAGTCGGAACTTCTTGCCGAATTCCAACTGAGCCTGAAGAAACTTCTCCTGAGCAACTTTAGATTGCAGGTGAATATTGCTTTGAATGGCAAAGCTGGAATCAACTATTGCCACGTTTACGCTTTCAGCTGGTAAAAGTTTTATTTCTACCAACTTTTTATAATCATTATCCACTAAATCCTCGTAGGTCCTGAACAATTCCCTCGCAGCGAGTTCAAGAGACGGATCTTTTTGAAATGATCCTATGCTGTCCAACGCCAGAATCGATAACTTCACCTTACTCTGAAGATTGGCGTAGGAATAACCCACCCGATCCTCAGTTGCGTTTGTATCACTGAACGTAGAATCCATCAAAACCAAAGCATCAATGATGGATTTCTGATATTCGATGATGTTGTCGTTATAGTTTGCCGCCTTTTCGGACCGGCTTTGACAAGAGCTAAATCCGATCATGGCAGCGAACAACAGGATATGAATCTTTTTCATGCGAGTCAAAACTAAACGAAATTCACGTGCAAACCGATGTTGGTCAATCGCGCCGCATCGCCTCCAATAAAACTTCATAGTAATTGCGGCGCAGCATCTTGCTTTTTAGCCAGCAAAAGAATGTTATTGCCTGAATATCCTCCTTCTCACCCGGCCAACCAAGGCTCGCTTCCTTCACTTCCTCGGCAAAAGCGGGTGTTGTGACCAATTCTGGATTGGTGATAATCCGACGGATGAATTTCAGGAACAATCTGGCCCGCTGATAGACTGGGTGCGCAAGGAATCCACTGAAATATTTTTCCACCGACCGGATTCTCGTCAGAGCCAAATCATCATTGCCCAGTTCACACTGGATGATCAATTCTATCATGGTCTTCTTGAAGCGCCACTCTTTGCCCATCCTGTCTTCTATCCATTTATCACTGTGTGTAATTTCCATGATGGCCTTGAGAGCCTTTTTGTATTCAGCAGACTGGAAAAAGTAAACCGCCAGATTCAGTTGCATATTTAGTTTTTCTGTCAACGGAACACGCACATGCTTAGCCTGCAACAGGTTTTTCATCAACTCAATAGCCTCAAGATTTTTTCCGCTGTAGCTCGCGATGGCAGCCCTCAAAGCAACATACTTCGGGTAATAAACAGAAGCCCTGAAAGACTGGAAAGGCAATACTTCCTCCATCGCGGCTATCCAGGGCAAAGCCTCATCGAATTTCCGGTTGCGATACAACACATGAGATATCATATACAAAAATCCCAATTGATACTGTTTGTCTTTTTTACCAAAAGCTTTGGCAGCATCCATGCGGGAGTATATCTTGATCAGAAAAGGTTCCAGCCTGTAATAATCTTTGGTGGAGACAATGGCACTTCTTGACATCGCCACCAGCTTGTACATATAAGCGGCATTGTTCGCGTCCTCGCTGTTGATCTGAAAATCACGAAAAACTGCGTTGATAATCTCTTCAGGATCCAAAGTGGTTCCACCTTTTCTGGCGGCGGCAAGGTTTCTACGTATCAATGCATAGGCTATGTCCAGTTTTTGTCCCGCCTGCTGTTTGGCATTGTTTTCAGTCCATTTTTGAATAACCTCGTTCAGGTTGACCTTCAATTCATCCGAATGGGCAATCTGCAGTTGATAAATTGTCGAAAGCAACTCTGTCTGCCCATTCCGGATGGCGGTTTGCTCCGCCTTTTCCAGAAAATATGCCGACACTTCTCCTGCCTGTTTTTCAAGCATAAAGCGTCCCATCGAAATCATACCCATGACATTGCTTGCCATGGTGGCATCAGCCTGCAAACGTTTGGCAACAACAAATGTCAAAAGCTGAGCCATCAAACGTTTACGCAAACTGTGGTATGCATTGAGATTGATAGGCCGATAAAGCTTTTCCGCGATCGACCGTGAAGAAGGCCTTTCTGATAGCGTGAGCAGATCGAAAAGTTGTTGATCCCTTCTGTTTTGTCTTTGTTTTTGTAAAAAGAGACGGAATTCCGACCGTTCCTCTGGGCTCAAGTTATCTACTGTTTGCTCCAAAAAATCCATTTTCAAATGTACGTTTTTCTATTTGAAGAAACGTAGGTTCTTTCAAATATTTCTGCCCATTGGGCATGAATCAACCCTAAATAATAGCTGTTTATCAGATACGGCCTCTTTCATACTCGCCAATTGAATATGAAAGAATGATCTTGTTCTTTGGCTCATGAAAGCAATGATATTTTCAGTTCTGGCCTGTCTGCTCAAGGGCATCGTGAGATTAGCAGGAACCATAATTTACCGGCTGAACATTACCGGAAAGTCGAATATCCCGAAGGAAGGCGGAGCGCTGCTGGTTGCAAATCATGTATCGTACCTCGACTTTATGATCATCGTATGCAGTGTTCCACGCTATGTAAGTTTTGTTATGAATGCCGACGTTTATAACAAACCACATCTGAAGTGGCTTCTCAAAGGTCTGAATTGTATTCCAATTTCTCCAAGAGGTGGAAAGAACGATTTTGAATCATTCAATCTTGCGGTTTCAGAGCAGATCAACTCAGGTGGCATTGTCATCATTTTTGCTGAGGGCACTGTAACCAGAACAGGTCAGATACTCGAGTTCAAAAAAGGAGTTGAACATCTTTCTTCCCTGATTCAGGCACCGGTGATTCCCATTCACCTGCACAATGTTCAGGGAACGCCTCTTTCATTTCGTGCGGGAGCCAGACGTATGGAGCGCTTTTCATTTCGCAGTATGCGCCGAGATGTGTTGGTGAATATTGGAGCACCGCTTGCCGTGCCTGTAAAAGCATTTGATCTCAGGCAGCGCATCAAAGAACTGGAAGTGCGAAACTTCAACAGCATGTTATCCGGTCAGAAAACACTGGATGTTCAGATCAGCGAATCGCTCAGCAAAGCAGGTGAAGGCAGCTGGAAACAAGGCCAGGATTGTATTCCTTTCAACGAACTTAAGCATCAGTTCGCTCAAATCACTGATGCAATAAAACCTCTCTTGAAAGATGATGACCGTGTAGCGCTGCTGCTGCCTAAATGCCACGATGCCTACTTACTCAATTTGTGGTTGCTTATGAACAACAAGACAGTAGTCAATATCAATCCGGAATTCAACAATGAGGAGCGCTTTTATGTCATGAACAAAGCGAAGATCAGAACCCTCATCACCACACTTGATCTTGAATTTTCAAAGTTCTCACCCAACGCTGAGCGCATCATTTACACAGAACATTTGCATGATGCTATTGAAAAAGGTGAAAAACTGAACGTTGTATGCAGCAGTTTAAAAAGTCTGCGAAAAAGTGTATTGCATGCCTTTCGTCCAACGAAAAAGATGGATGATGAAGTTACGATTATCTTCGAAAAAAATGGCGATCAAGAGATTAAGTGTATTTCCCTTACACACCGCAACCTGCTTGCAGTTCTGCATGGCTTAAGACAAATATATTTTTTCCCTCGCGCCAGCGTCATGATGAGCAACCTGCCGCTCCATGAGTCTTACGGTTTTGTAATTGAACTTCTCATTCCATTGATTTATGATCTCAATTCCAATATCATCAGCAGCAGAATCAGCGCAGATGCATTCCTTGCAGAAATGGGGGAAACACGACCATCACTTGTGATTGCCACTCCAAAACAAATCAACGCAATTGCATCGCTTGCGCAAACAAGAAACATGCCCTTCTTAACGCACATTTTCACTGCAGATCTTCATCCAACTCACCATGACCTCGAATTACTCAACCAGCGCGGCATTGAAGTTTTTGTGTGTGCCGGTAAAAATGAAACTTCGTCACTTTTCGCTGTGAACCTTCATCACTATGAAGGGAAAGACATTGCAGGAAAAACCATGTCGCAGGAAAACAACATGAGACAAAGCATAGGGAAACCACTCCCGGGTGTTGCCGCTAAAATATGCGATGGCGATATGAAAGAGCTCGCTGCTGGAGAGAAAGGTAACCTCTGGATTCATGGAGCTTGTGTAGCCGGTAATTTGAGCTCAGAGAACGAATGTGGTAACACACTCGTCAACGAATGGTTCAACACAGGACTCAGAGGAAGTATTGATCAACAAGGTTTTATAATAACAGAATAACTATGAAAAAAATCAGGTTCAACCCGCAGAATAAAAACGGTTTCAAACGTGAACTATTCGAAATATCAGGAAGATACATGGGCATACATGGCTTGCTGAAGAAAGCGCAAAGACTTCTGGTTGTCAAACTATTATTCTTCGCATCACTTTATGTTTCACTATACATGCTGACGCTTCATCAGCAGGGCGCATTGTTTGTTATCAGCTACGTGCTCTTTTCATTGTCGGGGATTTTGCTGGCTTTCAATGCTGCCCATGACGGTGCGCATGGAACTTTTGGACGGAGCAAATTCATCAACGATATCATCTTTCGTTTTGCTTTTAACCTGCAAGGGGTAAACAGCTACCTCTGGAAAAAAAGACATATAGCATCCCACCATCTTTTCCCAAATGTTGATGGCTGCGATGCCGACATTGATGAAAACCCGCTTCTGAGATTATCGCCAGCCCACCGCAAACGCGGGCTACACAGATTTCAGCACATCTACGCCACCTTGTTGTATGCGTTTTATACGCTTCACTGGATTTTCTTTAAAGATTTTCTCTATCTCAGAAAAAAGGAATTGGCAAATCTTCGAAACATCAAACATTCAGCTATTGAAGTATTTCGCTTTTTTCACTGGAAGTTCGTATATCTGTTTTTCTATTTGATTATGCCTTGTCTGCTTGGTCATTCTTTCGCTATCGTATTGGCTGCGTTTTTCATTTCTCATTTTGTCATTTCCATATTTTTTGTCTGGACGTTGATCATTTCTCACCTAACCATGGAAACAGCTTTCCCCATTCAAAACAGTGAAGGAAAACTGCCATACGATTATCATGCGCATCAATTGGCAACGGCAATGGATTACAGGCCAACAAGCAGAATCATGAATTGGTTTCTGGGTGGCTTCAATGCACATGCTGCACATCATCTCTTTCCGAAACTACCACATACCATGAACAGGTATTTGACCAAGCCTATTGAAAGACTTTGTTACAAATACAAACTCCCTTACAACCAAAAGTCATTTGTCGGTGCGCTGATTTCACATTACAGGTATTTACATAAGATGGGCGTGAGTTAGGTTTGCAGCGATGGAAATTCCGCAACCCAATGTGTTCAATGATCTTGATGAGTTCGTTCAGGGCAGCATACTGCTGATCGACAAGCCCTATGACTGGACGAGTTTCGATGTGCTTAACCGCATCAAGGGATTCGTGCGGCACAATGTCCGAATTCCGGTTAACGAGCATGGCCATGACCAGCGGTTTAAAATTGGCCATGCAGGAACACTCGATCCGCTGGCAACGGGTTTGCTTGTCGTTTGCACCGGTAAATTCACAAAAAAAATAGATCAACTGATGGCAGGTGAAAAAGTGTATACCGGAACCATCCGTTTTGGTAAGACAACACCAAGCTATGATCTTGAGACCGCACCTGAAGGAAATTATGATACCGGTCACCTTACTCTGGACAAATTACAGGAAGAGGCTCAGAAGATGACCGGAGAACAATGGCAGCGGCCTCCGGTGTTCAGTGCCAAACAGGTGGACGGCAAACGGGCATACCACGCTGCCCGAAAAGGGATAGAAATCATTATTCCGGCCGTGCCGGTTCAGATCAGCCGTTTTGATATTCTGTCATTTGAAGGTGAAGAAGCTTCATTTCTAATTAAGTGTTCAAAAGGAACCTATATCCGCTCATTGGCGCACGACCTTGGTCAAAATATCCGATCAGGATCGCATTTGTCATCCCTGCGCAGGACTGAAAGCGCCCCGTACAGTGTCGAAAACGCCACCACGCTGGACTGTCTGCTTCAAAAACTACAGGGTTTTCAACAATAATTCGAGTTCAATACGTTGATTCTTATTTAGTTATAAAGTTTCTCTTTACATTGCTTGTTGAAAACCTTATCTTCGCGTGCCAATTTTAAATCGCAGACCATTGATTTCCATGATGAAGCTAGGTCAGTTTAGATACAAACTGCCAGAAGAGCTGATAGCACAGTATCCAGCAAAACATCGCGATGAAAGTCGTTTGATGGTTGTTCACAAGCAAACCGGTAAAATCGAACACAAGATGTTTAAGGACATTCTTGACTATTTCGATGAAGGTGATGTTCTGGTGAACAACAATACCCGCGTTTTTCCTGCTCGCATGTATGGTAATAAGGAGAAAACCGGAAGCATGATAGAAGTATTTATGCTGCGGGAGCTCAACGAGCAGAGTCTGCTTTGGGATACCGTGGTTGATCCGGCGAGAAAAATCCGAATTGGCAACAAGTTATACTTTGGTGAAAACGATGAGTTGGTTGCGGAAGTGATAGATAACACCACATCGCGTGGCAGAACATTGCGTTTTTTGTACGATGGCAGCCATGAAGATTTCAAAGCATTGGTCTACAAATTGGGAGAAACCCCCATTCCGAAATACATCAAGCGTCCTGTAGAGCCGCAAGATGAAGAGTGGTTCCAGACAATTTTTGCAAAGCACGAAGGTGCTGTGGCAGCTCCTACAGCAGGCCTTCATTTCAGCCGCGAATTGCTGAAGCGTTGCGAAATCAAAGGTGTGAACATGGCCGAAATGACCATGCATATCGGTCTCGGTACTTTCCGTCAGGTTGAGGTTGAAGACCTCACCAAACACAAAATGGAAAGTGAGCAATGTATTATTTCTGAAGAAACAGCGCAGGTGGTGAACCATGCATTGAAGACAGGCAAAAGAGTATGCGCCGTTGGCAATACGGTTCTTCGTGCGTTCGAGAGCAGTGTAAGCACTGAACGTTTGCTCAAGCCGTATGATGGGTGGATCAGCAAATTCATATATCCGCCATACGACTTCAACATTGCCGACAGTCTGATAACAAATTTCCATCAGCCGGAAAGTGCGCTTTTGATGTGTGTAACAGCTTACGGTGGTTATGATCTCGTCATGCATGCATACAATGAAGCCATCAAAAACAAGTACCGTTTTTGGGCCTATGGTGATGCGATGCTGATTCTGACCTGATCCGCAGGATCTTTGAGTCGAAAATGAGAACCCTTTCCCTTATTCTTTTACTGATTACCTCGGTGGAATTCACGTGCGCGCAAACACGGGACAGGCTTACGTCTCTCGTTGGAAGACAAATATTCGTGCAGGACAACGAAGGAGTCTTCAGGCTTCGCCAGGAAATAAAAGGAGACAGTTCTATTTCTGAAAATCCAAGACTTGTAGCTATTCTGCTTGATGCCTCGCTGGGTTTATTGGGTATGCATCGACTTTATCTTGGCACAGATCTGAAAGTGCCGATCCTGTATACGCTCACTTTTGGAGGCGGCGCTGTGCTTTGGCTCGTTGATTTGGGCCTGCTTATTTTCTCCAAAGACATCACACCCTATATGAACAATCCCAATGTATTCATGTGGTCAGTTCACGAGCAAAAAAGGAAGAAACGATAACCACAAAAAAACCCGGAACAATAATAGTTCCGGGCATAAATTCTTGACCTTATCTGCTATTAGCTTGCGCGTTTGATACTGCAGCCTACCGGCTTTGTTTCAGCAGGATCGATGGCCTTACCTGCAGCAAGATTGCTGAGGGCATTCTTCAGATAAGGGGCAGTTACCTTCTTGCTATCATCTACATTGTCATCAATTGATCCTTTATAAACCAGTTTCAGATTCTTGTCGAACAAATACACATGCGGCGTAGTGCGCGCATAGAACGCATTGGCCAACTCCGACTTAACATCGAGTACGTAAACACACTTATCAAAACCGTGCTCCTTTGCACGTGTCTTCATGCTTTCAAGGTCATCTCCCTTTTCGCGTTTGGCTTCATTGCTGTTTACCAACATCATTCCGATTTTGTTAGATTCTGCAAATTGACGTAACTCTTCATAACGGCCTTCCCAGCCTTCAGAGCCCTCACCGCCCACTACAAAAGGGCATGTATTGCAAGAAAATACGACCAACAGACCATTGTCTTGTTTGATATTATTGAGAGTTACTTCACGACCGCTGATGTTTTTCATTTTCAGATCAGCCTTAGGAGCAGATGCACCAATCGCGAGTGTTTCAGGTGTTGACTGAAAAGCCGATATTGCCAGAATCAAACCTGTAATTGCGAAGAAGAGAATTCCTTTTTTCATATATATGTTTTTTAAAGAAACAAAATTGATGAAGAAATGTTCCCCGGGCTGTTAATTGAGGTTAAGAGATACAAGTATTGTTTCAACTGCAAGACAAAAAGGCCACTCCGTTGAGCAGCCTTTCTGTAATAAATGAAAACAATTAAACTATCTAATATCTCTACATGAGAACTTACAAACGCCTTTAACGGCCGTCTAGGACTAAAAGGTTTCATCTTTTCAAGGAAAACGATAAAATGCACCGGCATTATTAGTCAATCGACTGGTTTTGAGAAAAAAGACCTGGGCTTCATCAACAACCGTATTTTACAAATTGGTTGTCGGTAGAGTCCGGGTAATTCAGAGTCAGATAGTTCTGGTGGTGCAAAGGAAGCAATCCAATGCGCACCCCGATATACGGTAAGCAACGTAATTACAAATGATACTTCTCCGGCTTGTATGAGATAATCCACGAAAGCTGGAAGCCCCGCAATCTTGGAATCCAGGCAAAAAGACCATTGAGTGTAGCAAACCACACAATTCCTGCAATGGTTCTTTCATTTCGTCTGATCACAGAAATACTCAACGCCTACTTCAACCACTGACCAGCGATATCCAGATTAGACACCATAACCTCATACGGCATCTTCTGCACAGCACTTACGAAAACCGAATCTTGTTCAAACTCAACAGTTTTTTCAAGTAGCTGAAAGTAATTGCTATCCTGCGCAAAAGAAATTTTGAAGAACGTGAATAAAAACAGAATCAGATGAAAGCTACGCGCCAAAGAACGACACGAATATAGTTCCGCAGATCAGAAGGACGCTATGTTCTGGGCAATTTGCAATCTCGTTAAGAACTCCTGCACATCAGTTGGAAGCGTGCTGAATTCTGCGGTATTGAATATCCAGTAGCCGTGTTTGCCCGGCGATTTATATTCACAAAACATAAAAGATGCGAAACCGTCAGAGTCTGTCTGATACATTCCAGACTCCATGTTCAACAAGGTGGTTGGCACTTCGCCGATTGCCGAAAGTACCCCATCATAATCTGATTTCGACAACGTATTTAGAAAATCTCCTGCATAAGCCTGCCCTGGAGTGGGCCGAACTTCTGAAACATCTTCAAGCAATTTTCCAGACTGAACTTTAAAAATCTCAACACAAGTCTCATTACCAAAGCAATTCAGTTCACTGAAATAAAGTCCGAACATCATGTATTCCGGAAACTCCTTTTGATTGGGCATAACTTCATCCTTGGTGCAAGAAACGCTCAATAAAAGGCAGAAAATGCCAGCCATCACGCCAAGGGATTGATGACTGGCAATAATCTTATTTAGATATTTAACGATCAGAATCAATAGATGAAAGGATCTGAATACTTGACATCCGTTGTAACAACTTCATCGGTAAGCGTTTTGAGGAAAGCCACCAGTGAGGCCTTTTCATTGGCGTCAAGGTTCATTCTGAGAGGAGTCACTACACCGATATTTGGCGGGAAGAAAATGTCAATAGGCGCATTTGAGAATCCATTCCATCCTTCCTGCAGAGAGAAAGACAACTGCTCATGAGCCTGAATTCCGGAGTTATAAAATTCGACAACCTCTTCGAGTGTGTTGAAACGACCATCATGCATATATGGAGCAGTCAGCGCTACGTTGCGGAGAGACGGAACTTTGAACCATCCATCCAGGGGTCTGCCTGTGTTCCAGTCCTGACCTGGCTGACCATCATCAGTGTAATCCATCTCCAATCCTATGTTTTGTGAGAATGTACCCCAGCCGGAAAAATTTTCTCCACCATGACAACTACCGCAAGGCAGGTCTTCGAAGAACATTTTTTTTCCTTGCAATTCCTGATCTGTGAAATTTGAAAAGTCGCTTGTAAAGCCTTCGTCATATTTAGATTTCACCGAGACCATTGAACGGGTGAAATGTGCAAGCGCATCTCCAATCCGGTTGATGTCAACGTGATCGTTACCGAAAGCCGCTTCAAATAAAGACTTGTAATATGGAATTTTACTCACTTTGGCAACAATGTAGTCCGGTGATTCAAGACCCATTTCGATATGGTTGCTGATTGGCTGGGTAACCATCGCGCTCAGATTGTTTTCACGCAAATCCCAGAAATATGACTGTTGTGAACCCGGATTACAGATAGCAGGAGTGTTGCGCAATGTCTTTTTATTCTCGAAGCCATTGCTAAAGTCTACTTTATCAGCAAATGCATTGTTCTGATGATGGCATGATCCACAGCTCACACGGTTATTGACTGAAAGTTGTGTTTCGTAGAAAAGAACACGACCTAAAGTCGCTTTGTGATCGTCAACCGGAAGCCATCCGGCCGGCATGAAGCCGTTGGGTCCGACGGGTATTTCACTGTACTTGTAAACTTCCTCGGGAAGTCTTGGAGTTCTTGGATCCGTGATACCAGACTCTTTATTACACGAACTGATGAACGCAGTTGTTGCGAGTGTGAATGCTAAAATGCGATATGAAGTTTTCATGCGGTAAGGGGTTATAGACGAAATATAAAGAAAAGGGCAATTGGAGGATTGAGTCCGTAGCGCAGACCGGTGGTTTGTTGTCTGACATCAAACTCAGGGAATTCGGAACTCTGAGTTTTTTCAACAACCTGGCGATATGAAATGTCGAGAAGGAGTTCAGTAGCCAGACTGAATTTGTCACTCAGGTGAAATTGGGCAAAAACAAACGGATTCAATCCAAGTGACCATTCCAGATCAGAGTTGGTATTGACTACCCTTTCACCAAAAAAATTGGTTATTTCAGTCCAATTCTTATTCTGATCGTATCCGAATGCAGCATCGCAACCATATTTAAGATCCCATCTCGGTGATAAAGGCTGATAGAGGACCAATCCGGTTCTTGCGTTCAATTGCAGTTCATGAATATTCAAGGTAGGAGCAGTTGGTTCGCCGTTAGGTGGATCCTCTTTGTCGCGGTTTCCATCCACGCCGAATCCTGCCCGAATTCCGAATTTGCCAAAACGCTTTTCAAGGGTCAAAACATAAGGGCTTGTGAGCTCCCCATTTCCAGAGCCGAAATCGAGATATTGGTTGATGAAGGCAGTTGCATTAAGGCCTATTTCGAAATGGGAAAGATTTGCGGCTTCTTCCTGAGCGCTAGATGCGAGGGTTGTCGAAATAAAGATTAAAAAAGCGGCGAGTTGTTTCATATTCGAATAGAAGGAAAGGCTGCAAGTAAGACAACTTCACGACACAATTCGTTGCCTCAAAAAAAATGCCCTTTGAAGGGCATTTTAAATATCATTTATTTATTCTGAGCGGCTCTTTTTGTGCTGGCATCATCATCGCTCTCATCATCATCATCATCTGAGATGGCTCCCGTATTGTCTGTGCCGTCGGCGGCTTCATCAGGAGAAGAAGGTAATCCCGTTGGAAGAGCATCCTGAGGTTCCTGAACATCAGTCCCGTCATCTCCAGTTCTAAATGTTTCGGTTTTAGCAGAACCCATCGGCCTGTCCTCCTGATCCTCACAAACCAAAGATTCTTTGGTACAAGAAGAGATCGCCATAACGAGTAAGAGGAGTGCGAATATGTTCTTTAATTTGCTCATTTTACGAGAAACACAACACAAATATAATCAAATTATTGGCTTATACAAGACTAATTCAAGAAATGTTCGACCAGATCTATTGGTATTTTTATACATACCAAAGTACCTCCTTCGGGCATCTCAGACTCAGGAATTTGCCGTGGCCCTAAGAGCTCAATAGATTTTCCGGTTGTTTTTCTTATCAGGTCTATGCGGTTTTGTGTGATTTCCATGCCTTTCGAAATATGGCTATCGGCGGTTGTTTTGTTCTTCAGCGAGTTTTCAATTCCAATACCATTATCGCTGATTATGAACTCTATATGACCTTCAGTTCTTGCAATTTTCACGTGAACATGGCCCATATCCTCCTTTGGCAGAAGTCCATGCCAGATGGAATTTTCCAGAAAAGGTTGAACCAGCATGGCCGGCACTTTGAGTCTGTCGAGATCCACATTGGCATCAATGTCGATGCGGTAATCGAATTTATCCTTGAACCGCATATGCTCAAGCTTGAGGTATAACTCCAGTCGTTCAACTTCATCGCGAAGTGATGTTAAATTATCCTGACTGCTGTCCAGGTTTTTCCTGATGAGGCGGGCAAAATCTGAGAGATATTTATTGGCCGCGAGCCTGTCCTGACGGTTGATATAGTATTGAATGGAGTTCAGTGCATTAAAAATAAAATGTCGGTTCATGCTCGAGTTCAGTGACTGCTGCTCCAGCGCAAGCATTTTCGATTTGATTTCGAACCACTCCTTTTCTCGTTTTGCTCTGGAGATTTTTCTTCTGTTCAGCACGATGGCGAGCACAATTGCTGAAGCTGCAAGGATTTCCAGAGCGATAAACCACCAGGAAAGCCAAAACGGCGGGCGAATACTGAAAGGATACTCAAGCACAGATGACCATTCTCCATCACTTGTTCGGGCGCGCAGTTTGAACCTGAATGAACTGTGCGGCAAATTGCTATAGGTTGCAAAACTGGCCGTGGTAGGTGATTTCCAGTCATCATCCAGTCCTTCGAGCATATACTGGTATTCCACTTGTCCGGGATACGTTGTGGCAATGCCGGTAAAATAAAAAGTGAGGTGGTTTTCTTTGAATGAAAACGCAGGATTCACTGCCAGTCCATTGACGATATTCAGATCACTGAACTTTTGTTTCCAATCACGATCCTGTAAATTGATCTGAATTTTTTCCAGATTCAATAAAGGAGTTTGCAAGATTCTGCTCTTATCAAGTTCTTCGGTATTCAAAGTGGTCACTCCTTCAGTGGTCCCAAACCAAAGTCTGTTAGCATTATCGATGAATACAGCATTCAGATTCGTCTCAAGACTGCGCAATCCATCATCGAGACCATAATGCCTGAACTTCATCGCCGCTTGATTGAAAGCGTCGTCAAGGGCGATGCTGTACAATCCATTGTTTGTTCCTGCCCAAATTCGATTTTTATAAAAACGCAAAAAATTGATGACGTTCGAACCTGAAGAAACATCAACCTGAGCGGAAACGAAATTCTTTCCGCTCAGCAAAGCCACACCATTCTGAGTTCCTACCCAGACACGATTGTAGTCATCGATCTCGATACAATTCGTTGA
The DNA here is from genome assembly GCA_040381475.1 of Crocinitomicaceae bacterium. Lineage (GTDB taxonomy): Bacteria > Bacteroidota > Bacteroidia > Flavobacteriales_D > Sanyastnellaceae > JAIBBG01. Next base: position 84,662 of record JBEIHH010000004.1, on the reverse strand, counting down.
GTTTTCAGGCAACCCTTCCTGGGTAGTATACCGACTAAACTGACTTCCGTCGAATCTGAATACGCCTTCTATGGTAGCAAACCAAAGAATTCCAGCACGGTCTTCGCGAATACTTCTGATCTTTTTCTTTGGAGCACCTGCCGTATTTATCTGTTTGAAAATTCCACTTTCATATAGTGTCAGGCCTTTTTGTGTCCCGATCCAGATGCGGTTTTTAGAGTCTTCGAATAATCCAAGCACCATGGTATTCGAAAGAGAATCATCCGTGGTGAACATCCGTAGTTCTCTTTGTTCGTATCGCAACAAACCATCACTTGAACCAAACCACAAGGCTCCGGTATGATCACAAAGGCTTGTCCAAATTCTGTTGTTATCCGTAATTTCATCCAGTGGAAATTGTCTGATGGTATCGTCAGCCTGAACGCATATACCTTTATCAAAAGTTGAGAACCAGAGTTGCCCAAGTTTGTCCTGAGTCACCGACATCACAGCATCAGAACTTAATCCATCGTATTTGGTGTAACTCGTAAATATTTTTCCCGTGAACTTTGAAATGCCTCCACCATAGGTAGCAAGCCAAATGTTCCCTTCATTGTCCTCCATAATATCTCTGACATCCGGTACTTTCAATCCGTTTTTCTCAGTATAAGGCAATACCTGCAAACCATCGAACTCAAAAAAACCAAATCTGGAACTAAGCCATAGATGTTGATGCTGATCGACTGTGATTCCGGTGATGGTAGTTGGTAAATCTTCTAAGTCCAGATAGTTTCTAATGAATTGACCGTCATAAGCAAGTTCGACAAGGCCTTCTCCCCGTGAAGCAAGCCAAACTCGCTGATCTGAAGTGCCTGCAATGTCAAAGAAAAATGTCTCCGGATTTGCTGGCCTATAAAAAAGATTCAAAGCATTGCCTTTCCACGCAAACAATTCTTCTTTGGTGAGTATGAAGAGTTCTGAGTTTCTGATGTGAAAAGCTTTGATATGTTTACGACTAAGTTCATTCATAGCCGGATCCGGCTCTACAAAACCTTTGGATGCTAAGGAGTATTTCAACAATCCATCTTCAGTGCCAATCCAAATGATATCACCATCAATGTGAAGCACATTGATCGTTGCTTCTGCATATTGTGCCGGAAGCTCAACACCAGTAATTCCAAGACCATTGATAAAAGCCAAGCTGCCATTTGATCCGGCGACCACAGAACCATCGCTGAGTGCGGCAATACAATTGATTTGGTTATTGAGCAATCCATTTCTTCTGTCGTAGTTGGTAAAAATTCGCCCATCGAATCTGGTTAGGCCGTTCAGGGTTCCCGCCCAGATATAACCTCTGGAATCCTGCATTAGACATCTGACTTGTGATTGAGGTAAGCCCTCTTTTAAGCCATAATCGATGAATGTGCATTGCTGTGCAACGCTTTCGATTTGAAAAACAGGCAGAAAAAACAACAGTAACAGAAGTCCGGATAATAAACGCATCCGGGTAGTTTCCTTTCGCCCGGAACACAAGAATTGAGTGTGAAATTCTTCCATTCAGACGTTAGATATTGGCAAGTTTATCGAGAAACTCCTGCAGTTTTCTTCTTGCTACAGGCACCTGTGTGCCATCCGATAAGACCGCAATATTCCCTTCCGACCGAATAAGTTCCTTCAGGTGATGGGTGATGTTGATGATGTGCGATTTGTGCACTCTGAAAAACATGTTAGGATCAAGCTTGTCTTCGAATGCCTTGATGCTTTTGCTGCTTACATACTTTTTGCCTCCGGTGAGGTACAGCGTAGTATAGTTTTCGAATGCCTCGAGGTGGATGATATCTGTATTCTTTACGATGGCAAGACCATCTCTTGTCGGGATGATAGTTTTTTCAACAGAATTGGTGAGAACAATATTTTCGAGTACCTTGGACAGTCGGGAGTCAGAGAGGTTCGTCTTTTTTTTTTGATTCTTAATATCTACAGCCTTAGCCACTGCTTTTTGTAATTCTTCGATGTCAATGGGTTTCTCCAAATAATCAATTGCATTTTCCTTGATAGCCTTTAATGCATAATCGCGAAACGCGGTCGTGAAGATGACCTGGAAATTTCTTTCAGGTACACTCTGCAGAAACATAAAACCATCTTCGCCCGGCATCATAATATCGAGAAAAACCAGTTCAGGATTGACTTCTTCGATGAGCAGTCTGGCTTGCGATGCAGAAGCAGCAACACCCTCAATACTTACATCGGGACAATAGTCTTCCAGCATCATCCGCAGGTTCTCCCGGGCAAATTCTTCATCGTCGATAATAATTGCTTTCACTCCGGAACTCATGATAACACGTTGTGGCTTTTGGCGAATATATTCGATTATCTCCCCGGACCTTCAACAAAACAAACGAAAATATTTCAGGTACAGGCTTTAGATTTGTGCATGATCAGAACAATGCTCTGATCTGAACACCACCGGAATGTATTGTTGTTCTGTCCTGCGGTTTTCTTCCATTGTACTGTAAACTCAATTGCAAGTTTTTACCGACTGTTCTTTGCGTACCAATACTCCAGGTAAAATTGTAGCCATTGCTCAAGCCTTCAAGCATTTCGAACGCCAGCGAATTATTTCCCTCGCCATTGAACTGAATTGCGTAAAAATTCAACTCAGCCTGAAGACTTCCCTTATCTGGAGTATTTAGAGTTAGATCTGAAGAGAGTTTTCTGATTATTGCACTTTCGGTTCCTGACATATTCTTTTTATCACCGTATTGAGCCGACAGATTTAAGCGGGTTCTTGTATTCGGTTGCCAGGTAATTTTGGGCTGCACCGAGTAGTATTGTATCACAAAGTTTCGTCCGGAAAGAAAATCGCTTGAGGCAGTTTTTTCACCCAATTTATTTTCCATGAATATGGTAAAATCAGACATAATATTCCACCTTATTCCACCATTGTGGTATTCATCTGTCCGGCTTTCAAATCCATTGCTCAACAAATTTTTGTTTCGCAATAACTGGTAGGTATAATCCATGCCAAACGTCGGATTTGACTTATTGAAGAACAACGCGTTTCTGAAAAGCCCGTTAACACTGAGTAATGATGTGTCTGCAATGGAAGAAACAAAAGGATTAAACCTTTCTTCATCCTTTTCGCTCGTTGTCTTTCTGTCAGCGCGGAAAGTAGTTGTAGAAGAAAACCTTCCAACGAAACGGTGCAGCACTTTATCTTTTTTAAGTATCCTTGAAGGATAAAGACTGATGGTCTGATTGAATTGATTTGTATATGTCTTCAGGTAATCGTTGGATTGTACTGATGATCTGATGTAGTTGGCTTCATAAGAAAACTGGCTGACCTCAAACTCATTCAACTCTTTTACGCCATTTGAGTTGTAATCATTCCAGATATAAACACCCTGTCCGGCCGGCACTTCGAGATAAATAAATTCTCTGCGTTGCTCCAATCCTGAACCGATTTCATAAAAAGTAGATGACTGAATAAAACCACTTTTCACCTTGAAAGCATATTCCAATCTCGAAAGCAAAGTATTCTCCGGTGATTGAGTAAAAAGTTCAGGGTCGATCACGCGCAACCTTCGGTTACTCAATGAAAAACTCAATCTGTTACCGCTTTTGCCTTTGATAATAGAATTGACACCGTACTGATCTGCGCGGGCTGCGCCCGCCAGATTCAGGTCCATCGGTTTTTTGTCAATTCTATCCCGATAAAAAAATTGTATCGATTTATTGGAAGTGTCGGAAGTTCCAAATCCAGCTTCCCAATCATAAAACTGGTATGAAGCAACACTAAGCGAATCGGTACCTGACACATAAAACAAATTGTGTTCGTGTTCGTCCCGATAATACACCTTGAGCATACCAAACTCACGCGAAATAGTTGCCCTGTGCCTTATGAATTGAGAACGTAACTGTCCTGATGTACTTAGTGCTGAAGCATTGATGTTGGCTACAAACTTTTTTGGTGTGTTGATAGCAGTATTCACTTTAGCCTTATATCCTTTGTAGCTGTTGGCAATAAAAAACGACTCACCTCCCAGGCCAACTGAGCCATAGGCTTCCTTCCTAAGTATTGCACCGGCTGACAAAATATGCTGATCTGCATTCAGATTCAAAACCTGAGCGTTCCAATTCCTGTTAAACTCGACTTCACGGAATCGTTCGATCTGTGCAAAGTATTGTCCTGTGTATTCATAATCCGCCTCATAAACTGCTGTTACTTTTCTTGTGGCTTGTCCGGAATTTGTCAGGTTTTCCCATTTATATGAAATGCGTGCAGCAAATCCAACATCGTCTCCCGAATCGACATTCGAGAATGTATTGAGGTCGCGCACAGACATTGCGCCCTCTGCCCGCAAGAATGATCGTTCCTTTGATCCAAATTTCAAATGACCTCCGGTCGAAATCATTTGACTTTTTTTAGGCGCAGCCAGAAGCACCAATGGAGCGTAATTACCTTGTCGAATAAAACCATTGGCTCCTTCCTGCGGCGCCACCCACTTATATTTTTTTCCATTTGCAGTAAACCCATCTTCCACATAATCGCCATTGCCCAAGCCCACGAAAGAAAAAATCACACGGTATCTTGCAAATGCTGAATCCTGAGAAAAAACAAATACCGAATCGAAACCGAGACTATCTGTGAGGGCATACAATACTTGCGTATTGTTGTATCGTACAGAGTCAATACCGCTGCGAACAGAAGACAGGAAACTGTCGCCAGCTGCACCGAGAATAGCCTTGTCTTCAGCATCGAGATCTTGCTGAAGTGGTTGATTTTTTGCATCATTTTCAGAATAAAAATTGAAGAAAATCTGACTTGTGGATGTCGAATATTCAACGGAAGACTGAAGCATGGGTCTTGCATATCTTCTTTCGGAATACTGAAATTCAACGTTGATTCTTCTGTCCTTTGTAATGAACTGTTTTGGTGTAAACACAATTTCTGCGGCATTGTAATCAATCACATAATCTTTGTCGAGACCGCGTTCCAGCAATCGTCCATCTATGTAGACCATCTCAGTTCCAGAAAGAACTATGATAAAAAGTTCATTGTCGGCACCGGTAAGTCGGTATGGTCCCTGATTGCCCTCAACTCCCTGAATAACATTTCGTGCGAATCTGCCTTTAGATATAGCAGCGGAGGCTTCCACTTTCAATTTCTTTCCACCATTTGTGCCCGGGTTTGTAACACTATTGAAATATGCACCCTGCGCGCGTTTAAAATAATTCATGAAATATCCAGATGGTCTTTTGAGCTGAAAATCACCTGCAATGATTTTCATTTTGTCATCGAAGAGTTGAATAAAGACCTGATCGAAATCCTGTAATTGTTGTGTGTTTCCATCCGGCTGAATTGGAATATTATCATCAGAAACCGATGCCAGAATACTGAATCTGTCGGTGATTTTTCCACTCAGTTGCAGATTCAAGGTAGAATTCACGGATAAGTTTTGATTGTTGCCAAACAAAATTCCCCTTGAGACAGAACCGCTTTTATTCAGGCTCCTGTCGTCCAATAAAGATTCCGCCGGGCCTTTGTTGCCGATGACATAATTGCCAAGGGAAGTTTGATATTTTTTAGTAATAAGAGAAACAGGCTTGTGGCTGAAGTCCTTAGTAATATCGAAAGGCATTACACGGTAGATAACGGTCAGCGAGTCCGAATCGGGCAATTTATTCAGATGGATCTTCGTAGCCGTCGGGTTCAGGGAGTAATCGGATGCCTTGAGCGTATCATCAAGAGATAACACCACCAATTCACCAGGTATGATGCCGAGTGAATCAAGTAGCATGGAATCCTGACTCACGGGCAAGCGCTTGATCCGAATATTGGAAACCTGACCCCGGGCATTTGGCAGACAAAAAAATGTCACCAAAATGGCAGTGATACACGAAATTGTGATGTGGCGAAAACAGGGCATAGCAGCGGGCGCAAAAATCGATAAGATTCAGCAGCAGCGGGTTTTATTCAGCATTCAGTCCATTCATGAAATTTCGGCAAAAAAGGACATGTGATCATGAAAAGCCTTCAAAAGCCCTGTAGAACGTAAAAACGGTCATGAAATTTCACCGATAATTGGGACACGACACCACTCATCATAAACACAGAAAGAAATCATCAGAAAGGAATAGATTCGCATCGTGATGATATTCCGGCTCATATTGGAAAGTTTTTCATTTGCCTGGCAGGCGCTGGTAACGAATAAATTGCGTACCATGCTATCGCTTCTTGGCGTGACCATAGGGATATTTTCGATCATTTTCGTTTTGAGCGTAGTTGATAGTCTAGAGGCCGACATGAAATCGAGTTTCGATATGATTGGCTCTGATGTTCTGTTCGTTCAGAAATGGCCAATGGGTCCGGAAGATGGCGATAAAGATTATGCCTGGTGGAAATACATGCGTCGCAGACCCCCTAATCTGCGCGACATGGAAAAACTGGAAAAGAGTCTAGAACAGGCTGCTGCAGTTTCATACTCGGTATCAACTGCTGCCACAGCAGAACGCGGAAACAACTTTCTGAAAACAGCTTATGCGTCGGGCGTTAGCTATCAATATCGCAACACCATAGCGATCAATTTGTCCGAAGGACGATATTTTACTCAGGTCGAATGCGAAACGGGCAAGAACTACGCGATTATAGGACAGATAGTAAAAGAGCAATTGTTCGGTGACGGCAACGCACTAGGTCAGGAGATGACCGTAGGAGGACTGAAGGTCATTGTGATTGGAGTTTTTAAAAAGGAAGGAACATCACTTTTTGGAAAAGGTTTCGATCTGGTTGTTATGCTTCCGGTTGAATTTGCAACCCGGCTGATACCCGCCGGAACAGAAGACGCGAATATCACGGTCAAAGCCAAAGAAGGTGTCACCAACAAAGAGATGCGGGATGAAGTGATTTCAGTTTTCAGAGAAGTTCGGGGAATAAAGCCGAAATCAGAGAATGATTTTTCAATTATTGAGGCCTCGATGATCAATGAAATTGTCGACAGCATCATTTCTGTTTTTAATATAGTCGGGGTAGTAATCGGAATCTTTGCCATATTGGTGGGTGCCTTCAGCATAGCCAATATCATGTTTGTTTCCGTGGCTGAACGCACGAATATCATTGGAATTCAAAAAGCGCTGGGTGCGAAGAATTATTTTATTCTGACACAATTCCTTTTCGAATCCGTTGCCCTTTCACTTATTGGCGGTGCCATTGGGCTGTTGCTGGTTTGGATGGTTGTGTCTATACTCAGCGCAGTCATTGAATTTGAATTTATGCTTCCTCTGGCCAGAATAATTGGCGGTCTGACGATTTCAATAGTTGTTGGACTTATAGCGGGTATTGTTCCGGCGATGAAAGCAGCGCGGCTTAATCCGGTTGACGCCATGCGATCCAAATAGAAGAATGGTATCAGCACTCAGGCTTGATTTCTGAATAAAATGGAGCTGTCACCATAACTCAGGAATCTGAAATCATGGTCCAAGGCATAGTGATAAACGCTTTTCCAATCATCACCGATAAATGCAGATACGAGCACCATCAAAGTGCTTTTAGGCATATGAAAATTGGTAATGAGCGCATCAGCCACCTTGAATTTGAACCCCGGGGCAATCATGATGCTTGTAGAAGCACTAAACTCGGACAATTGACGCTGCTCACAATAATTGATGATGGTGTTCATTGATTCTTTCAGGGAGCATTCTTCCTGAGAATCATATGCATCCCATTGACCTAGCGAAAGCAAATCCTGATCTGCTGAGAGCTTTCCATGCCTGAGCAAACAACCGATCCAATAGAGTGACTCCACAGTGCGGAGCGTAGTTGTTCCTACCACGATGGTTCTTCCCTTATTGGCGGAAGCCAGCTTACGCAGGAGCGAAACCGGCACAGAAAAAAACTCACCATGCATTGCGTGTCCGCCCAGATTTTCAGAAACTACAGGCTTAAAAGTACCGGCACCGACGTGTAATGTCAGATATCCGACCTCAACTGATCTCTCTTTCAGGTCATGAAATGTTCTCGGTGTAAAGTGCAGCGCTGCTGTTGGCGCCGCTACCGAACCCTCATACCTTGCAAACACTGTTTGGTAACGTCTGATATCTTCCTCTTCAGCATGTCGATTAAAATAAGGGGGTAATGGAATCTGGCCAGCGTGATCCAGAATTTCTGAAAATGTAAATTGAGATGGTGACCAACTGAAACGTATCAGAAAACAATCCTCACCTTGTCCGATCCTTTCACATAACACAAGAACCGAATAATCACGGATTTTCAACTCAAGTTCTAGTTTACCTTCAGCTTTCCATTTCTTCGCCCCACCCACGAGGCATTTCCAGATTGTTTCGCCTTGAGCCGACATAGCATCCTGATGGCTTTTATCGAGAGGCTCAAGGCAGAACACCTCTATTTGTCCGCCGGTAGGCTTCCTGAACATCAGTCTGGCAGGAATGACCCGGGTATCATTTAGAATAATACTATCGCCAGCATGAAGTAATTGTGGTAAGTCATGAAAACGGCAATGATTGATTTGCCCTTGCCCGTATATGAGCAATTTAGATTCATCGCGGACAGCCGCAGGAAACCTGGCAATTTTTTCATCAGGTAATTCGTAATTATAAATATCGATGGGTATTTCTCGCGGTGTCATTCAGAACAACTATGGATTACAAAAAAAAATCATGGCTGGACGTTTCCAGCCATAATTCTAAACCTTAACTAAAACTAACTATACTATTTGAGGCGCCAAGAACGACGACTCAACTGTGTGTTACTTATTCTTTCATGTGTAAGTGCTTGGTCAGACTTACCTCAAAATTTCCTTGCGTTTCAAATGTGAGAACACTTTATCTTCTGAAATGTTGCTTCAAACATAAATTTTAACTATTTTTTGTCGTAATCTTGACAAGCTAGCGGATCGGATCAGTGATCAATACAGCGCTACCACCCTGTATTTCAAATGTCAAACCCATCGGAAGGCACACCAGCTCCAGAGCCTCATTCAAATCCTTATTGCTGAATCTTCCTGAATAAAGCCTTCCAGACAAATCCGGGAATATAATTTTGACATTGAACTGACGACTAAGTTCATCCATGACATTCATCAGAGGCTCCTCGTTATAAATAAATTCACCGGTGAGCCAACTGGCATCTGCCAGATTAAATGTACTGAAAAAAAGCGCCTTTCCTTTTCGTTCCGCAGTACTTCCCGGTGTGAGTTCTATTTTGCTTTCTCCTGAAGTAACCTTCACTTTGCCGGTATAACATGCCACCCTGAATTTGTCGCCACGAGCGAAAACGTCAAAAGAAGTACCCAATACTTCAACTACCCCATTTTCAGAAACTACCGAAAACTTACTGCCCTTGTTAACATTGAAAAAGGCCTGGCCATCCAGTATAAGTGTGCGTTCTTTGGACCAGTCTTCGCTGAACGACACAGAGGAAGATGCGTTGAGCGTCATGACCGAGCCATCAGGCAGGGTAATTACTTCTGTCTGGGCAACCTTTGTTTCCCTCAGGATGAGCCTGCTTTTCGGCCAGACCATCACGATCATCACGATAACAGCAGCAGCAGCAGCAACCGACACAATTGGCTTCCAGCTAAAACGCAACACTTTGCCTTTCTTAGATTGGCTGAGTTTTGGCTGCAAATCAACCCATGCCTCATCGTTTGCTTTATCAAAAGGAGGTTCCCAGCTTTTCAGTATTTTATTGATCTTATCCATCTCTTTCACAGATCTCTTCATGATATCCGGTTAATTCTACACGGTAAATGTGGATAACCCTACCATGAAGATGTTAATTATTCGTTGATTTGAATATCCACAACAAAATTGGACAATCCGGTAACAAAACCGCCACCACCCGTCACATTGTCCGGGGCATTGCGCAGAAGACCCCTGATGTCGGATGGGTCGAAAAAATAAAGCTCTTCCAGACTCTTGTCAAAAGCATAAACAGTTAGTCGGTGCTGTCCGTAATACTTGAAATCATCCTTCAGCAATAAAAGCTGGGATTGAAGCTGAGACAAACCATTGCGGTTTTCAAACTGTCCGTACCCATCTCCGATGAGAACAGGACTAAGTTCCAAACATTCCAATTTCAGAGCATAGGCGTAATTTCCGCCAAGAGAGGTCCATGAAAGTATACTTGCAACAGTTCCGGGGGCGCTTACGGAAACAACCTCTGAACTGGCGCTTATTAATGCAATTTCAGAGGGTACGATGGCAGTGGCTAACATTTCATCACCGTCGTTTAAAAGCACTCTGAATTTGTAGTTTGACCCGAACTCAACTACTTGTTGTCCGGGATCAAAAAACTCATTTCCCGTTCGCGTCAATTCAATTTCAGGCTCATCGTTTTTACTTATGAAGATGCGAGCAGAGGATGTATTCGAGTGGGGATAGGCACCGGCAAAGAGAAGCTGAACATTGTCAACTGCTTCGCCCCCGGTAATTGAAGCAAAAAGGACAGGCTCGTAAGTGCTATCCCTATCCTCCGATGACGGACTGCACGCCACCAACGCAAAAAGAAGTGTATATGTGAGTATAGGTTTCACAATCTGAAACTCAAATTGATGGTAGGTAAAAAACCGATCATGTTGATAGGCTTAACTCCTGCAACATAATCGTTATGATTCATTGATGTCCGGATTGTGCGGTATTGATAATCGCGAACGTTCTCACGGTTGTATAAATTATACACCGCTGCAGACACGGTCATCTCAGTGCCACGAATCATCCACTGCTTTGCAACCGCAACATCAAGACGATGATAAGAAGGCAATCTCGAGCTGTTGATATCACTGAAATATGGAAGTTTTCTGATTTGGCCGTTAGGTAATTCGTAGGTCAAATCTCCCACATAACGAGTATAAGGCCTTCCACTGCCATAAACCCATGAAATGGAGCAGAACCAACTCGCTGATCTGAATTCGTAGGCAGTTTTCAATTCATGCCGCTGTTCGAAGAATTCCGAAATTGGATCTGCTGAAATTTCACTCCATGACGATACTGCTTTTAACAGCGAGTATCCAATAATTGCATGATGCCTGCCTTTGAAATAATCCACAAGAATATCAAGACCAGCGGAAGTACCCGTTCCGTTTAACACCTGTGGCAATTTTGTGCCTGCGACTACCGGATCGGCCAATGGACCAGGAGAAAAAGCAACGCCCTGATTCCACTTTTTGTAACATTCCGCCTGAACAGTAAGGCCATTCAGCTTCATCGTCACACCAGCATTCAACTGATCAGAAGTAAGCACATTCGACTCTCCTTTAATTCCGATTTCCCAGATATCCGGCCTGTTCAGATAAAGATTTTGTATTTGCACTCTCTGAATAAACTGAGCGTTTCTTCCAAAGCCTAAATGGAGGTTGTACTGATCTGACATCTGCCAGGCTAAGCGGAGTCGCGGCTCAAAATAGAGGCGCTTGTCTGCGTCAAAATAGTTGGATCTGATACCACCGACAAGTTGTACCCCGGGTATGATGCTCCAAGTATCTTCAGCAAAAAATGTTGTAACAACAGCAATGTTTTTTTCAAGATCGTTGATGACGCCATCAATATTCAATTTCTCTTCAGTCAACATTCTGTTCGCTACAACACCGGTAACAATTTTATTTCTTCTATAAGATCCCGTAAGCTCTAATCTACCAATGATATCACCCAGATTTCTTTGCTCTGAGCTGAATTGCCCTGTAGACAAATCGAACAGCGGTTCATAAATTGAATCTGAAGAAAAAGACTGTCCGTCAAATTTTGAAGCAGCTAAGAGAAAAGTAGATTGCCATCGTTGATCAACATCGTGAATCCACCTGAAAGAAGCACCCTGATTTCTTTTGGTGCTTTCATCATTGTAAAAAACGTCGATTGCGTTGACAGTTTCATTCGCAAAAGTATCTGCATACTGGACGAAGAGCTGGTCACGTGACGCGTAAAGACTCACGTTGATTGCATCGCGAAACGATGGCCTCCAAGTCAGTTTCACATTGGCATCCTGAAAGTAGAAGTCGGGCCCGACGGCGCCTTCGAAAGTATTTGTCTGGCTGTTGTCTGAAACGATGGCGCCATCATAAATAGTGTTGAACAGCTTTTGGTATGGCGAGGAGTAAATTCCATCGGTTATAGATCGTCTTGCACACATAAACAAGGTAGCCTTTCCCGCGCTATCGAGCGGCGATTCAAATGCAGCTCCAATTGAAATAGTTCCGAGATCAATCTTCAAGGCCGACTTCTTGTTGTCACCCTCCTTACCAATGACTTCAAGCACCCCGGCAGCTCGTCCTCCAAGTCGGGCATCAAGCGCACTCGCTGAGAGTTTCATCGCTTTGACTGCATTGGCATTGATTGCGGAAAACGTGCCGAATAAATGATCCATATGATAGATGGTAAATCCATCCAGTGTAATCATGGTCTGATCAGAATTACTTCCCCTTAAAAACAATCCGTTGTTTGATTCAATTGTTGCAGATACACCTGGCAGTAATTGGGCAGTTCTGAAAATATCGGGTTCGCCAAGTCCATATCTCGACAGAAATTCACCTGGGTTAATTATAAATGCCGGGGTGGAAACATCTGTTGTTATGCCCGAGGTTTGACGCGCTGTAACCGTAACAGTTGAAAGATAATATTTCAGGGGCGATAGAAAGATTTTGGTATGCCCTGAGGCATCCAGGTCCTCAGCCGGAATGGTCAACGCCTCATATCCGACAAAAAAAACAAGCAGAGAATCCATCGGGTTTATAGCACCCTGATAAATAAATTTTCCGTCGGCATTGGTATTAAAACTTCTCCCTTCGATTTGCCAGACCAGAACTGCAAAAGGCAGAAGTTCACCGGAATTCACATCACGCACTTCACCCTGAAACACTTCATTCAATTCAACTTTCAGGCTCCTAACAACCTCCGTTTTTTCCGCAGGAAAAATGATATAAGTAGATCCTGTTAATTTATACTCAAGATCAAATGGCTGAAGCAAGGTTTCAAGAACCAGAGACAACGGTTGATTTTGAAAATTCCATGAACCTGATATTCGGGATAACTCGTAACTATCAAAGGCAAAACTCAGGTCATATTTTGCATGAAGCTCCTTAAGTGCTTTGGCCAATGAGGCATCCTCTAATTTAAGGGTGATTTTAACATCACTCTGAGCATGGGATATAAACCCAAAAAAGAAAAAGAAAAGAATCAGTGTAATGACTCGAATAATCATAATTCTTTTCCAAGGTTGTCTCGAAGAATTTGTAACACCTTACTCATTCTTTTTTCGATAGCCTTAACGGACAGACCAAGTCTTTCAGCTATTTCATTGTAGGTTAGATCTTCGATGCGATTCATCAGAAACACTTCCCTTCCTCCTTCTGGCAACATGGCTATGACACGCTGCAACCTCTCTTCGTATTGTTGCATTTCAGCCAATTTTTCAGGAGTATCGTAATCTCGGTCAGTCGCTGGTTTTTTTCTGAATTTATAGAGAAGTTGCTGACGCTTGAGATGGTTGATAGTGGTATTCTGGGCAATTTTATACAGATAAGCCTTAACAGTTGACTTGTCGATTCTATCTCTCAGTTCCCAAAGCTTGACAAAAGTATCCTGGGTGATATCCTCTGCAATCTCAGTGTCACCGCATCTGTAATAGATGAAATTTCTGATTGGTTTGTACCATAGTTTAAATACGGTCTGAAACTCTTCTTTCGAGAGTTCTTCCAAATTCTTATCCGGTTTGAAAATCGACAGGATCACAAGCCAAAATGGTTTCTATTCCGCAATGATACCATAATCAAACGAAAGAACACACACATCAAGTCTTCTATTCTTGGATGGGTTTCGAGAGCTTTCCTTCGGGAAAATAAAAACAGTCCTGGAATTAATTCAAATCATGGCAATTTTCATCTGGCATTGACGGGCAATTGTCGCGTTTCTATTAAATTTGCTCGTGTTCAGTCAACTCACTGAAAACCATGCAAGGAAAGACGCTAATAATTGGAGCATCAGGCCAAATTGGAATTGAGCTCACTCAAATACTCAGAGAAAGAAGAGGCAATGATCAAGTCATAGCTTCAGACATCCGACAGTCAGATGCGCCGGAGCACAACACCGGTCCATATGAGATTATGAATGTTCTGGACAAGGATGAACTTGAGCGAACGGTGCGCAGGCACCAGATTTCAGAAGTTTATCTACTCGCAGCGTTACTCTCGGCCACAGGTGAGAAAAAGCCTGCGCTGGCCTGGGATTTGAATATGAACGGTTTATTCAACGTTCTTGAATTAGCAAAAGCAGGGCAGATCAAGAAAATTTTCTGGCCAAGTTCAATTGCAGTATTCGGTCCTACCACCCCACCCAGGAATACACCACAGCATACCGTTATGGAACCGAACACGGTTTATGGTATTTCGAAACTAGCTGGAGAAAGATGGTGCGAATACTATCATGAGAAATATGGGGTGGACGTTCGGAGTATCAGGTATCCCGGACTAATCGGTTATAAATCGGAGCCCGGAGGCGGTACCACAGACTATGCTGTGGATATATTTTATAATGCCATAGACAAAGGGAGATATGATTGTTTTCTGAAATCTGATACGATGCTGCCGATGATGATGATGGAAGATGCCATCCGTGCGACATTATCCCTGATGGAAGCTGAACCGGATCAGATCAAAATAAGAAGCAGTTATAATCTTTCAGGTTGCAGCTTTACACCAGCTGAACTGGCTGCAGTCATTCAAAAAGAAATTCCGGAATTCAAAATCACCTATAATCCTGACTTCAGGCAGCAAATTGCAGATTCCTGGCCAGGCAGTATCGATGACAAAGAAGCAAGAGAGGATTGGGGTTGGAAGGCCACGTTCGACCTGAACGCGCTGGTTACAACAATGCTACGTGAAATCCGATTGAAAAAAAAACTGAGCCCTCTGTAACCACTTGATCGCAGCTCACGTAAAGGCGTTGTGATAGCCAAATTGCTATCAAACAACCTAACATCTATTGCGATGAGCCGAATTCTGACATTACCGCGCACACTTCTTATCACACAATTATTGATGGGAAGTCTAATGAGTTTTGCCATTGGTCAAAAAATCAATGCCACAGATGAAAAAGGGCAAAGACAGGGATATTGGATTGTCCTTGGCAGTATGATAGACGACCGCGAATACAAACCCGAATCCAAAGTTGAAGAAGGCAACTACTCCGACAACAGGAAGGAGGGTCTATGGAAAAAATACTGGCCTTCGGGATTGGTTCGATCTGAGATCTTTTATGCCGGTGGCCGCCCTGCTGGTGAGTACAAGCTTTACTATAAAAATGGAAAACTGGAGGAGCACAGCCGCTGGGAGGATAATCTCAACAAAGGCGCATTCAGCCGATATTATGTCAACGGCAATCCTCAGCAACAGTTTTATTTTGCAGAAAACGGCAAACGCAACGGACAACAGAAATACTACCATGAAAACGGTAAACTGGCAATGGAAGTGACAGTAACGAACGGTCAGGAGAGCGGAATCATGCGCAGGTACAATCCCGATGGTTCGCTTGAAGAAGAAAAACTTTTCGAGAATGGTGTCGCGAAACCTAGTACTTCGAAGAAATATAAGGAAACCAAGCCAGCGACAGAAATTGTCAAAGACCCTTATGATGAAAGTGTTGGTAAAGAAAGTAAAGTAATTGCCGACAAACCGAACAGGGCGCAACCTTTTAAAAGCAACGGCTTCAATACCCTCTATGACAGGAACGGAGCAGTAACCCAGTCCGGTGAATTCATGAACGGCAGACTATACGATGGCAAATGGTACAGATATAACCAGGATGGTATACTCATCCGAATCGAAATTTACAAAGGTGGTAAATTCATTGGATTGGGTGTTATCGGTGAAAATGACAACTAATGATCTTTTAACTATAATACTTTACCTAAAAAATGCCATCGCAAGCAATTGCGGTGGTTTTTTTATTGAAATAACGCCCTTCCTCTTCTTTTCTTTGCCACATGGAACACAATCTCCACATATACAACAGCATTAGCAGACAAAAAGAAAAATTCGAACCCATCGTACCCGGCCATATTGGCTTATATGTATGCGGACCAACCGTTTACAGCGATGTACATCTTGGTAATGTCCGGACGTTCATGACATTCGATGTAGTGTATAGGTATCTGCTATTCCTCAAGTACAAAGTTCGTTACGTGCGTAATATCACGGATGTAGGCCATCTTACAGGAGATACAGATGACGGCGAAGACAAGATTGCCAAAAAAGCAAAGCTTGAAAATCTTGAACCCATGGAAGTTGTGCAGAAGTACACCAATGGTTTTCACGACGTAATGCGCATTTTCAATATTCTTAGTCCGTCGATAGAGCCCACTGCTACAGGACATATCATCGAACAGATCGAAATGATTGAAGAGATAATAAAAAATGGCTATGCTTATGTAAGCAACGGATCTGTATACTTCGACGTTCGCAAGTTCAGTGAAAAATTTCCATACGGAAAATTATCCGGGCGTGTCAT
Source organism: Crocinitomicaceae bacterium (assembly GCA_040381475.1). Lineage (GTDB taxonomy): Bacteria > Bacteroidota > Bacteroidia > Flavobacteriales_D > Sanyastnellaceae > JAIBBG01. Next base: position 68,171 of record JBEIHH010000004.1, on the reverse strand, counting down.
TGATGAGCTTTATACGAATACGCGTGAACTAGATGGCCAAGATGAGAAACGCGACTCGCTGGACTTTGCCCTGTGGAAAAAGGCAGACGAAAGTCATCTCATGAAATGGAATAGCCCTTGGGGAGTTGGATTCCCTGGTTGGCACATCGAGTGTTCAGTGATGAGCACTAAATATCTTGGTAAGTCATTTGACATTCACGGAGGTGGAATGGATCTTAAGTTCCCTCATCACGAGTGCGAAATAGCGCAGAACGTCGGTGCTACAGGTCACGAACCGGTACGGTACTGGATGCACGGAAATATGCTAACTGTAAACGGTCGTAAAATGGCAAAGAGTGAAGGCAATGGATTCACTCCAGAAGAACTTGTTACCGGTAATCATAAATTACTTGATAAAGGATACAGTCCAATGACAGTTAGATTCTTCTTCCTGATGGGACACTATACCAGCACAATTGATTTTAGCAATGAAGCTTTGCAAGCAGCCGAAAAAGGATATAAAAGAATGTTGGCTGCAATTAAAACACTTCCTTCAATTACTTCATCCGCTGAAAGCGAGTATGACGTATCAGCCCTCATTCAAGAGTGCCGGGTTGCCATGGACGACGACTTCAATACGCCCATTCTGCTTTCTCAATTATTCGAAGGTGTTCGTGTAATCAACTCAGCCAAAGAAGGTGCACTGAAGTTGACAACAAAGGACATTTCTTCTCTGCAAAATCTGTATAATGATTACTTCTATCAGGTACTTGGATTGAATGACGAAGAAGTCGGCGAAACTTCCGGTCTGACGAACGAGCTCATGGGCCTGCTCATTTCAATGCGTGCAGAAGCAAAAGCCAACAAAGATTATGCAGCGTCAGATAAGTTAAGGGATGCACTTGCCGGCATTGGTGTTCAAATCAAAGACACCAAAGACGGAGTGAGCTGGACCTACGAAAAATAATGCACAACTTACAAATAGAAATATGAAAAGCAGACAAATCATTGCCATTGTATTGATAGCATTGTTTGTTGTTTCCATTGGATACGTCAGTTTATTCAGACAATCTGAACCTCCGACAAAACCGGTAAAACCCGCCAACAAAAAAGAGACAAAACAGGAAATACAGGCCCCTGAATTCAATGCAGACAGTGGGTATTATTTCGTCAAGAAACAAGTCTCATTCGGACCTCGTGTGCCGGGATCCAAAGCACATTCAAATTGCGGAGACTGGCTTGTTTCAGAATTGAAACGTTTTGGTGCAGAAGTAACAGAACAAAAAACTGTTCTCAAAATGTTCGACGGAAAAACTGTTCCTGTTCGTAACATCATTGCTTCATTTCAACCTGAAAAGGACAACCGTATCTTGCTTTGTGCGCATTGGGACACTCGTCCGTTTGCTGACAAAGACCCTGATAAATCGAAATGGAATAAACCGATCGATGGAGCGAATGACGGAGCAAGTGGTGTTGGGGTGCTGCAGGAAATAGCAAGACTGATTTCAAATCAACCCACTGAATCGGGTATTGACATCATCTATTTTGATGTTGAAGATGCCGGTTCTACTGAATTTAAGAATCCTGATGTCGCGGATGTGCTCAATGAAAAATTCATTTCATCCTGGTGCCTGGGTTCTCAATACTGGGGTTTCAATAAGCATAAGCCTAACTACAATCCCAAATTCGGAATTCTATTGGACATGGTAGGTGCCACAAATGCCCAGTTCAATCAGGAAAAGTATTCCCTGGAAGTTGGTGCAGATATTGTCAAGCTCGTCTGGAACTCCGCCGATAAACTTGGCTACGGACAGTATTTCGCCGATAGGGAAGTCGAAGGTGTCATTGACGATCATTACATGATCTCGCGTTCAGGTGTGCGCTGCATCGACATCATCGATACAAGGCCTCAGGTTTCTGCCATGGGATTGAATGCATACGCTTTCGGACCGTATCATCACACACACAATGACAATATTGATGTAATAGACAAAGAAGTATTGAAAGCTGTAGGGCAAACAGTAATGCAGGTGATTTATAACCAGTAGATCAAAAATCCATGTTGAGTGAAAGGTAGAAGACACGATCAAGCACTCTTCCGTCGTCTACTCCCCATGCCCAGTCAGCACGTACAAAATATCCAAGTATACGAGACCTCAATCCGAAACCATATCCGTAGACAATTGGTTCACGATTGTTTGAAATGGTGACTGTAACTGGGTTTTTGGTCACGACAGTTTGATTGAACAGGTTATCATCAGAATATGGATTGATGCCGGTCCATGCTGATCCTGCATCAAAAAACAGTATAGTCTGGAAATTTTCGAGGAAGTCGCTTTTGATTGGTTTGCTCATGAAATAGCGGAAAACAGGCCAGCGAACTTCCGCATTAGCCATCATAGCAGAATTACCATTGCGAGCATTCAGATAGAAACCTCTCATTGGTCCTATGAACGACTGAAATCTGTAGGAAACATCACTACTAACAGTAGTACTGTTGTCTACACGCTGGAACATCCAGTTATCCACTCCACCGAGGTAATTGATAATTTTCTGAGTTCCGAAGGAACTTGCTCCCGCCAATCGAACTGCGCCAATCATGCTTCGGTGAATCTTTTTATAATGTCGGAAGTCAAATCCAACCACATTAACATTCCTGCGCTCCTCAATATCTAGCAACTGATAACGTTCAACCCAGACTTTGAATTTAGTACCATGGTAAAGATTGAGGCCGCGGCTAATAGAATTATCAAATACGTATTCCAATTTCAATCCAAGATTCATTTCGGTAACATTCGGTTCGGCAAGACTTACCAAATCATTGGACTGTCTGATAATTCTGTCTAACCTGTAATCACCGCGCAGGCGAACGCTGCTTACTTCGCTAAAAGGAAACTTCAGAACATATGCCAAGTCATTGCTTTGCAATTTGATAATCTCAACTCCTTGTTGCAATCTCTGCGAGCCACGCGAAAAAACAATCTTCCTATCCCAGCGCCCTTTAAGATTTTCAAAACTGACGCCATACTCAGAGTTATCCAGCGCGATTCCGGTTCTAAAACCACCAACAACACGGTAATCTTCGAACAAATCAGAAATTCCGAATTGAGTGAAACCGGACAGCCCCGGATTTATGCTCGTAGGTCCGGATTCCGAGTAATTCTGATAAATCGGATTGAAGAAGTTAAACCGCAATTGTGCTGCTGCCTTATCAGCGGCAAAATTCAATCTGTAATTTCTTGATCTCGGTAGTTCGAATGTAGCCGCAGAATCTGAGACTGTAGTGGCGGCTCCTAATTCCTGCACACGCACTATTTCCTTTTCATAAGAATAGTCAGTTCGTTCATCCTCGAAAACATAATTTCTGATATCCACTTCACCCTTGCGAAGTGTATCAGCAGAAAACTTCAATACCTGTTGCGAGAATTCAGTTTTACCATCGGAACCTGATGAATTTGAATTGATGTTCGTGGTGACATCCATTGCCTTGTTGCCTATATGCACCCATGGTTGGTTATTCTTGAGAAAAGCAAGCATGAAATTTCCACCTAAAGATGAATACTCGTATTGGATTATATCCCTGTGGAAGGAAGATATCTGACTTGTTCTTGTGAAATAACGGTAATGAATAGACGTGTCAACCGCACTGATAGCACTGTCTATCGTTGCCATAAACCGATTGTCAAAACCATTGTTATTCGCAAGGTATGTATAATGCAAATTTGAATATTCGGAGGGGTGGTCCTCATCAACATCCGGAGTTGTGGTTATTCGTTTAAGGTATTTACTTCTGTTCTCAACATCAAAAATATAAATGTCCTTGTTGAAATTTCGCTGAACATCGATCGGCACTTCGGTTCTCAATGTATCATCAGGCCTGTCAGATGCAAAAATCACCTTGGTGTTTCCGTCAATGAAAGAAGGATGCATATCATCCCATATATCCCAGGTAAGTCTTTCTATGTTATTGCCAATAATCTGGTATAGATAGATATCGGTATAACCTCTGGAAACTCCGCTTAAAGCAAGTTTTTTTCCATCAGTGCTATAGCTGATATCAATTACCTTTTCGATCAGCGAGAGTGCTCTTTGCGTATGTTTCTTTTCTTCGAGTGAATATTGACCAATCCAAACCTGAGCCTTTTTTTCGAAAAAATATGTAAGCATGAGACTTGAAGGATGCCATGAAAGCACCGGGAAAGTATCATCAATGATTCTGTCCAGTTTGTGATCACGTTTCAGAATACACTTCTTCTTTTTGGTTTCTACATCATAAATCCAGATTCTATATTGCCCAAGCTCGTTGGTGACGTATGCAACTTTAGACTGGTCGGGCGCAACATAAAACTGAGAGTAAACATATTTTTTCTGATACTTCACTTTTACATCACCAAGAAACTTTGCGTCGCGCTTCCAGTTTTTGACTGCTTTTTTGTCGTTGAAATCCGGTTCACGTTTTTCTGATGGCAATAATTCCGATCTCACAATTGCGGCTCGATCGCCGTAGTATTTAATAAACTCATCAGAAAGTTGTTCAACGGAAAGACCAAGCACATAGAGGAACCCACTTTCAATATTTCTGCTCGCCTGAGCCATGTATAAGATGTTAGAAACTACTGCGCTTCCATAGACTTCCGTGATGTAATGCCAAAAAGCCTGTCCTATCATCCTTGCCTGATCACCTTCGAAGTGATTAAAGCTTTTAAACCTTCCGGAGCGCATGAGATCACGAACAAAGGTCTCGCTCCTATTGTCCATGCCCTGAGCAGCATAAGCGATGATTCCCTCCTCGTACCATTTTGGAACTGACAACAATGCAGAGCTCTTTACCACATCTTTCCAATCCCCTCCGTACATTAACTGTGAAAAAAGCACTCTGGCAATATTTTCTCTAATCTGAAGATCGAGTTTATCATGGCTACCCTCATAATATGTGAACATTTTGCTGCCCAGTATTTTCGCAGAGCCGCCTATGTTCGACTGTTCGTCACCTGTCAGTCCCAAATTGCTTTGCCTGAATTCAGACTGATTCAGATAAGAAAGCACCTGAATTTTATCATCAAGGGTGTAATCAAAAAACTGTTGCATTTCCGTGAGGTTTTTCTCACAAGAAATTAAAGTGTACTCAGCCAGAGACTCTCCTCCGATATAATAATAGACTTCAAAATTCGCTGTTGGGTAATAAAGCCATGTGAAGTCCCTGTATTGAATTCGATTTTTACCAAACTCCATGTTCGTGCCCTGATAAAACTGGGCAAAAGACGACGCGTGGTACAACAGCGCGATGGCGCAAATGAACCTGAACAAAATCGATCTTAATTTATATCGCATGGGTAGGCGCTAAAATAACTCATAACAACATCTGATATTGCAGTCGTGTTCACTGTTTGCCTGAATTACCTCATCAACTATAGCCTAAATTTAAGTAATTTCATACAAATCAGTCATACGCTTTGTTAATTCGCAGACAATCAAAATTCTATGAAAGTTGTCTGTTTCACATTCAATCCATTTTCAGAAAACACCTACGTACTGAGCGATGACAGCGGAGAATGCGTGATTATCGACCCTGGTATGACGGATGAAGAAGAAGACCAGATTCTTTTTGAATATATCACGTCTGCGAGTCTCAGACCGGTAAAGGTGATAAATACGCATTGTCATATTGACCACATTTTGGGTAACCGTGCAGTTTGTGATCAATACAGCATAGAGCTGTATGCTCACCTGCTTGAAAAGTCAACCATTTCAAGGGCACCGGCAGCAAGCCTGATGTGGGGCGTTCCATACCGAGAAACGCCGAACCCACATCATTCAATGGATGAAGGAGACGTGATCGAATTCGGTGAAACCAAACTGGAGGTGCGTTTTACGCCGGGGCATGCGCCCGGACATGTTGTATTGATAGATCATTCGACAGGCACTGTGATTGTCGGAGATGTTCTATTCCGGGGAAGTGTTGGCCGTGTTGACTTGCCTGGCTGCAACGCTGCAGATCTGGTGAATTCCATCCGGACTAAGCTATACACCTTGCCAGAAGACTATGTAGTCTATCCCGGACATGGGCCTGAAACAACCATTGGCAGGGAAAAAAAGACCAATGCATTCGTAAGGGAAGACTGGAGTGGATTGTAGAGCCTCCCTCGCTCACAACGCACGTGCGCAAGGCGGCAGGGTTAGCCTTTTTTCAAAGTAAAGCCGAATGTGCTTCCCACATTCTCCGTACTTCTGACAGAAATGCTCTGATTGTGGCTATCGATGATATGCTTACATATAGCAAGACCAAGTCCCGAACCACCTTCATTGCGCGACCGGCTCTTGTCTACTCGGTAAAAGCGTTCAAAAATTCGTGGCAGGTGTTCTATGGCAATACCAATTCCATCGTCGGCCACTTCAATAAGCAAGTTGTCGCCCATATCGTAAAATCTGATTCTAGTTTCACCTTTCTCTTTACCGTAATTGATACTATTTACCAGAAGATTTACGAAGACCTGTTGAATTCTTTTTTTATCCGCCTCAACCAAAATGGGCTTTTCATTGGCATTCCTGATGCGCAGCGTAATACTTTTCTCGCGTGACTGAGGCTCTAACAATTCAATGGATTCCCTGGCAAGAGCTACCACATCAAATTTTGTCATATCCAGAGGTATATTACCGCTTTCAAAGCTTGTAATCTGATCTAGATCTTTGATCAGATCACTGAGTCTGTCGCAACTTGCGCTAGCCCTTTCCAGAAATTTTCGGTTTAATTCAGGATCATGCAAATCAGTGTCCAGCAGTGTGTCAATATATCCCTGGATATTAAAAACAGGTGTTTTAAGCTCGTGTGCAAGATTCCCGATAAATTCCTTTCTGTAATTCTCTGCGCTTTTCAACTCTTTTACTTCACGAATTTTTTCATCAGCCCAATCCGCAACACGGTTATTTATTTCGCCGAGAACATCTGTGCTCATTTGAATTTTAGGTTTGCCTTCACTCTGGCTTTTCAGTGAGTGAATGGTTTTGTAAATAATCTTTACCTTGTGATAAAGAAAACGTTCCACGAAGTAATAGACAATTCCGAAAGAGATACCTGCACCAAGAATGAGCAAAATCAACAGCCAGAGCACATCAAATTCGCGCTCTAAAAAATAAATAAGAAGAAAATATGTGATCGCAAGCAAACCCGTAATGAACATCGCAGAAGCAAGCGCGACGCTCTTGGGTGTTCGGATTTGAATAATGCTCACGGCTCAAATTTATAGCCTACACCCTTAATGGTTTTAAAATATTCATCACCCAGCTTTTCACGAAGTTTTCTGATGTGCACATCGATGGTTCTATCGCCAACAATGACATCATTTCCCCAAACGTTGGCCAATATGTTTTCACGCGTAAAAACTCTGCCCGGTTGAGACGCGAGTAACGCGAGCAGTTCAAATTCTTTTTTAGGTAGCGAAAGTTCCACACCATCCCTGAAAACAACATAACGATCCTTGTCGATGGTAACGCCATGGCTAGCGACCGGCTCCATTGCCGCTTCCCCTGCAACAGGACGTCTGAGCAAAGCCTTCACCCTGCTTATAAGCACTCTTGGTTTGATTGGCTTGGATATGTAGTCATCAGCACCTGCATCAAATCCCGCGATTTGGGAGTAGTCTTCGTTTCTTGCAGTAAGAAAAGCGATGATTAAATTTTTAAACTGGGGATCTTCTCGGAATTCCCGACAAGCTTCCATGCCATCCATTTCCGGCATCATCACGTCAAGCAATACCAGATCAGGTTTGAAATGACGGGCGACTTCAAGAGCCTTGCGACCATTCACCGCCGTTTGAATCTCATAACCTTCTTTCTCCAGATTGAATCCAATCAATTCGAGAATATCTTTCTCATCATCAACCAGGAGAATTTTTTGTTTGATCATTTGCTTTTATTTTGCTTAACTCCCAAGAGAAAAGATTCTACTTTTACTTTACAGGTGCAAAATACGGTCATTGCAATTAACAGTAGGTTAAGTGAATATTAAGGGGTAAAAAAAACGGTGTCAGTTAACATATTCGATTGCATCTTCACGTCAAATATATTCGAGTGTATAAGTCATATTATTCGGGGAAAACAATTTGGATCACGGGGGCCAGTTCAGGTATCGGAGAGGCTTTGGCTTATGAGCTTTCCAAAGCCGGAGCACGACTCATTCTCAGTGCCCGCAGGCTGGATGAACTTCAGCGCGTAAAGTCATCATGTTTCAGTCCTGAAGCAGTGGATATTGTGTCAATGGATCTGGCTGACTCCGGTTCGGTTCAAATAGCCGCTGATGAGGTTTTTCAAAAGTACCTGAAGGTTGATTTTTTGTTCAACAATGGAGGCATTAGCCAGCGTTCAGAAGCCCTAAAGACGCCCGAATCGGTTGAGAGAAATCTTTTCGAGGTTAATTATTTCTCCAATGTGCTCCTTTCCAAATTGACAGCTTCAAGAATGATTGATACCGGTGGTGGTTGTATCGTGGTAACCAGCAGCCTCACTGGAAAGTATGGGTTTTATTTGCGGTCTACTTACGCGGCGACCAAACACGCTTTACATGGATTCTACGACTCGATGCGGATGGAAACCGCGGAAAAAGGACTCCGAATTGTGTTAATACTGCCGGGATTGATTGCCACAGAAATATCATTGCGCGCTTTGGATGAGAATGGTGCAGGCACAGGACAAATGGATAAGAATCAGGCAGAAGGAACATCTGCTGAAGAGTGTGCCGGACAGATTCTAGTTGGCATTGCATCGGGGAAAAATGAGTTCGGCGTTGGAGGAAAAGAGTTACTGACCCTTAAAATTCGGCGTTTCTTTCCTGCGCTTCTCGAAAAAATTCTGAAAAAAAGATCTGCCCGATAGAAATAATAGTCAGTCCTTGATCCTCGAAAAGCGCAAGGCCTTCAGCATAAAATCGGGCAATGGCTTCAATGGATCACGTTTCTCTACATTAAGAAATACGCCCCACTTTTCTATGATGGGTACTTTGTACACCTCGATCATTTCTATGAGCGTGCGGTCATCATCGTGTATGTACGTGCAGTGAACTTTCGTGTTGCCCATGTTTAGTGCATCGTTGCTATCACATGTAAAGGCATAACCAGCAGCTTCAAGATCTTTTCCCAGTTCTTTCATGCCTTTTACGTCAAATCCGATGTGAGCAAAACCGGTATCACCCCAGATTCTGTCATAAAAAATAAAATCCGGATTTCTGTCGAGCGACTGAACCAATTCAATGTAGGTCTTTCCTGTTACCTTGGAGAAACCACCGCCAGGTTGCGCCGATTGGGTCAGCAATACTCTTCTGTATCGTTCAGATCCGGCAGGCAACATTTTCCAATCATCAAATACCCCGGTTTTATCGTAAACCACCTGATCGAAACCAAGGATATCGCTGTAAAGGACGAGTGCCTTTTCGATGTGACTTACTCCCGTAGTGCAGCCGATAACCCCACCGCTGTGGTGTTTTCCTCTGGTATACCAGTTGTGACCCTGAACATATTGCCAAAGATTGTTGTCTGGGTCCTGAATATAAAAAGTTGGCCTTCCATCAGGATCAATAGAAATTTCGGTGAGTCCCGGTGCTTTGTTCTCTTTACAGAAATCATGGCTTTTTTTGATATCAACACACTTTACCTGTGTGATGCAAATGCCAAGATCGCCGATTTTCACACCACCCGGGGCTTTAACCGGCTCAAATGAAGTTGGTCTGATGACTTCAATCGCACACCCACCCTGCAGGTTCATGATCATGCTGGCTCTTTTGGTAATGGTCTTATTTCGTGTATATACATCCATAAGAGGAGCCGGCTGTACGCTATCAAAAAACGGAATATTCAATCCAAAGAATTTCCTGTAAAAACGAAGTGAATGGTCCATTTCAGAAACCGCGACTCCAATATGCTGCAGTCCATTTATTCTTTTATACATATCAACTGATGGATTTAAGACTGATTAATTTCTGGATAATATTCTTCCGCAAAATTTTCCATTCAACAAATAAAGGGTTTTTCTCTTTGTCCAGTTTTTGACATCTCCTGTGATGTCTGAAAAGCTTTCTCACCTCAAGCCAGTGCAGCGTTATCAGGCCACTGATAAATCCCGCAATCACGGCCAAAACAGCTGTGATCAGGCTACCCGTAACGAACATAACAATGAAGAAAACCAGAATTAGCAAAAGCGGAGTAATAAAAGTCCATACAACCAGGCGAATTGAGTTTTTGAACAAGGGGTCACGAACAACATCATTCACCAAACGCTCCGTCAGAAGATAAAGAGGATAGAACAATACAAAGGCTGTTGCGGCAAACGGGATACCAATGATCAATGCAAGCAAGTTCATTCTTGAAAATCTTTCCCTAAACAAAGTTTCGTTGATGTGAAGATCATGCATAAGCCTTCTGTAATGACCAACTTGTTGGTTGAGCCATGGATGGTATTCAGGATTATTATCAAGTATTTCCGTCCATGATTTGAAGGTATCGAATTCAACACCAGTTTGACAAACTGGTGAAACTTTAGCACTCAGCGGCTGCAACGTCATGATTTCCTCATAGACATCATCATTTTCAATATGAATCATCAGGCCTTTAAGTCCTTCTCTTACCTTTTCTGTAATGGATGAACGCAGTTGTGTATCGGTATCGCTTCGTGCGGCTAACAAATCAGAGGCAAGCATGGGAGTGCCGAAATTGATGACCAGTTTTTTTCTATACTCATAATAGTTCTCATAGTCAAATCCAACCATTTGAATTACCAGATCTTCGACTCCTGCTTCTTTTGCTCCTACGACCATTCTTGCAAGTCCTTTTTTAAAAGGAACCAGTTGTTTTTTTCCGCGGTGCGAACCTTCAGGGAAAATGCCGACTACAGCACCATGCCGCAGTCTGTTGTAGCACTCATCAAAAGTTGCTTTGTTCCTGTCGGCAATGTCAGCCATACGATCGCGCTCTCTGTATACGGGCATCATGTTGATGCTCCGAAGCAATTTATTTATCGATGTTTTTTTGAAAATGTCTGATCGGGTAAGCCAATGCAATTGTTTTGGAGAAAACATGCAAATCAGCACTGGATCCAGCATTGCATTTTGGTGATTGGACACAAGAATCACCGGTTTATCTAAAGGCATCCGCTGCAGATTCCTAATTTCAATCTGACTGAAAAAAAATCTCCCTCCAAGCGTAACCAGCGGCTTCAAGAAAGCATACAAAAGGGAGTGAAGCTGAGGTTTATTCTGATTCATTCAAAGACAGTACCGCTTCATTATTCGTGATAGTTCATCACTTTATGGCCGCCATCCATGAGATACCTGTCACGTGTGAACAACTCAACATCCGCTTTCATCATATCCGTTACAAGTTCTTCCAAAGAATGTTTATGCTCCCAACCAAGTTTGGATTTTGCCTTCGCTGGATCACCAATGAGCAAGTCAACTTCAGTGGGTCGGAAATATTTAGGGTCAATTTCAATGATCACTTTTCCTGTCTTGCCGTTATATGCTTTTTCGTCCACACCGGATCCTTTCCATTCAAGTGTGATGCCAACGTGTGCGAATGCCAGATTACAGAAGTGACGCACAGAATACGTTTTGCCTGTTGCCAGTACATAATCATCAGACTCTTCCTGTTGCATCATCAGCCACATACCTTCGACATAATCTTTGGCATGACCCCAATCGCGCTGGGCATCCACATTCCCGAGAAACAGTTTCTCCTGCAATCCCAGGCTGATTTTCGCAGCTGCTCTTGTAATTTTTCTGGTTACAAAAGTTTCGCCACGGAGTGGTGATTCGTGATTAAAGAGGATTCCATTACAGGCATAAATACCGTAGGCTTCTCTGTAATTCTTGGTTATCCAATATGCATAGAGTTTTGCAACAGCATATGGACTTCTCGGGTAAAAAGGAGTTGTTTCACTTTGCGGAACCTCCATCACCTTTCCATACAACTCGCTTGTAGAAGCCTGGTAGAATCGCGTTTTCTTTTCGAGACCGAGGATCCGGATTGCCTCCAGCAAACGAAGTGTTCCTGTGGCATCTGCATTACAAGTGTATTCTGGAGTGTCGAATGATACATGCACATGACTTTGCGCTGCCAGATTGTAGATTTCATCGGGCATAGTTTCCTGTACCAGACGAATGAGGTTGGTGCTGTCGGTGAGATCACCGTAATGTAAAAACAGATTTACCCCCTGCTCATGTTCATCCCTGTAAAGATGGTCAATGCGATCGGTGTTGAAAAGGGAACTTCTTCTTTTCACGCCGTGTACTTCATACCCCTTTTTGAGGAGAAGTTCTGCGAGGTACGCACCATCCTGACCGGTAATACCGGTGATTAAAGCCTTTTTTTTCATTCGATCCTATTCAAGTTCAAACCTACAAAATATTTGCGGCGTCAAAACACGCGTTTATTTGCTATGTGGGTGGAATGCATTATTCAATTTCCTCAAGTCACATTTTCTCTTTCCTTCTCATACTGCAGTTCGCTTAATCGGCTGTATAGCCCCCGCGCAGCAATCAACTGATCATGTGTACCTTCTTCGCGTATAGATCCATGGTCAAGTACCAGAATTTTGTTTGCATTGCGAATGGTAGAAAGTCTGTGTGCTATCACCAGGGAAGTTCTTCCCTGCATCAGTTTATCCAGAGCATCCTGCACCAGTCGTTCGCTTTCGCTGTCCAGCGAACTTGTAGCCTCGTCCAGAATCAATATCGTTGGATTTCTCAATACTGCTCTTGCTATGGCTATTCGCTGTCGCTGCCCGCCACTCAGCTGTATTCCACGTTCGCCGACAACAGTGAGCATTTTATCCGGAAATCCTTCGATAAAATCAAGGGCATTGGCTTTGCGCGCCGCTTCACTTATTTCCTCATCGGTAGCATCAATTTTTCCGTAAGCAATATTCTCGCGGATGGTTCCGCCGAAGAGAATAACCTCCTGAGGAACGAAAGCCATGTTTGACCTGAGTTCTGATAAGTCATATTCCGTTGCCGATTTATCATCAAAAAGTAACTCCCCTGAATTCGGTAAATAGAACTGTTGCAAAAGCGCCGCAATGGTTGATTTCCCCGAGCCGGATGAACCAACCAGAGCGACTTGTTCGCCGGGGTTTACTTTGAAACTCACATCATTCAAAACCTGAATGTCTTGCCGAGAGGCGTATGCAAAATGAACATTTCTGAATTCAATAGCTCCTCTGAGCACCTTGCTCTGTGAAGGTTCGTTCAATCTGATATCTTCCGTTTTGAAGCTCAGCATTTCCATAACATTCTCGATCACCCCGATACTGCGCTGCAGCGATCCCATCTGAGAAGCAAGTCCGCCAATAGATCCGGCCACGAGACCGGTAATGAAGACAAATCTGCCCAATACATCTTTTCCGATTTCCCCTGTTTCCTGAAGATGGGCACCAACACCCATGACGAGACCTAATGCACCAAAAAGAAAAATGATGATAAAAGTGCCGAACATTCCACGCCAGACAGCACTTTTCATTGCAATATCTTTAATGGTTTTAACACTAACTCCGAAGCGTGTGGCTTCAAAATATTCGTTGGCAAAACTTTTCACATTGACAATTGCGGTGAGTGACTCATTGACAATGACGCTGCTTTCAGCGACTTTGTCCTGGGTATTCTTGCCGAGTTTCCTAATAAAACGACCGAAAAGCACCATAACCACAATGATCACGGGAAGGCTGCAAAGCATCACCAGCGTAAGTTTATACGAATATGAAACCAGCCAGCCAACACCGAAAACGATGATCACGGTCTGTCGGATGAACTCCGCCATTGTCACGGTCAGTGTTTCCTGAATGGTTGTGATATCACTGGATAAACGGCTGCTGAGATCACCTACTCGACGTTCATGAAAGAACTGCATGGGCATTCTTATAATCGTGCTGTAAGCGTCATTTCGCAATGCCAACATAGCGTTTTCAGTGACATAGGAAAATATGTAGACCCGGAAAAAGGAAAATATTCCCTGAACAATGAGTAGTATAACGAGTGCGGTGAGCACCTGCCCGGTTGTACCCCAATGTTTGCTGAATTCAAACCCGGACACGATAGACTGCAGCATGGCACCTCCCGCAAGTTCAGACCCTGAATCAGGACTAATCAGTTGACCCAGCAAGGCGGTGATGACGATGACCAGCAACCCGGAGATTACCAGCAGCAACATGCCAATGGTGAATAAAAAAGAGTACGGTTTGAGGTATTTAAAAACACCCATAGCCCGTCGGAACGACTCCCGGCTGATTTTTTTCTTCTCTTCTGTTTTTACTTCTTGCAAACCCTTGAAAATGCATTAGGGCGCGAAATTACGGACTGACTGAGGTTAATAAAGTAACAGCAATGTCAGATTCTGCTATAACTTCTTAGATTTCAGCTTGCGCTTGCGCAATTTCTTGAAAATCTTTTCAAGTTCCATGTTCTTTTTGGTCGTGTATTCCATATCCGGGGTGATTTGATCGTATTCGGGATCATACGCAATTTTTACAAAAGGTATATTCAAAGTGGGGAATTCGACATTCTCTATTGGCCTGAACAATCCAATATCGAGAGGAATAGTTCTTGGTTTTCGTTCTTTGGGAAACTGGGTGGCATCTATAGACACCTTTTTGTTGACATAAGCCGAGCCACCATACCAAACTTCATAATTGTGACCAATAGGCAGATAAAACTCATAATCGCCTGTTTCGCCCGTGAAAAATGCAACGAATAATTCCGGACCCTGGTACACTACCACCTGCACATTAGAAGCCTTTTCCTCGGTTTCTTCTATGGGGTTTATTCGAATAATGGTGCCTTTGATCAGATAATGATCACCGCTAACCTCGTCCTTGTTCTTTTGTTTTTTTTGAGCGACAAGACCAGGAACAAAAATGGACATTAAGATAAATATGGCGCACAGACTTCTCATAATCCTCAAAAGTGGAATTATTTTGAGCTGAATGCATGATGATAAAAAGTCTTTTTCAACAACCGTAAGTTATTGTTCATTGGCAAAAATGACACCCGCAACACGCGTATTGATTTTATCGGCATAATTCAAATCCCACTCGATGACACCTTTCTTCTTGTTGAATTTGGCAATAGCAACAGGGGTGTAATTCATAAAATCCATGCCCATATAACCTTTGTCTTTGAACAAGGAAATATCCAGGTCAAGATTTACAATGCCGAACTCAGCAGAGCGTTTAAAGCCGTCGGCATCGATATGGACGACCTTGGTGATAAAAGGAGCTCTGCCAAACTTGAGGGTAAATTCGGGATATTGGATCAGACTGATGTTGTATTTACCTTTTGGACCTGACTCCACAGTAGTGATCAGATCATTTCCAGACCAGATTTCAATTGGAACACCCATCACCGGTTTTTCAGCGGAATCATTGAGATTCAGTTCGAATATCTGACCATGAAAATTAAAACTCTTTGCCTTGTCCTTGGGCTGAGCATAAATGAACACCGTGCACAACAGCGCGGGCAATAAACATATAATTCTTTTCATATCCAGTTAGAATTGGGTTTCTTTTCTACTAATCCAACCACCAAAAGGTTACATTTCAGCCCATTACTTGCTCTTGGAAATTCGCCTCTCCGGTTTTTCATGGAAAAAATAACGCAAGTCAGCCGTCAGGTAATTGCCACCCAATAAAACCTGCGCCCGATTAGGAACGGTGTTTCTTTCCATATTGATGACCGTCGTGGCGATGTGACTGAACGGCCGATGATAGGAAACACCAGCGTAGAAATAGCCCTTGTCTTTTGTTCTGTATTCGAAACCGTAGTTGGCCAGAATAGCAGCCTGAAGCCAATTATTTTTGAATGTTTTCTGATAGAAGTCAAACCTAAGCGTATCGATGTATTCGAAATCGCTGGTTTCAATGTTAGAAGGGTAAAGATCTAGTGATACTCCTGCGCTGGCATTCATGAAAAGCTGATCGGTGAGCTTAACGAAAACCAGTGCCTGTAATGGAATTTCGTATCCGATATACCTGAAGCTCATGTTTTTTACTTCTTTCAATTCTGGGTAAGTAAAAGACATGGTGTAGTTGCGCTGAACAAAACAGATTCCGCTTTCAAAACTCCAGTTTTTTGTAACGCCTCTGCGTATGACCATGCCGAAATTCCAACCCAAATTAGGTTCGAAACCAATCTTCAAATCACCCTCTTCAAAATTTTCAGTGCCGGTGCCGAAATATTTGCTGGTGATCATCGGTTTGATCTGGATACCCACAGTCGTAACATTTTCCTGAGCCCCGGCTATAAAAATGCAACCACAACAGACAATGAACACTATCAGCCTGTTGAGCAAAGAATTAAGAACGTTTCTCATTGTGTAATCCAATTGCTAACGTATTCCAATGGTTTACGATGACTGTCGGGCGATTCATTTGCGGGATAGCCGATATAAAATATTCCCAGGCATTTATCCGAATCTTCTAAACCAAGAAAATCATTCATTGCCTTTTTATAAATGTACGAAGGCGATGACCAATAGCTTCCAAGTCCATACGCGGTGCAGGTTAGCATCATATTTTGAACAGCGCAAGCTACAGCTTCTACTTCTTCTATTTCCGCAATTTTCCCGGTTTTATCGCGCTCCATGCAAATCATAATAATAACAGTAACATGCTGTAAACGAGCTCTCAGGCGGTCATATTTCACTTGTTTGAACTTCGTTGGGTCTGTCTCAGACTTGTATAATTCCGGCAGAAACTGCAGCAAATGATTTCGCCCGTCTTCCAAGAATATTTTAAATCTCCACGGCTGAGTCATTCCGTGTGTTGGCGCCCACAAAGCATTGTTGAGGATTAGTTCGACCTGCTCACGATGCACCTTGCGATCGGTAAAATTCTCGGGCAATACTGAACGGCGATTGCGGATTACGGCTGATATTTCACTCAAATTATATTTCATTCCATCATAATTGCAATTTGCAAAGCTATACCAGCAGGCCGAAATTGGAATTCTCCTTGATGCCGTTGTATAATTGCATTGAAAGGCTTTTCCGGTCTGTATTAGAGCAGAAACATCAGGAATTGCTGCCAATAAAAAAATGAAAACATACGTCATAACAGGAGCGGGATCAGGCATTGGAAGAGCCACTGCTGTGCTTTTATCACAATCACAAAATACCCGATTGATTCTAATCGGAAGAAACAAATCAAGTCTCGAAGAGACCAAATCCGCTTGTCATGACTATACCGATGTAATTACCTGCGCCATGGACATACGGGATAAGAACGCCTGGAAAGTCCTCATCAACGAAACGATTCCTCCTGACACAGATCTTCGCTGTGTTTTTGCCAATGCCGGTGTAGGCGGTGAAAATCATTATGGTGCAGAAGACAAGTGGGATGAAATAATCTCAATCAATCTGACCGGTACATACGTTACCATCATGGAATTGCTTCCTTTGCTGAACAGACAAAAATCAAATTACCGCAGTATCGTTATCACTTCATCCTGTCTGGCAAGATTTGGTGTTCCCAACTATCCTGCCTATTGCACCGCTAAAACCGGATTGCTCGGACTCACGCGTTCACTTGCCATGCAACTGGCTGCTGATAAAATTCTGGTCAACGCAATTTGCCCCGGATGGGTTGAAACGGAAATGGCGCAGGCAGGAATTCAAAAACTTGCGGATAGAAACGGGCAATCTTATGAAACAGAATTCAAGACGCAAATGTCCTATGTACCATTGAACAAAATTTCTCAGCCGGAAGAGATTGCGCGTCTGGTTAAATTTCTTTTCTCTGAAGAACAAACATCCATTACAGGACAAGGAATTGATATCAATAACGGCTCATTCATGATTTGACATCCATGCAAAAAAAACTTATATCCCTTCTTATACTGTTTATCTGTTCACTAGCGCAGGCCCAAAAACCAAATCAGGATTCGTTGATGCTTTCGAACATTTACAATCATGTGCTCACTCAGGGTAAATGTTATGATGACCTGCGCTTTCTGTGCAAAGACATAGGTCATCGCCTTGCAGGATCAGAATCAGCGTCCAGAGCTATACAGTGGGGGAAAAAAACACTGGAAGATTGTGGTGCAGACAATGTATTTCTGATGCCGGTTGAAGTTCCAAAATGGACTCGTGGATCATACGAGTCCGGCAAATACAAACTTAAGGGCGGTGGCGTAATTGAAAAATCTGTTTCCCTCACTGCGCTCGGAGGATCAGTAGGTACAGGTGGTTTGATTAAGGGCCAGATCATTGAAGTTAAAACATTCGAAGAGCTGGCCATATTGGGTGAAGAAAAAATTCGCGGAAAAATTGTTTTCTTCAACAAAGCCATGGACGCCGCTCTGATCAATACGGGCGCTGCTTACGGTGGAGCATATCCCATCAGAGGAAAGGGACCGAGTGAAGCCGCCAAGTACGGAGCAGTGGCTTGTCTTATACGCTCTCTTACACTTGCCGATGACAACTATCCCCACACAGGTATGACATCTTATGAAGATGGTGTTGTGCGCATACCTGCAGCAGCGCTCAGTGCCGTTGCTTCAAGGCAATTGAGTCAGGATTTAAAGATCCAACCAGATCTCGAATTCGAACTTCAGCTTTCTTGTGAAGCTTATGATCGCACGGTGCAGGCCAATGTTGTAGCTGAAATCAGAGGGAGCAAATTCCCCGATGAATATATCACCATCGGCGGACATTTGGATTCCTGGGATATCGGTGAAGGAGCTCATGACGACGGTTGCGGAATTGTGCAATCCATTGAAGTGCTCAGAACATTGCTTGCGCTTGGCTACAAACCACTGCATACAATACGCATAGTGCTTTTCATCAATGAAGAATTCGGTAACGACGGAGGAGAAACATATGCCCGTGTGTGTCGTGAAGAAAATAAAATTCACGTTGCCGCAGTAGAAAGTGATGCCGGAGGATTTACCCCGGTAGGTTTCAATTGCGATCTGAATGATCTTCAATTCCAGCAGATACAAACTTGGTTACCGCTTCTTGAACCATACAATCTCTTTCGTTTCAGAAGAGGCGGAAGCGGAGTGGATATACGTCCTCTCAAAGATGAACGTATAGCACTTTTCGGGCTAAATGTAGACGGGCAGCGATACTTCGACTTCCACCATTCAAACAACGATCGTTTTGAGAATGTAAACCGCAGAGAACTTGAGTTAGGTGCGGCCGCCATGGCGGCACTGACGTATTTGCTTGATCAGTCAGGTATTCCCGCAAACCCCTGAGATCTGAGGATCAATGCATAATGACAAGCTGCGTTGAATATTCCTTGTCTTCACATGTCACTCTGAGTAAGTATACTCCAGAATCGAAATCACTGCATTCGATCACAACAGCACTTTCGCTTTGCATTCGATTCGCAGTAAGAAATTCATACACCAATTCACCCGTCATACTGAATAAGGAACATTTGATTTTTTCACTTGAAAAAACATGATTGGAAATGGTAACTCTGTCATTCGCAGGATTAGGATAAACGCTGCCTGAGAAAGACTCAACGGAAATATCTTCATCTCCTACAATGCAAGAATTGCCCAGATTGATGTTATCGATGAAAAGATTATTGCCCCATCCATTGAAGCCGATGAAAGCAATTCTCAAATCTTCGCTCGACTGCAACCCGCCAAGAAACGCGCATTCGGAACGCCAGTTTCCGGGTAATGGATAGAATGCATCTGTTCTGGCCTCTGCAGTAGCCAGCTCCTGCCCTTCCTTAGAATACACTTCTGTCCATGTTTGTCCGCAATCAGAGGACACTGCAACCACAAGAGCATCATAAAGATTCGCACTGTATGGAGCATACGCAACATCAAATGATAAATACGGAGAATTGTCTGGAGCAAATTCAACCGGGCCAACGTGAAGAATGTCGAATGCATCTAAATCACCGTAGGTAAAAAAGTCCATCATCATCATGCCACCTTCGTGTGATATATGTTGCCATGTATTGCTCAGATCACTGTTATCACTGGTCCAGCCAGTATAAGGAAAATCCGAATTGCTGAAATCCTGATTAACGTCTGTAATATCGATGCTTTCATTGCTCACATAAACGAAGAAGGTCAGACAATTGTTTGCAAGATTCAGATCTACAGAATTATCGGCCAAATTGGTGATACTGCAACGAATCTCATGAATTCCTTCAGTGAGGTTCATAGAAGGCAGCGTAAAAGAAACTTGCTGTCCCGGAGCCACATTGCCGGACCAATTCACCGAAGGTTGCTCTATGTCATCTACGAAATAAGATATCAGCACTGTAGTCAGTGTTAGTGGCAAAGCAACATTTCCAATATTTACTACCGGTTCAACATTGTTTGCACAAAAAACGAAAGCAGAAGATTCTTCTATGCTGATGTCATTGGTGATAGCACAACTATTGATCGATTCAACGTGAGCAGTTGCAGAGATTTGCCCATTCGATTTCACAAATTTCGATGGGCAAATTCTGTAAATTGTTGGAAAAGTTGTTACAAGAAAATCATCGATGACATCATCCGATTCAGGATTGAAAATAGGATATGGCGTATTTCCGATCCAGTTTCCGGCAGATGCAGGAGAAGTACCATCCAGAAAATCCATGTCCGTGGTGAGATCTGCTTCAATGAGTACTACAATTACGTCATCAGAACACGATCCCTGTGGACCGTGCTGTGCATAAAGCGTCTGAAGGTGCTGTGCATTGTGATAATTCCAGCAGTTGTCATTCCATGCAGCAACGAATTCCAGAAACACAGTTTTACCTGCACCCAGTTCCTGATAGAGATTGAAAGAATTTCCATTGATATCCGTAAGCGTCAGGTCAGGGGACACGGAGTCATCAGTCAGAGTAGCCAGTGCACAATTGGCTGCAGAAAAAAAAGTCAACACGACAAGTGCACATTTGAGGAAAATTCTTTTACCCATCATTCTTTTCAGCTGATAAAATTTCCGCAAATATCGAGGGATATAGGAAGAGGTTGTTCAATTTTTTACAGGCTCCGGTTTCAGAAAAACGTTTGTGCGGTGATCTTGTGGACGATTCATCAAAACGGACATCCTAAAAAAGTAAAAGCCTTCCAGTCGGAAGGCTTTTACCTTGAGGTCCCGTGCGGATTCGAACCGCAGTAGCAGCTTTTGCAGAGCTGAGCCTAGCCACTCGGCCACAGGACCAACATTGTTTCAATCCCAAATGATGGCTGAAACGGGCCGCAAATATAGAATTGTTTCATTTTTCCACATAAAATCTGCATTTAACTTCTCCGTTTTCAATCGCGCCTATTGTTAATCAATACCTTATGTACTTTCAAAACATCTCATTCTTAATAAAATCGAGAAATATCCGTTATGTACCACGGAGTCAAAATTTACCTTTGTCCTTTAGCAAGGTTAAATCTCAAAACAAACCACATGAGTAACAAAGTTTATATCTCGATCATTGCGGTCCTGTTGATTGCCGTTGGCATCATGGCATGGAATCTCAATAAAAAGGACAAAGAAATTGTCTATATATCACAGGAGTATTCTAATCTGGATACTGAACGTCAGGAATTGGCTGTTGAGTTGGAGAGCATGAAGTTGCAGTATGACACGCTCACAGTTACCAACGATGAAATGCAAAGCAAGATTGATGAGCAGGAGAATGAACTTTCTGCGCTTCTGAAAAAACTGAAAAACAAAGATTATGATATCAGGAAGCTTAAAGCCGAGACTGAGACTCTTCGTGGTATCATGAAGAATTACATTCATCAGATCGACTCGCTGAACAAGTTGAATCAGCAACTCACGATGGAACGCGATGCAGAATCTAACCGGGCTAACAGCGCTGAAGCTAAAGGTCGCGAGCTGGAGGGCGAACTGAGCACATCTAAAGAAATGAATGCAAAAGGTTCAGTTCTTACTACTGGGGAGTATCAGAACTTAGCCTTGTTTGAGCGGAACAGCGGCAAGCAGGTAGAAACTGACCGTGCATCAAAAACGGAGATGATTAAGTCATGTTTCAGGATTCGCAAAAACCCCATTGCCAAACCAGGTCTGCGCACACTCTATATGAGCGTTGTAGGTCCGGATGGCAAGGTACTTACAGGCAAATCCGCCGGCACAATAACAGTTGGCGGGCAAGAAGTGCAATACAGTGTGACCAGAGAAGTTGAATACAATCAGAACGATACTGATGTTTGCGTTTATTATTCAGCAAACGAAGGTTATGTGTTTCAGAAAGGCTCATACAAAATCAACTTGTATGAAAGCGGAAATCTTATTGGCTCAAGTAACGTAACGCTTAAATAAGCGTTTTATATCACCAACATGCCGTGTGCTTCTATTCATAGACACACGGCATGTTCGTTTTTAATCCTTCGGTTTCGTTTTGACCTTTATAGGAATATATCCTCCAAAAGCCCATGCGCGTTCGAAAAAGACAATTTTCTGACTTGCTCTTGCGGGAAGATGATCCTGAAGAAGAATGTCAGTTAAGTTGGTCCAACCTTGTTGCGCGGTCACCTGCAGAAAAAAATGCTTGAAGAATTCATAACGAATTCCAGCATGCAGACTGACTCCGTATCCCGCAAGGTGAGGTTTATTGCGATGATGCTCTCCGAAAAACGTAAAGTCTGTCCAGGGCATCACGGGGCCAGCCGATAATGAGCCATTGAAAGCGATAATGTGTTTGCCATTCTTTGAAGTAAAACAGGGCACTCGCTGCTCAACGGCCAGGCGTATGAAATTAAACCCATCACTGTGGTGATAGTCCATAAAAGAAGGAGAATACATAATAGACGTGCCATCGAACTGCCCGGTAAACTCTTGAAGAGGATAAAACTCTGGATCAATGCTGCCTGAAATTTTAACCTTCTGGTTGGGAATTAAATGATATTTCATATGGTCCCATCCCAATGAAATTGCAGTGTTTTTTTTAAAATAATAGCCGACTCTGAAATTGAATTGTGGCACAGTGAACTGTTTTGGATTGAGATAAACTTCCGGTTCGAATTTTTCCGGCATGTCTTCAGCGCGTGCATCGTGTAAAGTGAAGTTGTAGTTTTCACCTTTAAAATGAACATCCGAGCGATTATAGTAAGCGCGGTTATATCCCCAGGTTAGATATATCCTTCCCTGCATTGAGCTTACCTCTTGCTGCGCGATTGCACACAGATATTGGCATAATATGCCTGTCATGCAAAAAAACATTTTCATGGCACGAGCAATTTGGTGTAAAAATAAAGCGCATGGAAGGAAATGAAAATACACGAACGAAAGGTGTGCAGGGAGAAGAAGTTGCCGCTGCCTATCTTGAGAGCAAAGGTTTTAAAATCTTGAAGAAGAATTATTTCAGTGGCCGTTATGAAATAGACATCATAGCAGAAAACGACACACACATCGTTTTTGTTGAAGTAAAAACCAGAACCAGTAAAGCCTATGGGGAACCATGGGAAGCGGTGAACAGGCAAAAGCAAAGAAAAATTTGCTTTGGAGCAGACAACTATATCCGACAGACACAAACGTTGAAAGAACCGCGATTTGATATCATTTCAGTGGTTCATTCAGGGGGGAAGTCTGATGTTCTTCACCTTGAAAACGCCTTCTATCCCATGATGTACTGAGTGCAGTACCTTTGCTGAAATTCATTGAAATGGCAAAACAACCCGGAAAGCCGGAACGCAAAAGTGACCGCAAGCAATTGGTGGGCAAAACAGACCGCAACTCAAAATCTGAAAGCGCGGGTAAGTCCCCTGCCAGCAAAGCATCTAACCGCGGAAAACGCGGCACAAGTCGAAGTACGGGTAAAAAATTCGAAGAAAAAGACAAAAAGTCTGCGTTTAAATCCGATAAGGTTGGATATGCCAAAAAGAAATGGGAGCGCGATGATGACCGCAAGACGACATACAAGCCGCGATTCAAAAAAGACAACACCTTTTATCCCAAGCAAGCCAAAGATGACGGACTTATTCGTTTGAACCGTTTTCTTTCCAATGCAGGAATAGCTTCCAGACGAGATGCCGATCAGCTAATTGAACTCGGCCTGGTAAGTGTGAATGGCAAGGTTGTAACGGAGCTGGGTACACGTGTTGATCCCAAAAAAGATGTTGTCAAATATGACGACCGCAATTTGCGACCTGAGCCTTTGCGTTACGTGTTGCTTAACAAGCCCAAAGATTATCTCACAACAACCGATGATCCGGAAGAGCGCAAAACGGTGATGCACCTCATCAGGGAGGCATGCAAGGAGCGCATTTATCCAGTTGGCCGGCTGGATCGTATGACTACGGGGTTATTGCTTTTTACCAACGACGGTGAGATGGCAAAAAAACTGACCAGCCCCAAAAAAGGACTACAGAAAATCTATCAGGTTGAAACCATAGAAAAAGTCAAAGGCGAGCATTTGGATGCAATCCGGGAAGGAGTAAAGCTTGAGGACGGTTTTATAAAAGCAGACGACATCAGCTTCGTAGATTCAGATCCCCGTCAGATTGGTATTCGATTACATTCGGGACAAAACCGAACGATTCGGATGATTTTCGAACATTTCGGTTATTCAGTAAAAAAGATAGACAGGGTGATGTTTGCCGGTTTGACCAAAAAAGACTTGCCCCGAGGTCGATACAGACACCTCACCCTGCAGGAAGTGAATTTCCTGAAAATGATTCGCTAACAAAGTGACATTCATACGTTGATAGTTTTCATGCAGGCTTGATTAAGCTTTATTATGAAGCATTTCATTTGTAATCATGCACGACAATGTTTTGCGACCTGAGGTCAGCCTTGGAGAAGACTGGATGTTTCCTATTTTTCTTTTTGTATTGATTTCATTTGCCTACACACGGAGCTTCCATCCTCTGCGCATAAGCAGATTGTGGAACAGCACCTGGAATGTGCGCATTCTTCGTCAGGCCATCCGGGAAGAACCTAATACACCGCGTGCAAATCTGCTTTTCAATTTGTCCTTTTTCTTTATGACCTCGCTGTTGCTCTATCTGGTGGTCAAAACCACAGGTTTGGAACCAATGGGTCTGACAGGCTTTCCAATGTATCTGACGCTTGTGGTAGGCGTGATGGCCATTTATCTGATAAAAACTGTCAGTATCCGGGCGGTGCAATTGATGGCAGACGGGGATTTCGGTTTAACCGAATACGAATACAATGTTTTTCTCATAAACAGGGTCATTGGTCTGATGCTGATGCCAATTAGCATGGTATTGGCATATTCACCCAAAATATGGGTTTCTCCTTTCATAGGTGCGGGCCTCGGACTATATGCCATGATGATTTTATATCGCATGCTCAGGGGATTCGTTAATGCAGCAGGTTCAGGTGTACCTCTTTTCTATATCTTTTTCTACATTTGCACCCTTGAAATTTTACCCCTGGCGGTTGGGATGAGGGCATTTCTCTCATAATCAACTGTTTGCGTAGGGAAAGTACAATTTACAGGAGCAACAACGATGGCCGAAAAAGTCAAGACCATTCTGATCACCCAACAGGATCCCGGAGCGGAAAAGAATCCTTATGTTGATTTGGCTAAGAAACACAAGCTGAAGATCGATTATCGTCCGTTCATTCATGTAGAGGGTTTGGAAGCACTTGACTTCCGTCAGCAACGTGTAGATATCCTCGAGCACTCTGCAGTGATATTCACAAGCCGCAACGCCGTAGATCATTACTTCCGTCTGGCAAAAGACATGCGCCTTGGTATTCCGGAAACGATGAAGTACTTCTGCATGTCAGAAGCCATCGCTTACTACCTCCAGAAGTACATTCAATTCAGAAAAAGAAAAATTTTCTTTGGTCACAGTACCTTTCAGGAGCTGATGGAGCCCATTCGCAAACACAAGACTGAAAAGTTCTTGCTCCCATGCTCAGACATCCTGAAGCCAAGCATACCAGAAACACTTGATAAAGAAAAAATCGCCTATAGCAAAGCAGTCATGTACAAAACTGTTTGCAGCGATTTGTCTGACCTTGCCGATGTGAAGTATGACATGCTTGTATTCTTTTCGCCATCAGATATTGAATCATTATTCAAGAATTTCCCTCAGTTCAAACAGAATAATACCCGTATTGCAGCATTTGGCCAGTCAACTGCCAAAGCCGTTGAAGACGCCAAGCTCAGGATTGATGTGATGGCACCTTCACCAAAGGCACCATCCATGAGTATGGCTATTGAGCAATATATTCAGGCGAATAAGTAGCATATTATTCCATTTTATGTAATTCACCTTCGCGGGACATTATCATGCCAACCGGCGTGATGCTGACCCATATGCTTTCAGAAAAACTTTACCAGATAGCGCTTACCCTGGCCAGCGGCATTGGACCGATAAAAGCCAAGTTACTCATAACTCACTGCGGAAATGCAGAGCAGATTTTTCGCGAAAAGAAAAGTGCGCTTCTTAAGATTCCTGATATCGGAGAGTCCGCTATCCGACCGCTACTGGATAAAAAAATAATTGAGCGGGCTGAACAGGAGATAAGATTCACCCAAGAGCAGGGAATTCAAATTTTATTTTTCACGGACGCTCATTACCCAGAAAGACTCAAATCATGTGATGACGGTCCGGTGGTTCTTTATACCCGGGGTAAAATGGATCTCAATACGAAACGTGTTATCAGTATTGTCGGAACTCGCACTGCCACATCATACGGCAAAACATTTTGTGCTGAACTACTCGAAGGTCTCAAGGCATATTCACCGCTTGTGATAAGTGGGCTTGCATATGGTATTGATGTATGTGCGCACAGAAACGCAGTTAATAACGGACTTGCAACAGCGGCATGTGTTGCTCACGGACTGGACAAAATTTATCCATCACTTCACGCACCGCTCGCATTAGAAATGGAAAAAAACGGAGGGCTCATCAGTGAGTTTCCAGGGTATACCAAAATGACACCTGAGTTGTTTCCGATGCGCAACAGAATTATCGCAGGACTGGCAGATTGCTGCATAGTAGTTGAAACCGATGAAAGAGGTGGAAGTATAATTACAGCAAATCTGGCAAGTTCATATAGCAGAGAAGTGTTTGCATTGCCGGGAAGATTTAATGACCCTCACAGCAAAGGATGCAACAGTTTGATCAGAAAAAATCTTGCGGCCATTCTTACCTCGCCTGATGATTTGATCCGTTACATGAATTGGGATGAGCCGGAGACCAGGTCGGTAAAACAGCTTGATCTTTTTTCGCAGCTCGAAGGAGATGCTTCAGTGATTGCTCAAACATTACAGTTACATGGCAGAATGAACATCGATGAATTGAGCCACGCAACATCCATTTCTTTTGGGAAATTGTCTTCACTGCTGCTTGAACTTGAGTTTCGCGGTTTTATAAAAACCTCTCCCGGCAAATATTTCGAAATGACAGGTTAGAAGGTTGGAAAATTGCCAGCCTTTTGAACAGCCTATGTTAAGGTTTTGAACAAAAGGAAACTTAATAACTGTTCCACTCGTCAAAAGCATATATTTTTCCTAACCCGTGACTGATGGTTCAACAACATTAGACATGAAATTTTTATCCGTTATTAAAAAAATTCATGCAACAATAAAAGTTTTGATGTGTTCTACCATTGGTACAAATAACATACACTATGATCATGCAGTATCTTACTGAACTTGAAAATTGGTTCAACCGCAAGATCGGTTGGTTTTTCACCAACGGATCGAAGGAAAGAAGTTAACGCTTCGTAAGAGATTAAAAAGCCGGACAATGACTCCGGTTTTTTTGTGTTCAAAATGTTTATCTGAATTCATCGGGACATTGAAACCCGAAAATTCTTGTGCGTTTATCAGGTTAGCTCGATACAAACATTCTGTGCTTCGGTGAAGAATCTCAAGGCTTCCCATCCACCTTCTCGACCAACCCCTGAGTTTTTTACTCCGCCAAATGGAGTTCTCAAATCGCGGAGGAGCCATGTATTGATCCACACGATACCACTATCGATTTGCGAAGCAAAACGATGCGCCCGGTTGATATTTTCAGTCCATAGTGATGCAGCCAGACCATAATCCGTCGCATTCACCAGCAACAACGCATCATTCTCATTGCTGAATTTCTGAATGGTGACAACAGGCCCAAAAATTTCCTCGCGGTTTGTTCTGCAGTCAGGACCAAGTCCAGTGATTACTGTTGGTTCGATGAAATACCCTTTATTCAATTCGCCTCCGAGAATTTTTCGTTTTCCACCACACAAAACCTCTCCTCCTTCCTGTTTAGCTATATCGATATATGAAAGCACCTTGTTCATGTGTGCTTCGCTCACAACAGCTCCGGTTTTAGTCTCTTCATTCAAAGGATCATCCACTTTCATCTGTTTCACTTTTGCAACGAATGCATTCAAAAATTGATCATAGATGCCTTCTTGCACCAGAATTCGCGAACCACACAAGCAAATCTGACCCTGGTTGGTAAATGAAGATCGCAACGCAGTAGCAAGTGCCCGATCAAAATTGCAATCATCGAAAATGATTGTTGGGTTTTTGCCTCCCAACTCAAGTGACAATTTCTTGAACATTGGCGCCGCAACCGAAGCAATGTGAGCACCTGTGGAGGTACCTCCGGTGAATGATATGGCTTTTATACTTGGGTGACGCACGATGGCGTCTCCGCAGAGTGCTCCTGTGCCATGTACAATGTTGAGCACACCCGGAGGCAATCCAGCATCAATACAAATTTTTGATAACAGAAATGCTGTCATCGGAGTAATTTCAGATGGCTTGGCCACTACACAATTCCCGGCAGCCAGCGCAGGCGCAATTTTCCATGTGAACAGATAAAGAGGCAGATTCCAGGGAGAGATACAACCAACAACACCGATTGATTTGCGGTGTGTATAGTTGATGGCCCTGTCCTCCATAATGTGCGCCTCAGAATTCCAGTGCAAAATGGCGGTTCCAAAAAAGCGCATGTTGTCTTCAGCGCGCGGTATATCCATGTTCATTGCCAGCGTCACCGGCTTGCCATTGTCAATGCTTTCCGCTATAGCCAGCTCTTTAATCTGCTTCCTGATATTGTCTGCAATCCGAACCATGATTGATGAACGGGCTGCAACCGGTGTATTACTCCAACCGGCAAACGCTTTTTGTGCCGATTCCACAGCAAGAGCCACATCACGCTCATCACTATCGGGTATGAGGGAATACACGATTCCTTTGGCAGGGTTGTAATTATCGATGTATTGACCAGATTGCGGTTCGAGCAATTGCCCCCCGATATAATTGAGAATTTTTTCCAATGATCAGAAATTAGATGGCCAATTTACGCAGTGGACAGTCAAAGACAAAGGCGCGCACGGTATACAACTCAAACCCTGAACGCTGCATATCAATTAGTTAGCTTAGATTACCGCTGTGGAACCACATTCAATCACTATGCTTCCGTAAAAGTTTGCTTGCATTGAGGCTTACCCTGATTAAATTTGCGGCCGCTTTTGAATAAAAGTGAGTTTGCCCGATAGTATAATGGCAGTACAACTGATTTTGGTTCAGTTTGTCTAGGTTCGAATCCTGGTCGGGCAACAAAAAAGTCAATCCTTCGATTGACTTTTTTCATTTATGAGCATTTACGATTATTTCCTCAGCTTGAGTTTCTGACCACTCTTCGGCTCCTGGTCATCTCTCAATTGATTGAGTCTTCTGAGCTTTTTCATTTTGATTCCAAACTTCTGAGAAACGTCATGAAGTGATTCACCAGCAACGAGAGTATGCTCCGATTCACTTGCGTGATTTCTTTTCGGTTGTATATAAACTACATCACCTGATTCGAACGTTTCATTCCCATTAAAATCATTGAACTTTTTGATAAACATGACATGCATGTCAACAGCATCTGCAACAGATTGAGGTGTATCACCAGCTTTGGCAACAACGTATTTGATACGATTCCCGGAAGTCTTAACTTCCCTTCCGGCATAAAGAGTTATGGACGTCCTTTCCTCTCGATTGACGGGCTTTTTACCTGATTTTTTTTCCTGCCTGTTGCGGTCATCTGGCGAAGATTTTGTTCCAACGTTGGCAGTTACTCCCGGGGAGTCCGGTCTGATGGGAATGCTTTTCTTCTTGATATGATGCAATCCGGTTTCATCAAATTCCGTTAGGTCAAACTCTTCAATGATCTTGATAAGGAGTTGCGGGTAATTTGGATTGGTAGCATAGCCGCACTCTTTCAATCCTTTTGCCCATCCTTTGTAATCGTCGGTATTTAGATTGAAAAGCGGTTCGTACCTTTTCTTTTGAAGAAAAGCGCTGTGGTCGTCATAGGATTCCCGTGCATGATTATAGCTCCGAAAGCATTCGCCTTTGGTCTCATCATCTTCATATATGCGTTGACCAGACCAGTCCTGATGACACTTAATACCGAAGTGATTATTGCCTTCTCTGGCAAGACGGCTATTACCATCTCCGCTTTCGAGAATTCCCTGCGCCATGGTAATACTTGCAGGAATACCATGAACAGCCATCTGATAGATAGCCTCATCCTTCCACATGGCAATATATTCCTGACGGGTAAATTTCTGCTCAGAGGCAAAAACATTCACCGTGATGGCGACTAAAAATAATGATTTTAAAATCCTTCTCATTTCACTAAACCAAAAGCCATAACTACAGCGAATACAAAAATATTTTGTGAAGTGCAAGCGTTGATGCCTGCAGCGTTGCAGTACCAACAGATGATTGTTGAATCAGGGAGTCTCGAAGTTCTGTTCCCGTTTGTTCGTTCCTTCCAGGTTGTAGGAAGTCCACACACCGGTTTTCTCGCCATTTCTGTAGGATCCACGAGTGTTCAGCTGACCGGTCGGATAATATGTAAACCAGTCTCCATCTTCCTTTCCGTCAACGTAATGACCATCGATGTAGAGTTGACCATTGTCGTGCCATGTTTTGTATGGCCCATTGTTCAGCCCATTTCTGAAAGTGTTCAGGCTCCATGGTTTCCCGTCTTCATAATAACACCAGGATTCGCCATTGAGCGTGTCATTTACAAATCGTTTGTCAATTTTCGGCTGACCATTGGGATGGAACTCAACTTCTGCAATCTTAGTTCCGTTCGTTTCCTGCACATACACTGCAAGCTTTGGATTGCCATTTTCGTGCTTAGCGATTACTTGTTCCCTTGCGCCTTCGATGGTAAATTTCAACCCAGAAACCGCCTTTGGTGGCTCAGGTTTTTCAGTGCAACCAAACAGAAAAGAAAGTGCAACTAAAAACAAAATATTTCTATAAAAAGAATTCATTTTTTTCGGTTGATGGTAAAATGAACCAATTCTTCCAAGGCGAGTCTTGATTCATTATCAGGGAAAGTATGAAGTATTTTCAAAGCTTCATCGCGAAAATGATTCATTTTTTGCATCGCATAATCAATGCCTCCGCAATCAATAACTCTTTTTACAAGCCAGTCAACTTTTTCTTTGTTGTTATTGTGATGCTTCACAATATTGATTAAATCCCGCTTTCCTGAGGCATCCAGATTTTTCAGGGTAAAAATCAATGGCAGTGTCATTTTCCTTTCTTTAATGTCAATACCAATTGGTTTACCAATTTTTTCCCCGAAACCATAATCGAGCAGATCATCTTTGATCTGAAAAGCAAGCCCTATATTAATTCCAAAATCATGCATGAGTTGATTATCCTCAGGGCTGGCATTTGCGGCTGATGCACCACTCTGACAGCAGGCAGCGATCAGTGATGCAGTTTTCTGTCTTATGATATCATAATACACTTCTTCCGTGATATTGAGCAGTCGGCTTTTCTCCTGCTGCAAAAGTTCACCTTCACTCATTTCCTTAACGGCTTTGGACACAATGCGCAGTAATTCGAACTCATTCTTTTCTACGCTCATTAAAAGTCCTCTGGAAAGCAGATAGTCACCTACCAATACAGCGATTTTATTTTTCCAAAGCGCATTGATTGAAAAGAAACCCCGGCGCATATTGGCAACATCCACGACATCGTCATGAACGAGAGTTGCTGTGTGTAACAATTCAATCAGTGATGCTGCGGTGTATGTAGAAGCAGTAACACCCCCACACATTTTGCTTGTGAGAAACACGAACATTGGGCGCATTTGCTTGCCTTTGCGCTTGATGATGTAATGCGATATTTTATCGAGAAGCACGTTATCGCTTTTCATGGCTGCCTTGAAGTAATCTTCAAATTCATCCATTTCGGCTGCGATGGGTCTCTGAATTTTATCGAGCATAATTGTTTCGGGCGCTGTAAAATTAAGGTTAAAGCGTTTGGCGTAATGCGTTTTATGTTGTGTCAGGTCAACATATAATAACCTCTTCTTTTGAGAAATGAACAGCCAGAGGCTGTTAAATGGTCAATCCGGCCATTTGTTGAACGCCCGATTTATTATTTTCGCACGCCATTTTGTAATTATTCTAACTATCATGAAAAAACTCTACACAAAAACCCTTTTTGCAGTTCTTGCACTTTTATGTTTAACGGCTCTTACTGATCAAACAACCTTGAATGCACAATGTTTAAATGACAACTCCTATTACACTGATCTTTCTACCCTTTTCGACGGAGACTTTACCAGTGATGCATGTGTATACGGGGGTGAATACTGCACTGCGACTGTATGCAGCGGAGTAACTTATATTTTCTCCACCTGCGGCGCCACGTTCGACACACAGATTACATTGTACTCGTCAACAGGCACCTATCTCGACTATTCAGATGACGATTGCGGAACTGCATCTGAACTGATATGGACAGCAACTTTTAGCGGAATAGTTAACATTGTGGTGGATCGTTATAACTGCACAACAGAAAACACTTGCGCACCCATCAGTGTAACCCAAATAGGTGAATGTCTGCCTTTGGGAGCTTGTCCGGATGACAATGTTCTATACAACGTCAATGCTACGCCATCAGGCGTAGGTTCAGCCAACGCGGTAAATCTCAACTGCGTATTCGGCGGCGAATACCTCAACGTAAGTGTTTGTCAGGGCGCAACATACACTTTTTCGACCTGTGAAGCCAGCTATGACACTCAATTGACTTTATACCAATCTAACGGCACTTACCTGGACTACGATGACGATGGTTGCGGAGCTTCTGGGGGTTCGATAATTACCTGGACTGCCCCTTTTACCGGGGTTGTTGAAATTCATATGGATGAGTTTCAGTGTGCCAGCAATAGCGAATGCACACCTCTAACGATTACTCAGACCACATCATGCGCAGGAGGGTGCAGTTTTACAGATGTTGATTCATTTTATGACGGATGTTTTGAAGAATTTGAAGTTGCAGGATTCGTACCATACTACACCGGCACATGTTTTGTTGAAGCCATGTGGTTTTATGAACCTATTTTCGGTGAATGGCAATACGTTGATCTGTCTGCTGACTTTTTTCAATCAGGAGAGGTCATCTACATAAACCTCCCGGTCGACTTTACTACCTATACGTATTACTTCGTACTTGACAACGGAACAGAATCTATAGATTACACATACACTACCGGCAGTTGCACCGTAGGAACCTGCGGCAATTTCGACACCGACTTCAACTATTTAGGCTGCCAGGGAACTTCTGAGTCTGTTGTTTTCACACCCTTCTTCACGGGAGGATGCAACGTAGATGGAGTTTATTTCTATACAGATCTTACAGGTTGGACCTATATTGACGTGAGCGCACAAAACATCCAATCCGGCGACGCAGTTCCGATATTGCTTCCAGAAGACAATACTACATACATATACTATTATCTTTTGGATGATGGAACTGAAAGTCAAAATTTCGCTTACACCACCGGAACATGTGATGTAGCAGGTTGTTCATTTACGGGTGCCGATTACAGCTATGTCGACTGTGTTGATACAGATGAACTGGTGAATTTTTATGCCTACTATACTGGTGCCTGTTATGTGAGCTCCATTTGGTTTTATACCACTACAGAAGGATGGCAGGAACAAGCATTGGGTTCCGATACTTACTTCTCCGGAGACGCTATTGGTATTTATTTGTTCCTCGACGATACTTTCTATGACTTCTATTTTGAATTGAGCGATGGAACAACTTCAGATACATACACCTATCTAACCACAAATTGTGACGATGTAGCTATATGCTCCAATTTATTCATCGAATACACCGATACTGGCTGTTATGAGACAGGAGCCGGTCAGGTTCCGTCCGGCGACATCACACCTTTCTACAACGGCACTTGCCTTGTTGCGGGAATTTATTCTTCCGTGAACAATGGTGCTTTTGAATATCTTGATCTTTCCGGATTCAATTATGGCAGTGGTGATGATATAGGCATTTTATTCAATATCCAGAATGCCGACTATGATGTTTATTATGTGCTGGACGACGGAAGCATTTCTCCTTTGGTGTCATTCACCACAATATCTTGTGAAAGCGGAGAAACCATCTGCGATTGCGCAGGTACCCAGCTTCCTATTGAAGCTCTTGCATGGCTCGGTGACGGCTCTCTGGACGACGGCACCTATTACTGGAACGGTGATATAAACCTCCCTGTCAATTTTGAATGCGCCGGCTGGGGCTTCGACTGCGGTGATGAACTCGAAGAAGGTTTTTATACCTATGATCCATATGGCGTATGTTCTGGTTCACTTCCACCGGCCAATGGTTGTGTTGACGAATTCTGCTACAACATAGACCTCGATATTACGACCGATTGCTTTCCGGAAGAAACATCCGTATATGTTTTCAATTCATTGGGTGATTTGGTTTTTGTTGCAGATGTTCTCAACTTCATCGTAGACGAATACATGAACTACACTTTTGCTATGTGTTTGCCGCAAGGCTGCTATACCTTGGTCGTGGCCGATTCATTCGGAGACGGAATGAGCAATGCAGCATGTGAACTAGATGGATTCGTGGGTATTTATGACTACACCGAAGCCGGATATACTGCAACAGTTTTTGGCAATGAATTCTCATTTGAGATTGCATATGAATTTTGTGTAGGACCACAAACGGTATGCGATAACCTTGAATTGATCTTTTTTGAAGAGCCTTGTTATCCAACAGGAACAGGTGATAACGTTCTTCCTTCAATTGGATTTACATATGATTTTGCTGGACCATGCATCGTTGAATCGATTTTCTATTCCATCAATGATGGAGATTTCACTGAGTTGAATGTATCAGCCGAAGGTTATGGCTCAGGCGATGATGGTGGATTGGTTTACCTCGAGCCAAACTCAGACTACAGCATCTATTACACAACGGATGACGGAGCGGTATCATACTTGTATGAATTCAGCACTGGAGATTGCGGAGATGAGATCACAGTTTGCGATTGCAATGGAACAGTTCTCAGCATTGGTGTATTGAGCTGGCTGGGCGATGGCTTCGCCGATGACGGCTTCTATCAGTGGGCCGGACAGGAAGTTGATTTCAATTGTATCACCTGGGGTTTTGACTGCGGTGACATTGAAGGTGCTCCGAATCTGGATCCTTACAACGTTTGCGACGGCAATCTTCCTCCGTTGAATGGTTGCACCAACACGAATGAAATTCTGGGTTGCACAGATCCTGTTGCGCTCAACTACAATCCACAGGCTACAGTGAATGATGGCTCATGCATTTACAACCTTCAGGTAGGATGTACCGACCAGCAAGCTTGTAACTACAACGATCTGGCAATCATTGATGACGGAACCTGCGAATACCTGACATGTGCCGGTTGCACGGACGAAGATGCCACAAACTATGATCCTACAGCGACAATTGACGATGGCACATGCTTCTATACAAACATTCAAGGTTGTACAGATCCTGACGCTTACAATTACAATCCGATAGCTACAGTAGATGATGGCTCATGTGTTTATGAATGCGTTTGGCCAACAATATTCTACGATGAACATTGTACTCAAGGTGACCTCAGTAATTTCTATATCGACGTCGAAGTATCTACACTTGGAAACGGTGCACCTTATACCATCACCAACAGCTTCAACAATCAGCAGCAAGTGATGTCATTAGCGGGCACATTTACCATAGGACCATTCCCGAATGGCACGTTGGTAGCTATTCAGGTATCTTCTAACACACTTGAAAATTGTTTCCTTACTTCTCAGCTCATTACACTTGATTGCGGTGCGGGAGGAGTTTATGGATGCACTGATCCGGAAGCTTTGAACTACAACCCTGAAGCAACTATTGATGATGGTTCATGTGAATATCCGGGAGTCGAAGAAGTAGAAATCAACAACTTCACTTTGTATCCGAATCCCGCACGCGATATTATCAATATCAGCAATCAGGGTGGCGAACAGCAGGTTCAAATCCGCATACTTGACAATACAGGAAGATTGGTGTATAATGAACAGCATGTAATTGGCAAAGGTCAGATGAAGTCGTTGAATGTTGTTGAGCTTGCTCAAGGAAACTACACACTTGAAATTATAGGCAATAAATCAATCGAGCATCATTCGATCATCCTTCAGAAATAAGAAAACTGAACTCACAATAATGAAAGGCCATCCATTTGGATGGCCTTTTTGTTTTCACAAATCCATTTACGTAAGTAATAGTTATTGCCTTGATATTTGGGGAAAGTCCGATATCAAATCATCAAGAGATTAAACTATATTCATTTTAGTATGTCTGAATCATCAGAACAATAAAATTAAAGATCATGAAAAACACAAGATTTATTGCAGGTTTAATGCTGTTTGCATCCACCGCTCTGTTAAGCTCCTGCAAAAAAGAGCAAAACACCAATGAAATTGAAGACGTAGTTAGCACAGAAGCCATGAGTTTATTTGTGGAAAAAAGTGTTTCGGCCGATGAAGACATTCCTGCTATGCGTGGAATGGCGGGCTCAGGTGGATGCAACTGGCAATCGCAACTGGCATCCTGCGCGATTGTGACAGAGAGCGGAGAGGAGTTTCCGAAAACGATCACTATAGACTATGGAGAAGGTTGTACCAATGAAAATGGTATTAGCAAAAGTGGTCTAATCATCATCGAATTATCCGATGACATGCAAAATGAGGGGGCGGTACGAACAGTCACTTTTCAAAATTACATGGTCAACGGAGCTCAAATCAGTGGTTCACGTGTTACCATCAACATTGGGGTTAATGAAAGCGGTCAATCGCAATTCAGCAGAGAGGTTAATACAACTATCGTCAAGAATGGCAATACCGTTGTAAGAACATGTAATGAAACGGTTACATGGCTCAGCGGGTATGATACAGAAGCGTGCGGTGACAACGTATTTTCAGTTACAGGCTCGGGCACAAGCGTTAAGAACGATGGAGCAATGCGAATTCGCACAATTGCAGAACCTCTCATAATAGACCAGGCATGTGGATACATAACCTCGGGGGTAGTGAGCATTGCTGGTCCGCAAGGTCAGCGCAGCATCGACTTTGGTGATGGTGCATGCGACGATGTAGCGATCGTTACCGGTATGAACGGCAATACACATGAAATCAACCTGCATCAGAACTGAGTTTAAACGCAACGAAAAACTCTGAAATCAATAGAGGCTGTCTCTTTGCTGAGACAGCCTCTTTTCTTTTTTAAAGACTCAAATATGACTATTCAGTTCAAAGTGTTGAAATCTTCCTTTTATATCAAAAGTATCAACAGGAGTATCGTAGATTTTTGTATCAACCGCAGAATAAAGCCAGACACCTGGTGCGGGCCTTAAAGAAAAACTGTCTTAAACGGATAGCTTATGAAAAACTCACTACGTCTGCTTTTAGTCGTTGCTATTGCCCTTATAACATCATCAACAGGTTGGTCACAGTTGACATTTCTTGACCCCATAACAGGATTACCGACTACGGCATATACGTTGTCAACGATCCTGTGTCAGGGGGCCAGTATCGATCATTGCATCAATGTGACCAGCGCGGGTACAACCCATACAATAACTTCTTTCAGCGGCAATGCAGGCACAATTGTAGTTGCACCTCCATCCAATCCGCTTCCGCGATGCTTCCGTTATACTGCTCCGTTCAATTTTACCGGACCTAACACGATCACATTTACCGTCACAAACAATCTTGGACAGTCAGGTACGCTGCAGATAACCATAATCGTGGTAAATCCAAACACGCCGATCAACGCGGGAGCCGATCAACAGCTTTGCTCACCGACGAATTTTACAACGCTTAGTGCGGTAAATCCTGACCCGCTTGCAACGGGGTACTGGACAAAAATTTCCGGACCAGGTATTATCAGCGGAGGAACAAATTCGCCCGCCATAGTTGGGGTTGACCAACAAGGTGGTCCTACTGTAAACGTTACCAATCTTCAGCTTGGATCGAATACTTTCATCTGGCATCAGGATTATCCATGCGACCAGAATGTTGATGTTGTGACAATTTTTGTTTACAACGGAACCCCACCAATAGCAGATGCAAATACCTGCTCACCAACCAATGCAGATACAGTTTATGTATGCGGCAGCACATCATCAACATTGTGCGCCAACAACCCCGGAACTGCGGCCACAGGAACCTGGACAATCTTTGGAGGTTGTGGAACTATCTTCAACATCAACAATCCGAGCGCACCGGTTACCAATTTATGCGCAGGCTGCAACAGTTTTGAGTGGAACATAGGTAACGGAGGTTGCCCTGGTGGAGAAACAAAAGACACTGTGTATTTCTGCGTCTTTCCGTCGATTCAAACCGCTGTTGCTCCGCCAGATGTAACACGTTGCATCGGTTCATTCACCACCGTTACCTTGGCCGGTAACTCCCTTATAGGAGCGAATACAGCGTTATGGACTTTTGTCAGTGGTCCGATTACACCGGTAATTTCTTCCCAACTGACTTCATCCACTTCCATAAGTGGACTCACTCAACCAGGTATCTATTGTTTCAATTATACCATTACCAGTGGTCCATGTGGCAGTACCACCGATCAGGTTTGCATTTCCGTATTCACGCCGACTTCACCGGTCAATGCGGGTGCCGATCAGACTGTATGTCTTCCAAACAACTCTGCAACGATGGCTGCAGTAACCCCGACGTTTCCAGCCCAGGGCACATGGAGTGTAATCAACGGAACCGGATCTTTTGTGAATGCCAATTCACCAAGCAGCGTTGTGAATGGATTGAGCGTGGGAACAAACACATTCAGATGGACGGTTGCTAACGGAAACTGCGCCAACAACAATGCCTTCGACGATGTTATCATAACTGTATTTCCGGTTTCGCAACCGACACCGAATGCGGGTCCTGATCAGAACCTGAACTTCAATGGAACACCGGTTGCCGCATCTTTGAGTGCAACCAGCCCAGTTTTTCCTGGTACAGGCCTTTGGACTGTTTCGCCTTCGGGCCCCGTGATTGTGAGCCCGACAAGCGCCAACACATCTGTGACGAATCTCCCGCCAGGTATATATACATTCACCTGGTGTCTTAACAATGGCAGTTGTGATTCACCAATCTGCGATGCTGTAGTTGTTAACGTTTTCAATTGCCTTGCGAACACAGTCACAGCTGG
Source organism: Crocinitomicaceae bacterium (assembly GCA_040381475.1). Lineage (GTDB taxonomy): Bacteria > Bacteroidota > Bacteroidia > Flavobacteriales_D > Sanyastnellaceae > JAIBBG01. Next base: position 28,772 of record JBEIHH010000004.1, on the reverse strand, counting down.
TGCTGATCAAAATTTCTGCACCCCGACAAATACCGCTGTCATGGCTGCCAACGCAGCAACTTCGCCGGCAGTAGGAACCTGGACTGTTATCAGTGGCAACGGATCGATTGCCAATTCCAATAACCCATCAACAAATATCACCAACATACCTATAGGGATCAACACCTTCCGCTGGTCAATTAACAACGCGGGCTGCGGAACCATCTCGGATGATGTGAATGTCAATATCTTCGATCAGAACGCAACCATTTCAAGTGCCGGTACAGACCAGGAATTTTGCATCAGTGGGGGACCAATATCCACTGTCATCATCGGCAACACACCTGCGTCACCTGCCACAGGTGTATGGACGGCGCTCAATTCAGGCACCATTACATCTCCAACTAGTCCAACTTCCAATGTGACCGGATTGCCTGTTGGTATCCACAACTTTGTATGGACTGTCAACAACGGACCATGTGGCACAGATCAGGACACTGTTCAAATCCGTGTTTTCGCTCCCGGTCAGACCGGTGCAAATGCAGGGCCAGATCAGGAATTGTGTTCAACAAATGCAAACACGACTGTAGTAGCGAATAATCTCATCAACCCGGCTACAGGTGTTTGGACAGTAGTTAGCGGTGGTGGCACCATTGCCAATCCAAACTCTCCTGCCACAGCCATTTCCAACATACCAATCGGGACCAACGTTTTCCGATGGACGATATACAACGGGCCTTGCGCAACACCAGTTCAAGTCACAGATGAAATGACCATTTTGGTCTTTGATGCAAATCAACCAACCGCAGATGCGGGAGCCGATCAGGATGTGTGCAGCGATCAGACCATCATCAATTTAAACGGCAGCAGCTACAACCCTCCATCAACAGGAGTTTGGACAGTAAGCCCGGTCGGTCCAACAATTGCTTCAGCAACCTCGGCTATAACAACTATGTCTGGAATGACACCCGGCACAACTTATACGCTTACATGGAGCGTTGACAATGGAACATGCAGTGTAACTTCAGATTCGTTCACACTCGACTACTTCAACAACGATCAGTTGCCAGCAGATGCGGGCGAAGATCAAAACATCTGTACACCACAGAACAGCGTTACGCTGGATGGCAATGCCGCAGACTCTCCTGCAAGCGGCACGTGGACATTGATCAGTGGCCCGAACACACCCATATTCACAGCAAACAATCCAACAACAGTGCTAGGTGGATTAATAACCGGCACCTACGTTATGAGATGGACAATTGACAATGGCGCATGTAGCCCTTCTCAGACATTTAGCGAAGTTGTCATCAATGTATATTTCAATGATCAGCAATTAGCAGATGCCGGAGATGACCAGGAACTTTGCGAACCAGTAACAGAAACCGTTCTGACAGGATCCGCCGCTATTTCGCCGGCAACAGGACTATGGACACAGATAAGCGGACCGAACACAGTCGCAATCAACAATCCAAATCTCAATCAGGTCGAAATATCAGGACTTGCAGTTGGCTGTTATGTATTCAGATGGACAATCAACAACGGAGCTTGCAGCCCGCCAACAACGTTTGACGAAGTAGAAGTATGTGTATTCGATGATGATCAAACCGAAGCCAATGCAGGACCTGATATCATATTGTGTAGCCCGGCCAGTTCATTTACCGCAGCTGCGAATACAGTTATTTTCCCTGCTGACGGCACATGGACACAAATCAGCGGACCGAACACAGCCACTTTCTCTAATGGCAATTCCAATACCAGCGACGTAAGCAACCTCATAGTCGGAACCTATATTTTCGAATGGTGCATCGACAATGGCGCATGTTTTAACGCAAACACATGCGATCAAATGATAGTTGAAGTATTTGATTCGACTGCCCCAGCCGCAGATGCCGGCAATACTCAATCCATTTGCACACCACAAGACGCTGTATTTATGAATGGCAATGACCCAATAGGTCCGGCAGTTGGCACGTGGGCCGTTGTTACCGGATCAGGCGCCATTGTGAATACAAGTGATCCTGAAACAGAGATAACCAATTTACCCGTGGGTACTAATTGCTTCCAGTGGAGTATTGATAATGGAGGTTGTGGAACAGGTACAACATTTGACGTCGTTTGTATTGATGTATTTCCATCGAATCAACCACCCGCAGATGCCGGTGATCATCAGGATTTATGTACTCCACAATCAACGACATTGCTGGAAGGAAACACACCAATCGCTCCTGCAGTCGGCTTTTGGGTGCAACTAACGGGCCCGAGCACAGTGAGTATAGCCGATGTGAATGACCCCAACACCAGTGTTACCGGACTTCAGGTTGGTTGTTATACTTTCGAGTGGACGATAGACAACAGTGGATGTCCTAATCCAATTTCAAGAGATACTGTTGAAGTATGTGTATTCGATAGCGGCTTTCCACCTTCATATGCAGGAGAAGATCAGGAACTATGCTCACCAACTTCGAGCACTATCATGGATGCAGATCCTGCAGTATCACCGGGACAAGGAACATGGATTCAAATCAGCGGACCGAATACTGCAACAATTAGCAACATCAACGACTCGCTTGCCACAATATCAAACCTTATAATAGGTACATATGTTTTTGAGTGGTCTCTTAACTACGCGGCTTGTGGATCAGAGGCAGATGAAGTTGAGATCACCGTATTCAACAGTGCACAGGGACCATCAGTTGCAGGACTGGATCAAAGTCTTTGCACACCACAAAGCAGCACAACTCTTGCCGCTGAATCGGTTCTTCCTCCAGGCTTTGGCGAATGGACATCCACCAATTCAGTAATTGACTTTGTCAATCCAAACGATCCGACAACTACAGCTTTCAACTTACCTCAGGGAATAAACACATTGCTCTGGACAATTTACAACGGCCCTTGTCTTGCAGAAGAGTTCACCGTCGACACAATGTTGATCGCCATCTTTGATGTGAATCAACCAGTTTCAGATACAGGTGAAGATCAGGAATGGTGCACGCCTAACAACTTCGCAACAGTAACAGGAACAACACCAATTCTACCTGCCACCGGTTTGTGGACAACAACTAGCGGAGCAACAATTGTAAACCCGAATAATTTCGGCACCAGTGTAACTAACCTTCCGGTTGGTGTGAATACTTTCTGCTGGACAATCAGCAATGGAGTTTGCACGCCACCTCAAACAACAGATTGTGTGGATATATATATATACGACGAAAATCAGGAAGACGCCAACGCCGGTCCTGATCAGGATGTTTGCGGAGCAGTGACCAATTGTGCGACTCTGGAAGGAAATTCAACAATCTTCCCTGCTGAGGGAACATGGACACAACTTGCAGGTCCGACGACAGTAACATTCACCAATGTTAACGACCCTTTGACCGTTGCATGTGACATGATACCTGGTGTCTATACACTTCAATGGTGTATTGATAACGGACCATGCGGACCAGTTACCTGCGATGAAATGGTGATCACGATATATGACGATGGAACCGGACCGGCGACAGTTGGAGATGACATTGAAATGTGCACACCAGAGAATTTTGCGACAATGTCTGCCAATGCTGCAACACTTCCCGGTTTTGGTATTTGGACATTAATCTCAGGAGATGGGTTCATTGCAGACCCCGACAATCCTGAAACTGACATAACCAATATGCCCGTTGGCATTAATGCATTCAGTTGGTGTATTTCGAATGGTGTTTGCCCTAATTCTTCCACTTGTGATACGATTGCCATTCTGGTGTTTGATGAGGACGCGCCTGAGGCTAAGGCCGGACCCGATCAAGATTGGTGTACTCCGCTTGGAGGTATTTTTATGCAGGCAACGACACCGACAGTTCCCGGAACAGGTACGTGGACTGCATTGAACAATTCAGCAATCATCGTTAACCCGAATGACCCATCAACCGAAATTCAGGGTTTGGAAGTTGGAAGTTACACATTCGAGTGGAGTGTATACAACGGTCCTTGCGCTGTATCCAACACTACGGACCAGGTTACCATCAATATCTACGACAACAATCAGTCTAACGCTGATGCAGGCACAGACATAGATTTCTGTACTCCACAGAATAGTATTACAATGAACGCCAATGCACCAATTTCCCCTGCAACAGCATTCTGGAGTATCTCCGGTGCAAGTGTTGGACAGATCAACAACATTTTTGATCCGCAAACTATCATCTCCGGATTAACACCCGGTATTCACGAGTTCATATGGACAATAGACAATGGGCCATGCATTCCAACGCAGACATCAGACGAGGTCGTAATTTCAGTATTTGACAACAATCTACCAGATGCAGATGCCGGAGAAACAGACTCATTGTGCGCTCCACTGGATTTATCACCTTTAACTACATCTCTCACCGGCTCAATATTAGGTGGTGCAGCCACAGGATTATGGACACAGGTTTCCGGACCTTTCCCAGCAACAATAATTAGTAATGAGAGTCCTTCAACTGATGTATCAGGACTTGTAGTGGGAACATATGTTTTCAGTTGGACTGTAAACAACGGTCCTTGTGGAATAACAAGCGATGAGGTCATGGTTGTTGTGAACGACCCTACGCAAACCCAGCCTAGTGCAGGTCAGGATGCATATTATTGTACGCCGACGAGCACTCACATTATGACTGCCACTCCCGCAGCGTCACCTGCGATCGGATACTGGCAATCCATTTCGCCAAATGTTGTAGTTGTAGCTACAGGAGATCCGGCTTCGGAAGTAACCAATCTCACAGTTGGTCAGCATATTTTCTTATGGCACTTAAACAACGGTGCATGCGGCTCATCATTCGATGACATTTCTGTATTTATTTATGATGAGTTCAATCCACCTGCAGATGCAGGAACGGACATAGAATTGTGTCTGCCTCAGACAGAAGTGAACCTGTCTGCATCCTTCCCGCTCTATCCTGCAGTTGGGCAATGGGCACAAATTGAAGGTTGCAGTTCGGTGCCAATCGGTGACGTGAACAACCCAAATTCACTTGTCAGCGAACTCTGTATTGGCACACAATGTTTTATATGGGAAGTAAACAACGGACCTTGTCCGGATGGTATTACAAGAGACACCGTGTGTGTGTTCTTGTTCGATCCTGGAATCGTAATAGATGCCGGACCGGATCAAAGTATGTGCACCCCGCAGAACTCTGCAATCATGAGTGCTACAGTTCCCCAGGATCCAAATACAGGTCTTTGGACAAACACGCAGGGAGGCGGAAGCATAAATTTTGAAACCCTTGCGACCACTGTTATTTCCGATCTACCTGTAGGCATCAATTGTTTCGAATGGTCATTCTACAATGGACCATGCGACAATCAACCGTCGAATGATCTTTGTATTTATGTTTATGATCAGGGTCAACCATCCGCTGATGCCGGAGAAGACATCGAGATTTGTTTCCCCGAAACATCGACGACACTCGTGGGAAATGCGCCAATTGTGCCTGCGACCGGATTCTGGACAGTAATTTCCGGAAGTGCCACAATCCAAAACATCAACAGCCCGGTAACAGAAGTTACAGGACTAAGCTCAGGCGATAACGTATTCAAATGGACCATAGACAATGGACCTTGTATTGATCCTATTACTGAAGACACAGTAGTAGTGCATCTATTCCCCGAATCAGCAGCGCAGGCTTTGGCCGGTCCGGATCAGCAATTGTGCACCCCGGATTCATCCGCACAGCTAGCCGCGACAGCACCCGCCATACCGGCCATCGGATTCTGGGTACCGGTTGCTATTAATGGTCAATTGAGCAGCACTACAGATCCAAATGCAACATTAGATTTTCTAACAGTAGGTATACACACGGTTGAATGGCATGTATACAACGGACCTTGCAACGCTGAGAGCGTAGATGCGGTAAGTATATTCGTTTATGATGCAACCGCACCTCTTGCCAATGCCGGACCTGATATAGAATTGTGTCTGCCTGTGAACAGTTTAGAAATGGCAGGTAGTGAAGCTACCTACCCTGGTATTGGTCAGTGGACTTTGGGAGCTCATCCTGGAAATCCGGTTATTGATTCACCGTTGGATTCAACAACTCTGGTATCTAATCTTGCCGTTGGCATCACGGAATTAATCTGGACATTTGATAACGGCGATTGTGGTGTATCCATCGATACCATGCGCGTTTTTGTATACGATCCAAACTCTCCAGACGCAGCAGTCAACAATGACACAACCATCTGCGATGCTCCAGCATGTGTGAATCTAATAGGTAGCCAGCCAATATTCCCGGCCTACGGATGGTGGGAACAAATTGCAGGTGATTTAACCGCTACAATTGACGACACGTCCTCCGCGATCACCACTGCATGCGGATTAGCATTGAACGAATCGGCATTTGTCTGGCACATTTACAATGGCCCTTGTGACAATGGTCTTACATCGGATACTGTCTGGTTTTATATCTATGATTCCATGGTTGGTGTAGCATCAGCAGGAAAAGACACAGCCTTCTGCGGCACATTATCACAATATCAGCTCGAAGGAAGCACACTTGTGGGAAGCGTTGCAGGATTGGCAACAGGCCAATGGACTGGTGCTACCGGAAACATACTTAACGCTGAAGACCCAGATGCGATTGTCATAGAAATTCCTGTTGGAGTAAATTGTTATGTTTGGACTGTAGACAACGGTGCGTGCGGTATAACATCAGACGAAATGTGCATCACCATATACGACAGTGAGCAGTCACCTGCGGATGCCGGTGAAGGTGCTACGATCTGTTCGAATTTATTTGAACCATTTAACCTGAGCGGGAATGAAGTCACATTCCCCGGAACAGGTATTTGGACGGTGCTCAACGGACCGGCAGATATTGATGATCCATCTAACCATGATGCATTCGTTTCATATCTCGGACAGATCACTACACCTCTAGTACCGATATACGACACTTTGTTATGGACAATAGACAATGGTGTCTGTGGCATTAGCACAGACAGTGTTGTGTTCATCGTTGAAGATTGTGAAACGATTAAAATTCCTGACGCATTTTCACCAAACGGTGATGGAGTCAACGAAGAATTCTTCATTTCCAATCTCAGTTATTATCCCAATAACTCGATCAAAATATTCAACAGATGGGGAACAGAAGTTTTCAATGCTGCGCCTTATAAAGGAGACTGGAACGGTACTTCAGTAGCTTCCGGCACCGTAGGTGAACAATTACCGGTGTCCACGTACTACTATGTGCTCAGTATTGGGGCATCCTATGAGGAGGTTCCTGACAAAGTATTTACGGGATTCGTATATCTCAAGCGCTAATCACTTAACAAATGAAAAACAAACAAATGAGAATATTCCGAAATATAAAGGTCACCCGGGTGCTCTTTATAGTACTGGCCTTCACGAGCGTTAGCGCCCGTGCTCAGCAGGATCCGATGTTCACACAATACATGTTCAATACGTTGAGTGTAAATCCAGCCTATGCCGGTTCTGCAGACAGATTGAGCGCAGTTGCACTGCACCGATCACAATGGGTCAACTTTCAGGGGGCACCAACCACCCAGACCATCACGGTGCATTCGCCGCTAAAGAGAGAAAACATAAGTCTAGGGGGTTCTATCGTAAATGATGCACACGGACCGGTGAAACAAACGGGTTTCTATCTGGACGCGAGCTACAGAATCTTTTTAGGAACAAAAAGATTATCGTTCGGGCTTAAGGCAGGAACAAACCTCTTCACTGCCAATCTGCTCGATCTGAATCCGTTCATTGAAGATGACAACACGTTCAATGCAAACATCAGCAGCAAAATGCTGCCCAACTTCGGATTCGGCATGATGTACTATAGCAAGAGATTCTATGTAGGAGCTTCAGTTCCAAAGCTGCTGAGTAACAAACTCATTGATGGAGACCTACCCGATTTCATTAACAATCAAGAAAGGCAGCATGCTTTTCTGATTGCAGGCGCTGTGTTCGATATTTCCTATTACACCAAATTCAAACCAACCATTCTTGTAAAGGCGGTTAGTGGAGCACCCATTGGAGCTGAAGTGACAGGACAATTTTTGTTTTATGACAAACTCTGGGCAGGATTGATGTACAGGTGGCAAGACGCTGCCGGTGTTTTGTTGCAATATGAAATCAACAATAGATTTAAGATCGGCTACGCATTCGATTATACACTTTCAGACATACGCAGATACAGTGATGGCACCCATGAAATCATGCTTGGTTTTGATTTGATCAAAGGATTTCCAGGTGACATATCACCGCGCTATTTCTAAACCCATCCACAAAGAAGCACTATGAAAAAAATAGGATTTTTATTCTTCAAGGTAATACTGCTCTGCCTGTTGCCTGCTATTGGAATAGCACAGAAATCCAAAATGACACTGGCGGATAAGTTCTATCAATCGTTCGAATACCGCACAGCCGGTTCCATTTATCGTGATGTTCTATCAAATGCGAAATATGCCAATGATTCCACGGCACTTCGCAGAGTTGCAGATTGCGATCGCAAACTTGGCGACCTTATTTCAGCCGAAGGCTATTACAAGCAGCTAATGAAACAAAATAACGCCAATCAAAAAGACATGCATGCCCTTGCGGAAGTGTTGAAGTTTCAGGCCAAGTATGCTGAAGCATTAGATGTATACAAGAAAATTCTTGACATTTACCCACAAGACGATATAGCAAAAAGGTATGTTCAGAATCCCAATTTTGCAGAAGAAATTCTCAGAGACTCGCTCATATTTACGCTTACTAATTCATCCATCAATTCGTCCTGGAGTGACTTTGCACCAGGAGTATTTTCGGCTGATAAAATTATTTTCAGCTCCTCGCGCAACATTGAGCAAACACACGAACGTCTTTATCCTAGGAATGAGCAACCTTATCTAAATGTTTATATCGCTTCACTCGGAGCAGACAGCAGTTTATCATCGGCAGAAAAAATGTCTGACAAAATCAACTCCAGATATCACGATGGTACGATGACGTATGATCCAAGAACGAATCTGATGTACCTTACAAGAAATAATTATGTGCGAGGCACAGTCGCAAAATCCAAGTCGGGCCGCGTCAATCTAGGCATTTATACCACTAAGTATGAAGCGGGAGAACAGACATGGGGTAATCTGGAAAAATTTCCGTACAACAACAAAGAGTATAACGTAGGTCATCCTGCATTATCCACAAATGGGAACAGGATCTACTTTGCCAGTGATATGCCCGGAGGTCAGGGTGGGACTGACCTGTATTATTGTGAAAGAGAAGGCGAAAAATGGGGAACACCAAAAAACATAGGAACGAAATACAATACCTCAGGCGATGAAATGTTCCCCTATGTTTTGAATGACAGCATCTTGTATTTCTCATCGACTGGTCATGTAGGCTTAGGCGGTCTCGACATATTTTATGCAAACCTAAACGACGAGCTGCCGGTGAAAAATATGGGTTATCCGGCCAATTCGCATTACGATGATTTATCCTATATCTGCTATGGAAGTGAAACGCTTGGATATATGAGCAGCAATAGAGCCGGAGGTAAGGGCGATGATGACATTTATAAAGTACACATACAGCCTGTTGATAGCGTGCAAGTGAGTGGTCTGGTTACAGATGCTGTAACTCTTGAACCCATATCGAATGCCATTGTATCCGTACCGACAGATGATGGTTCAACAATACAGGTTAAAACAGACAGCCAGGGAAAATATATTATTATGGTTCCCTACAAACCTGAAATCACGCTTGAAGCAAATAAACCTGGATACCGCAGTGGTCAGGTAAACCGCAATGCCAATCCAAGGGCAAGTGTTATGGAAAACATAAACATCGTCATGGAGAAAATAGATTACATGGTTAGCGGAAGAGTGCTATATGAAGAAAATGATGCACCTGCAGTTGGCGCTTTGGTTCGACTGTTTCAAATCGATCTAAAAGACACCCTTCTGCTTGACTCAGTTATTATAGCGGCACAAGGAACGTATAGTTTTTATCTGGAAAAAAACAAAATATATCAACTTGAGGCGTCCAAACAAGATTATGCCAGACAAACATATCGACTCGAAACAACTGATCCAAACAACAAAGCCGCTACACATGATTTCCGATTATTCAAAGCCAAGGTTGGAGAAGTTGTTCGACTTGACAACATTTATTACGATTATAAAAAATGGGATATTAGGCCGGATGCAGCCAAAGAGTTGAACAAACTCGTTCAGATTCTCATTGACAATCCAACAATGAAGATAGAATTGGGTTCACACTCTGACGCGAGAGGAAGTGACCAGTACAACCTCGATCTTTCCGATAAACGAGCGAAAGCGGCCGCCTCATATATTATATCACAGGGTATTTCAGCTGACAGACTCTACGGTAAAGGATATGGAGAAAGCCTCATCCTCAATCATTGCAAAAACGATGTTAAGTGCAATGATGAAGAACATCAGTTTAATCGAAGAACAGAATTCAAAATCACTTCAATCTGATGATAACTTATAAAACAAACCCCGGTCAATGACCGGGGTTTTTTATTCTTATCCGATACTCCTTTGGATAATAGTTATTGCTTCTTCCACCCATACATTTTATCCAACCCAACCTGTGACCCCTGAAGGTTACACAACGCCACCCTATTTGTGCAACAGAATTGATTGCTTCTCCTCTCAAAAATGACATTGCTTGATCGTAGTCCAATTCCACTGATCCGAACTCTGTCTCAAATCCGCTGAGTGCCATTGGATGATCAGGAATTAATTCTTCTCTGATTATTCGGCCAACTGATACGCCCGGCATGGTAAAGTAGAGTTTGCCGGATAACAAATTCAATTCCACAGTATTAAAAGGACCAACCCAAAGCTGATCATTTCTATCCTTGATTATTGAAGAATTCAACATTGCAAATTTTTTCAGAATGTAGTTTTCAATTTTTGTTGGTTCCTGAAAAATCTTTTGCGACTTACCGGAATATCGCTCGACATTATTTGATCTTTTGAAAACGCTTATAAAAAAGCCTTCACCCCTCACACGATGCGGCAAGAATTGATATGCAAAATACCGATCACCAGTGATTTCACTTATTCCGGCGGAAGGAATTTCGGTTAGCCTAACCGATTCAAAATTTCCAGTGCTTACTATTTCCTTGCAACTACCTTCATTCTCCTTCTGCGAAAACGTACAGGTTGAATAAATCAAAAAGCCCCCGGGCGCGACCGTATCCTTTAGCTCTTGAATAATTTCACGTTGAGATTTGGCACATACCTCAACAGCCGCAAGAGACCACTCGTTGCGGGATTCATGGTCTTTACGAAACATCCCCTCACCGCTACAAGGAGCATCGATCAGGACACAATCGAAAAAACCTTTAAGAGAAGAAAATGCCGATGCAGGGGAAGAAGTGACAGCAACATTTCTACAACCCCACTTTGTGATTACCTCACGCAAAATAGAGTTGCGTGTACGATTAATTTCATTCGAAATAAGTTTGCCTTCTTCACCAATGAAATCAGATACTATAAGAGATTTTCCACCCGGTGCTGCGCAAAAATCCAAACAAGTTAGCTTCTTGTTTTGTCCAAAAATCTGTTTCAGTGTGAACGACAGAAACATGGATGAACTCTCTTGCGGATAATAACAACCAGCATGAAAAAGCGGATCCAGAGTATACACCGGACGGTTCTTCAGAAAATAACCATCATCACACCACTCCACTTTCCCGGAAAATCCCAGCTGAAGATCAGCAGGTTTATTTCGATTGATTCGAACGGAAGACTCAGCAGGTAAATTCAAACTTTGAATCATCCGATCCGCTTGGTCTCCGAATTGCGTTTTAATTCTCTCAACAAATGCTGCTGGCAGATCTCTCATGTGGTCATTCCTTTTCTTCAAGCCATTTCGGCACTTTTTTCTTCTTCCCGGGTTCCGATGTTTTCTCCTCTCCAGGCTTTTCGTCTATACGACTTTTCTCAACTTTTTTTGGATCTTCAGGAGTCTGTTTCTCATCACCCCAATTAACTGTGATGGTTGTTTGTGTTTCTGTTTTTTCTTCTTTAAAAGTAACCTTGTCCGCATTCTTCTTGAAGAGCCCCAGCTCCTGATTCAACAAAGCTTTGATGTTCTGTTTTTCCTGCTGCATTTCAGCCTGCCTTACCTCCTTAGCTAATTCCTTGTCCATAGAAAATACCGGATTATCAGTGGTTCCTTTCATGGCAATAAACATTCTTTTTCCTAATCCATCATCGACTTCCGTCCATTCCTTTTCCTTTCTCACCAACACATCTCGAAGGTTAAACCCTACAGCATAATCAATCTTGTTATCGAAAGTATGTGTGCCCTTAGCTGCGATGTCCATCGCGCTGGAGCGAATGTCCATCAATGGAATTGTAATTACACGATTTTTGATTTCAATCACATTCTCAAGTCTAGAAAACGAAATGCTTTTCATTTTCTCGGAAAATTTATCTTCATTCACAAACGGAGCAACCCATTTATTTCCTCTGATATATTCCGCAATATCCTGCAAAGACTCTAGATCAGACAACTCACCATTGTCAATTGAAATATCAATCAGACTCTCCATTTTATCGGGAAGCATTACGAGCGCGGTTGTCAGATCTGTTTTAAACTGAACAGAAGCATTGGCAGTTCCTTTTAGATGCCTGTCCTGAATAAAGTCCTGGTCAAAATTCTCAAATTCCTTAAATAACTTTTTGATATTGATGTCGCTCAGTGTCGCCAGGCAATTCAATCTGTAATGATCGCCACCAACACGATTCATTGCAATCTGTGCGCTGAACTGGCCATCGGCAGTATTAAAAGTCACAGGATCTACCCTTAGTGCACCTTGCTGCAGTCTGGTGACACCCTGAACATCCGTTGCCTCAAAGCTCCTGAAGACAAATTTTTTCAGCGAAGTATTCAAAACAAAGTCTATGCGCTCCGGGAGTTCAAAAACATAATTATTATCCGCACTTGTCGTGGCATTCGTTTCGACCAAGTTGGTGAAATCAAAATAACCGCTAATAAGATTTGCTTCCAGAAAAAGCCTTTCATCTTCGCTGGTAACAAAAGGAATGAAGTTCCCGAGTGCACCAGTGATATTGAAATCATTACCATTGACAATACCGGAAAAGCTTTGAATCTGAACATTTTCTTTATCGAACGATATCTGACCTCGCAGAGAAGAAAACTCCCGGTTTGAGTTCTTCAGCTTAACCATTCCCTGATCGAGCTGAGCTTCTCCGGAAGCCAACAGTGCTTTCCAATCATATGAACTATCCGCTTTCACGTATTTCAATTCTCCGCTAATCGTTGCAGATGATTGAATATGCCCTTCACACCGCTCAAGTGTATCAAGCGCGAAGAATCCCTTTATATCCTGAAGGTTCATATCGGCTGTAACTTTCAAATCGAGGACAGGACGACTCAGTGAATTTACATTCCCCGTGACAGTGAAATAACCATTACCAAGTCTACTGCTCAAATCACGAATTGTAAGTTGCTCCGTTTTTCCAGCATTGAAGTATTCGATATCGCATTGCATCTTTTCAAGAGCCATGCCACTACTGCGGTGTTCCATTTCACCATCATGCATGACCACACGCACGTCGAAAACGGCTGGTTTTGCTTTGTCCTTTTTACTGGCATGCAGGTCAAGATCTATTTCACCCGTTAAATCATAATTTTCGAAAGACTGTCGTTGTTTTTCAGTAAGACTTTCTTTCAAATCATCCAGATCAATATCCTCACCTTTCAGCCTAAGATCATACAACGACAGGTCGCCTGTTTGAACTTTACCATTCACCAGCAACTCCATTTTCTCAACCCGAAGCTCCGAGTCAGCAAAAGAATATTCGCCGCTGGTTGTATTCGCATGCAGCACAGAAACAAGCTCAATTTTTTTGCTTACCCCATAACGTTGGCCTTCACTGGCGACCTGATACAAAAAGCCTTTCAGATTCAAGTTGACATCAAACTCGCTATCCGTAAATTTTCCCTGCCCTTTAGATTCCTCATAATATACATCCAGAAAAAAGCGACTTGAAGCATCATCAAACAAGAATCTTGTTTTTTCGATGGAAACCTCTTTAAGTTCAAGTTTGAATTGATCTCCCTGGTTCTCGTCTGACTTCCAGAAATGCCAGTTGTCATTTCCCTCCTTGTTGATGCGCATATTCAACTTTGCGTCATCCACATCAACTGTATGAATGTTGTAATTGGCCCGGAACAAGTCCAAAAGATTGAACTTGAGGAATACCGATTGGGCATAGATAAGTGTATCTGCGTTTTCGAAAGTTTCCTCAACGTAAACATCATTCAGGTGCAACGAAGCACTTGGAAATGTTTTCCAGAAAGCAAGTTCAGCAGATCCAATCTCAACACGAGTGGTAAATCTGGTCTTTGCCTTTTCAAGAGCATATTTGACCACATCATCTTCATAAAACCGGAGAATGACCGCAGCAGCAGTTATGAGCAACAGGATCAACCCTGCAACAATGAGTAATATTCTTGTGAAAACCTTCCGCACAGATATAAACCCTAAGGTCTAAACCTACAACTCACATCTGATTAAAAAATTATATTCAGAAAGAGGATTCTCACATGATTTTGTTGATCCAGAACGGCTAGATTCACTCAACTTTCATCATGGCATTGCCGGCAAACCTGCGCACAAGAATTCGCACCAACGTTGCTGAAAACAGACTACCCACAGCGATCACACTCATAAGTATACCCAATACATCCGGCCATTTGATGCTAACAGGGTAAGAACTCACCATAGCCCCTTCCATAGCAATCAGGCCAAAACTATCCTGGAGAAAACAAAGCGTAAGTCCCATGATCGCGCCGAGAAAAGCGCCCAGGAGATTGATCAAAATGCCCTCATAGACGAATATTTTCTCGATTCCGGCGGCAGTAAACCCCATTGTGCTCAGTGTAAAAATGTCCTTTTTCTTCTCAATGATCAGCATGGTCAGCGAAGCAATGATATTGAAACAGGCTATTAAGAGAATAAAAAGCAAAATCAGGAAAGTTGCCCACTTTTCCGCCGCATTCGTTTTATAGATAAGAGCATTCTTGTCATACCTCGTTTGCACCCGCAACGAAGGGTCCAGAATTTTTTCAAGTTCTGCTTTCACTTCAATAGCAGACTCATCGTTTTCAAGAAAAATTTCTACAGAAGAAATTTCATCCGGCATACCGAACAACGAGCGCGAAAAGGCTAGCGGCACCATAACATACCGTGAATCGAGTTCGGCATTTATTGAAAAAACACCGCTTACGTTCACCGCTTCCCGGTTGAAGGCATTTTCGCGGTATCGCGAAAGCTTTTTTCCACGGATTGGCGCGTTGATGCCAAATACATTCGGCTGATTTTCAAAAAATGGCATCCCGAGTTCGCCCATCACACCCAAACCGACAACAGCGAAGAAAAAGCTATCGTCTTCAAGCACAAATCGACCTTCATAAATCATTGAGTCAATCGGGGAAAAATCCAGATAAGAAGGCTCAACACCCTTAACTGTTGCCACAGCGTTTTGATCGTCATAACTCAACCAGCCATCCTCTTCAATAACGCGGCTGAAAGCCATGATGCCGGGCACGGTTTGCAACACAGAATCGGTAAGCAGAGAGTCGCTGAATACTTTGCCTTCAACAGGCACAACGGTAAGCGGTGTATCAAAGTTTGAAAAAAGACTTTTGACCAGATCATCGATGCCATTGAAGGCACTCATCACGCAAATCATGGCTGCTGTAATAAAAGCCACAACCATCATCGAAATCATTGAAATGATGTTGATGATCCCTCTTGATCTTTTGGCAAACAGGTGCCTGCGGGCTATATAGAACGAGACATTCAATACCGGACGGAAGAATTAAATCTATTTTTTTTTCAGCAACCTGTCAATCTCTTCAGCATAGTCTAGTGAATCATCTATATAAAAAGTCAATTCCGGAATCTTTCTGATCTGTTTTCCTACGCTGTCAGCCAACATTTTCCGTATCAGGTGATTTTTATCCTCGACGATTTTCAATCCTTCGGCCCTTTTATCCGTGGGAAAAAAACTCAGATAAGCTTTGGCAAGTCCCAGATCCGGCGAAACCCTGACCTGCGTCACGGATATCATCATGCCACTGAACATGACACTCATATTCTGCTGAAAAATTGTAGACAGCTCTCTTTTGATGAGTGAGCCCACTTTTTCTAAACGTATACTCGACATGATGCAAATGTACCAACGAAAGAACACGCTGATGACAGGATAATTTTTTTGTTTGGTGGTTCTATAGTTGTTTCGCAGCATGAATAACATTGTGATCCGCGAAGGCCGAAAGGAAGACATCAGTCGGGTTTTGGACCTGGTCAGGGAGTTGGCAGAATATGAAAAGGCGCCACTGGAAGTTACCAATACGGAAGAGATGATGTTGCGCGATGGATTTGGTCCGAACCCGATTTACGGCTTGCTGGTTGCTGAATCAGAAGGCACAATCATCGGCATCGCCATACATTACGTTCGATATTCCACCTGGAAGGGACCCATGTTGTACCTGGAAGATATCGTGATACAGGAGCAATACCGTGGCAAAGGAGTTGGAAGTTTACTCTTTGAATCATGTGTTGCATATGCACAAAAAAAAGAATATGCAGGCATGGCATGGCAAGTTCTGGATTGGAACACTCCTGCAATTCAATTTTATAAAAAATACAATTCCGTGCTTGATCCGCAATGGGTGAATGGACTCCTCACTGTGGATCAGATCAGGCAGATAACAGATCAAATCAGATTATGAAAGTATTCAAATTCGGCGGAGCATCAGTAAAAGATGCAGGCGCAGTGTGCAATGTGGCATCTATACTCAGACGTTACAAGGGAGAAAAACTTGTTGTGGTGATCAGCGCAATGGGAAAAACAACCAATGCTCTTGAAACCTTGCATGACGCAAGATTTCACGGCAGAAATTACCGTGACGAACTGCAAAAAATAAAAGAATACCACCAACAAATTGGCTCAGCGTTATTCGGGGAAAATGAAGCCCTGATGCGCCCTGTAAATGAACAGTTTGATGCACTTGAGGAAATTCTGGCTGAGCCTTGCTCTGCCAATTATGATCAGGAATATGACAAGACAGTCTGTTATGGTGAGTTGATCTCTACTGCACTTGTATACAGCTTTCTGCAGCATGATGGGTTTTCAGTGGCCTGGGCGGATGCAAGGCAGATTGTGCGCACGGACAGCAGGTACCGCGATGCACGGGTAAACTGGCAACACAGTGAAGCATCCTGCGCGTTGATTCGCCAGCAGCTGGAAAACAAAGACCTGGTGATCATACAAGGCTTCATTGGTTCCACCACCGGAGGCCAAACCACAACACTGGGAAGAGAGGGATCCGATTTTACCGCATCGATCATGGCGTATCTGCTCAATGCTACTGATGTGACCATCTGGAAAGATGTACCCGGAATGCTCAATGCTGATCCCAAGTGGTTCAGCAACACAGTCAAGCTGGATAGAATTTCATTCCGTGAAGCCATTGAGCTGGCTTATTACGGCGCAAGTGTCATCCACCCAAAAACGATCAAACCACTTCAGAACAAAGGTATCCCGCTATATATACGTTCATTCATTCATCCCGAGCAGGAAGGGAGTGTAATTCAGGAGAGCATGGATTACGATAATCTTGTACCCAGCTACATTTTCAAGCCCAATCAAGTGCTTGTTTCATTCACGCCAAAAGATTTCAGTTTTGTGGTAGAAGACAACCTGCGAGAAATATTCGAAGAGATCTCACGGATCGGCATCCGCATCAGTCTGATGGAAAATTCTGCTATTAGTTTTTCAATCGTGACCGACAAAGACAGTTACAAACTTGATCAGTTGTTTGAGTCTATGAAAAGCCGCTATCAGGTGAAATACAATGAAAACCTTACCCTGATTACCATCAGGCACTGGGATGAAAAAACACTGGGAATGCTGACGACGGGTAAAGAAATTCTTCTCGAGCAAAAAAGCCGGCAGACCATTCGATTGGTGGTGAGGTAAAAGCAACAGGTAAAAAAACCGCCCGGGTTTTACCCCGGGCGGCTCCCTTTTACCATGAAAACAACAAGTATTCTTTGCAGAACACCTGTTACGATTAATATTTCTTAGTATTCATCCTCGTTAAAGAAAAAGTCCTCCTTGGTAGGGTAATCAGGCCAGATGTCTTCAATAGTATCGAATACCTCTTCATCATCTTCAATTTGTTGCAGATTCTCCACTACTTCAAGCGGAGCACCGGTGCGCATAGCGAAATCAATCAATTCATCCTTCGTGGCAGGCCACGGCGCATCTTCAAGGTATGATGCCAACTCTAGTGTCCAATACATAGTACAACGTTTGTTTTGTAAACTTCTTTTAACGAGTCGCGAAAGTAAAAATTTCGGTCAAACCTGCAACATTTAACTTAAAATCGTCAAAAAAAATTCACTTATCCTTTAAGCACGGGGCTTCCAGGGAATTTCTATAGCATTGTTTTCTTTGGCAACCAGCCTCGACATCACGAATAAATAGTCGCTCAGGCGATTCAGGTACACTAAAATAACATCCGGGACGGCAGATTGTTCGGTAAGAAAAGTCACACTTCGTTCAGCTCTCCTGCAAACACATCTGGCAATATGGCAATGAGACACAGCAGGGTGTCCACCAGGAAGTACAAAATTTTTCATCGGAGGTAACTCGCTATCCATAGCATCCATGGCGCTTTCGAGCTTTTCTGCGTCCGAAGGATGAAGTTCAGGAAGCTGCATATTACCCTTGTAATCCGGATCGAGAGCCAGATGGCTGCCGATGGTGAAAAGCCTGTCCTGAATTTCCAGCAACTGGGCTTCAAAACGGGTATTATGCAATTCGTCTCTCAACAACCCAAGCCAGGAGTTGAGTTCATCCACATTGCCATAAGCCTCAATTCTGGCGTGGTGCTTAGCAACACGCACACCACCGATCAAGCCGGTTGTGCCATCATCTCCTTTTTTGGTATAAATCTTCACGAATACAAATTTACCTGTCTGCTGCTAAGACACAACAATATTGATTTCCTTTGTGCGCTTTATTTTACGGATGAATACGCACAAGGACATAGCCAAACAGGAAAGATATGACAGGGCTTATCTCAGAATGGCCGCGGAGTGGGCTTCTCTGAGTCATTGCACCCGGAAAAAGGTCGGAGCTTTGCTGGTGCGAGAAAATATGATCATCAGCGATGGCTATAACGGCACTCCAAGCGGATTTTCCAATGATTGCGAAGATGACAATGGCGATACTCATTGGTATGTGCTTCATGCTGAGGCCAACGCAATTATGAAAATTGCCCGGTCAACGAACAGCGCTCGCGAGAGCACGCTATACATTACCCTTTCACCCTGCAAGGAGTGCTGTAAACTCATACTTCAGGCAGGCATTCGCAGGCTGGTGTATGTAAATGAATACAAAGACTCCACAGGCATTGATTTTTTAAAAAGCGCAGGAGTAGACATCGTGCGCATCTCAGACATATAGCCCTACAAACAAAACCCTGATTAAAATACAAAAATTGAAAAGCTGGAGGGGTTTTACCTCCTGAGCACGTAAATTCGAAACACATTTGAAGCCAACTGATACAGTCAGAATGAAGAACGAACGACTAGAAAACTACTCAAATAAATCAGAAGATCCGGTAATCAAAAACAAAAAGCCATCCGCTATTCAGCCCTTGCTTTTTGCCTTTACGCTTATCGGTGGCATGTTCATTGGTACCAATCTGGGCGATAAGAATATCCTTCAGGTAAAGCCTTCTATCGAACAAAACCCCAACAAACTGGTTAGTCTCATCGATTTTATCGAGGACAACTATGTTGATAGCATCGACAAAAAAAACCTGATAGAAGATGCAATTGAAAGTGTTCTGGCCAATCTGGACCCGCACAGTTATTACATGCGTGCAGAGGAAGTTGCTGCTGAAGCTGAGAAAATGAAAGGTGAATTCAGCGGTGTAGGAATTGAATTTCTTATCCTGCGCGATACCCTGATGGTCGTTAAAACAGTGAAAGAAGGACCATCTGACAAGGCAGGTCTGCTTGCGGGTGATCGTATTGTTCAAGTTGACGGTACCGAAATCTCCGGGAAGGAGCTCAATGCAGACAAGGCCATGAAATTGTTGAAAGGCAAAAAAGGCTCTGAAGTAAAAGTTACCATTAGAAGACCGGAAGAAAAAGAAAACAAAGAATACACCATCGAACGTGGTAACATTCCGCTGGAGAGTGTTCCTGCTGCGTTTATGATCAACGACACAACGGGATACCTCAAGGTAGAAAGATTCGCAGAAAAAACTTATGATGAGTTCAGGAATGCTGCAGAAAAATTACGTGATGATGGCTGCAAATCATTGGTGCTAGATTTGCGTTCCAATGGTGGAGGATTGATGGGGCAGGCAACTCAGATCGTTGAAGAATTCCTAACCGAAGACAAAACGATCGTGAAAACGAAAGGAGTTCATACCGGTGAAGATGAAATTCGTTCCTCCAAAAAAGGCAAATTCCGCGACATGAATCTGGTGGTCCTGATTGATCAGAACAGCGCCTCGGCGAGCGAAATAGTTGCCGGCGCGTTACAGGACTGGGACAGATCTGTCATTGTAGGCCGTAGATCATTTGGAAAAGGACTTGTTCAACACGAGATGGAACTCGCAGACAACAGCGCACTGCGACTCACTGTGGCCAGATACTATACGCCCACCGGCAGGTGTATTCAAAAGCCATATGGTGACAGCATCAATTATGACGGGGATTTTGCGCACCGCTTGGAAACCGGAGAACTCACCAGCGCGGACAGTGTTCGTTTTCCTGACTCTCTGAAATTCCAAACTCCGGCCGGAAGAGTTGTTTACGGAGGTGGAGGTATTATGCCTGATGTATTCGTTCCGCTGGATACCGTTTACTTCTCCGGTTTGCTTTCAGAAATTGCATATTCAGGGGTCATCCGTGATTTCTGCTTCAATTATCTTGATGCCAACAGGACGTCTATGAAAAAATATCAAGACTCCGACGATTTTATTGCAAAGTTCAACGTGTCTGATGCGATGATATCTTCGCTTATATCAATGGCAGAAAAGGAAAAGAAGGGTATCAATAAAGCTGTAGTGAAAAAAATCACCCCACAATTGAAAACACGCGTCAAAGCGCAGCTCGCAAGAAGTCTGTACGATGACGATGCGATGTATAAAGTTTTATTAGAAACAGATCAGGACTTCAAAAAAGCACTCCAGGTAATTGGAAACTATACCGAGTATGCGATGCTGATCCGCAAACCCTCATAACGAGGAGAGAATATCCGGTGGAAGGAAAAAACAATCGTCAGACACTCTGCAAAAACGAGCGGCTCACCAGGCTCAAACTGATAGAGCAGCTTCATGAACAGGGAGCAAGCATCAAAACACCTGCTTTGATTTTGGTGTACCATTTCGCTGAACTTCCAGTTAATTTTCCTGCACAGGTTATGGTAAGCGCAAGCAAACGGCTTTTCAAACGAGCCCATGACCGCAACCGCATCAAAAGGCTTATGCGCGAGGCATACAGAAAGCAAAAACACATTGTTTATACTTCTCTATCAGCAGGAAAAAAACAAGCCACCCTGCATTTTATTTTTACCGGACGACAGCTTCCCAATCAGGCTTACGTTTTTGGTAAAATTTCTGAACTAATCAAACGTTTCACTGAGCAGGTAAAACAATTGGATCTACCCGACAGCCCCGATGGGTCACTTTCTAAATGAAAATTGATATGGTAAAAAAACTGTACAACACCAAATTGAAAAAAGCCGCCATTGCTCTGGTCGCTTCGGTCATGTTTGTTTCCGCAGCAGCTCCCGAAGAGTTTTTCGAAATCTCTAAAAACATGGAAATCTTCACTTCCATTTACAAAGAGTTGAATATTTATTACGTGGATGACACGAAACCTGGCGCATTGATGAAAACCGGCATTGATGCCATGCTGAAGTCTCTTGATCCTTATACAATCTATTACCCGGAATCTAAGATCGAAGATGCGATGTTCATGCAAACCGGACAGTATGGTGGCATCGGAACACTTGTGAATACCATTGATGGCAAAATCACCATCACTGAGCCTTATGAAGGCTATGCCGCTGCCAAATCCGGATTGATGGCCGGTGATGTGGTGATCAAGGTCAACGGCAAATCCGTTGAGGGTAAAAAACACGATGAGATTACAGATCAACTGACAGGTCAACCCGGAAGTCAGGTTGAGCTGACCGTTATTCGTCCTGGTGAAGCCGTTCCCAGAAACATATCTATCACGCGCGAAGAAATTAAAATTCCGGATGTTCCATACTTCGCCATGCTGGCCGACAGTTCAACCGGTTATATCAAACTCAATGGATTTACACAAACAGCAAGTCAGGAAGTACGAAGTGCATTTATGGACCTGAAAAAGCGCAAAATGACACAACTCATTCTCGACCTGCGCGGCAATGGCGGTGGTCTTTTGCGTGAAGCCATTAGCATCGTCAATTTCTTTGTCCCAAAAGGAACAGAGATCGTGCGGACAAAAGGAAAAATTGAAGAGTGGAACAAAACGTATACAGCGCTGAACGAACCGATCGATATAGCCATACCATTGATAGTACTCGTTGATGGTTTCTCTGCCTCAGCGTCTGAGATCGTTAGCGGAAGCCTTCAGGACCTGGATCGCGCGGTCATTGTGGGTGAAGAATCTTACGGAAAAGGACTGGTTCAACAAACCAAAGACCTCGCTTACAACACCAAGATGAAACTCACGGTTGCCAAGTATTATACGCCTAGCGGAAGATGTATACAACGCCTCGATTACTCTCACCGAGATGAGGAAACCGGAGCAGTTGTCGCCAAGGCTGACTCACTCATCAAGTCATTCAAAACAAAAAACGGAAGATGGGTATTTGACGGACGCGGCATTGCCCCGGAAGTTGAGGTCAAGCCTCAGGAAGGTTCTCACATACTGGAATCGCTGATTGAAAACTGGATCGGATTTAATTGGGTAACTCAATACCGCAACACGCATAATAACATTGACTCGGCAGACCGTTTCAAACTTACAGAAAAAGAATATGAGGATTTTGTAACGTTCGCACGCAATCAACATTATCATTATGAAACCCACACTGAAAAGCTTTTTGAAGAATTGATGAAAACTGCGAAGGAAGAAAATTACTACAAGGGCTCAGAATCCCAGTTTCAAGAATTGCATACACGCATAGTCCCGGACAGTGAATCGGATCTGAGAAAATTCAAGGGGCAAATCAAAGAATATCTCGAAAACGAAATTGTTTCACGCTATTACTATCAAACAGGAAGAGCAAAAAATGCCCTACCTGCCGACCCTATTGTAATAAAATCACTCGAAGTTTTTTCAAGCAATTACAGCACATTATTGCAGCCACCTACGGTCAAACAATAACTACTGAGAAAAGGTAAGTACCACCCAATACCACTAATCATAGTTTCATTTGGCCTAACAGCATGAGTTCAACGACCTGGAACCAAATACTTCGTTATCTGCAGTTCGCAGGTTATGCGATTGTATTTGGTGCACTGCCCCTGAGCAATTTCTTCATGTCGTTTGGCATGTTCTGGCTGGCAGGAGCCTGGATACTTCAAGTTGGTACAGATATCAGCAGGAAAAAATCACTTCTTCCGCGTTGGTACAACTTCAAAAGTCAGCGTTCCGCATGGCTTATCTCATTCATTTTTCTGCTTGCTCTTGTCGGACTATTATGGACTGACGACTTCAGGCATGCACAGTGGGATCTACGGATGAAAGTGCCGTTGCTCGTAATGCCGTTTCTTCTCGCTACTCTTTCACCTATCAGTACTATAGAATATAGGCGACTGCTCGGAATCTTTCTTCTATCTCTGACCATATCGGTCCTCTGGTGTTTGATGATATACTGGCACATCGTTCCAAAAAATTATAAGGACGTGCGGGAAATTTCAGTTTTCATTTCCCATATACGTTTCAGTCTGCTACTGGTAGCCGGCATTTTCATAATGATGTTTGAAGCCTGGGATAAACCTTTCGGCAAAGCGCTCACAGTTTTGCTCTCATCCTTGTTTCTATTATTCCTTTTCGTTATTGGCAGTATGACCGGATTTGCAGTACTGATCATCGTCATCTTGTATCTCTTACTAATTCGTTTCAATAAGTTTGTTTCAAGCAAAAAAGGACTTGCAGTCTTGACAGCATTTGCTGCGATATTGATAGCGAGCTTTGTTTATATCACTCATTTGTGGATTGAATATTTTGATATAACTCCGCTACGTTCAGAACAACTCGAACCAAACACGCGAAGAGGAGAACCTTACGAGCACAACCTGGATTATCAGATGGTAGAAAACGGTCATTACGTTATGACGCATATTGCCTGGGGTGAATTGTACGAAGCATGGTTAAGCCGAAGCGCGTTGCATCCCGACAGCCTGGACGGCCGTGGCCAGATGGTGAAAGGGACTCTTATTCGCTACCTGGCCTCTAGAGGGTTGTATAAAGATGCTGATGGTATTGCTGCTCTTAGTGATGCAGATGTAAAAGCTATTGAATCGGGTGTAACCGGAATTCATGAAAATTCCAGTCATGGTTTTTCCCGAAGGCTGAATAACATTTTCTTTGAGTACGCAAATTATCGCGCAGGCCGGGCACCCAACGGACATAGCGTATTTCAGCGGATTGAATACTGGCGTGCCGCCTTCAACATCATTCGCGAACATCCCTTGACCGGTGTTGGAACAGGCGATGTCAAAACAGCATTTGCTTCTGCCTATGAAAAAATGGACTCCAGGCTGGACCCACAATTCCGACTAAGGGCTCACAACCAGTACCTCACGATGGCGCTCACCTATGGCATATTCGGTTTAATTCTTTTTCTGATCATCCTGTTTTCCGGCTGGAAAAACCCGGGACACAGACGACCTTTGCTCAGAGTATTCATCATCATTTCAGCGCTGTCATTCCTCACAGAGGACACCTTAGAATCACAGGCAGGTGTGATGTTCTTTGTGATGTTCCTGTTGTTGTTTACCTTAAAGCGTGAAGTAATACTTTCAGAACTTCGTCGGATTTAATGTCAAGTTGTTGACCTTTCATTGGATGCTTCTCCGCGACGAGCACCTTTGTATTTATACCCAACGGAGCCCAGCGTCCGGGATGTATCGGCCGCTTTGGAGAATAAAGCCCAACCGCCAGAATGCCAGAGGCAGCGGCTATATGCAACGGTCCAGTGCTGGCAGCCACAAGAGCATCACTGCGACGGATCAGTTCCAGTAACTCTTGCAATGAGAAGCGGCCTGTAGTATCGTGGATGCCTTTGCGATTGACATCAATTACCATTCGCAGTTTTTCGCCTTCTTCTTTTGTGCCTGTGATGATCACTTCAAATCCAGATTCAATCAATTTTCCTGATAACTCATTGTAATTCGCAAGACTCCAGTCAGAGGCGCTTCCCTTAGACAAAGGATGTAAAATTATCTTCTTACGCTCATCAGGTAATTCACTTAGAAACTTTTCGGAAACACGCAACGCATCATCATTCGATATGTTGAAGCCGTAGTAATCCGGAAGAACTTCCAAAGAAACATCAGCATCGATTCCCAGTGGCTTCAGTAATTTGAGATTGAGCTGAGCCTCGTGCAGCGTCGACTTTTTTCTGCTAAAAAAAACGAGCTTGTTACATTTACCGATGGTATAGATCCTTCCTGCAGTGGCAATTCTCCAGGATATATGTGCCCGTTTGGCGAGCCAAAGAATTTCTTTTCGCGGAAAAACATGAATGATGACATCCGGCTTCATTTTTTGCAACGCTGTTATCTGACTTGCAGGACTTCCCTGGTTCATTTCGTCCCAATTCACAAACTCATCCACGTGAGAGGAAGCTTTTACTATTGCCTCGGTATATGCCTTCGCAAGAAAAATTATTTTCACATTCGGAAAATTCTCTTTGATTATTCCGCACATGGGCAGCGTGAGTATCACATCACCGATACTGTCCGTTCTCGATATGATAATTGTTGAAGGTATCAATTGCGTCTATTTCTGTTTAATTGCATCAGTTTATAATATTTTCTGTAGGTCGCAAAAGCCGATAACCTCGAAATGGTGAAGCCCGCAGAGCCATCGAGCATACCAAGTTTGATGAAATAGCTTTTGATGAATTGCGCAACAACCTTCATAAAAATAATGAGCCAGTTCGTAGTCTTTCCCTGCACCATCAACTCACCGGCCGCAATATCCCCAAAATATTCAATCTGCCGCAAATGATCTTCCTGTGTGTAGTAGGAATAATGTAAAATATCACCTTTCATATGACCAGCCTTTTGATCCGAAAGCATATCCAGCCTGTCGTGCGGATTTACACCAGTCCAACGGGCATGACCCTTGCGGATAAGTCTAATTTTCGTGTCGGGATACCAGCCACAATGCCTAACCCAGTGTCCGCAATAATTAGTGAGGCGATTCATGCTGTAACCATTGAATTGCGGACCCTTTTTCACAGCCAGGATTGACTTTGTCAGATCAGAGTCCAATGCTTCATCGGCATCAAGGGAAAGCACCCAGTCGCCCGTGGTTTGCTCGATGGCAAAATTCTTTTGCTGAATGTGACCTTCGAATTTGTTTTGAATAAATATTACTCCATGATCATTGCATATATCCCTTGTACGATCTGACGAAAACGAATCAACAACTACAATTTCGTCTGCAACTTCGCGCAGTGAGGCCAGACATCTTTCGATGTTTTTTTCTTCATTGAATGTGATGATAGCTGCAGACAATTTCATGCACTGCAATGTTAGGAGTAAACCGTTTCTAAAATCAGATGATTTTCAAATCAACACCCGAAAGGATAAGAGCGAGTAGTAATAAACCCAGACCGATTCTATACCAGCCAAATATCTTGAAGCCATGTTTGGTGAGAAAGCTGATAAAAAACCGAATTGCCAGCATGGCAACAACAAATGCAACGGCATTTCCGATCAACAGTGTTGTCAAATTGCTGCCGGTGAATAAATCCGGATATTCATTAAAGCCTTTGTAGAGTTTAAGTGCCGAAGCACCGAACATGGTGGGCACAGCCAGAAAGAAAGAAAATTCGGCGGCCTGTCTTCTCGTCAGACCCTGAGTCATTCCGCCAATGATGGTGGCAGCTGATCGAGATACACCGGGAATCATACTGATGCATTGCACCAGTCCGATAACCAGAGCTTTTGGAAATGTAATCAAAACCTCTTTTTCCGGATTCAACCATTTATCAATAAAAACAAGTACGACACCACCGAGCAGCAAAGTGATCGCAACTACTTCGACACTTTCAAGCATCATGTCAATTTTATCATTGAACAGCACTCCCAAAACCGCCGCTGGCAGAAAAGCGACAAACAATTTCAGGTAAAAGTCGATTGACTGAAAAAATCGTTTCCAGTATAGAACAACGACACTGAGGATAGCGCCAAACTGAATATTTATGATATACGCTTTAACAAAAGGATCATCAGCAACACCCAATAATTTCTGAGCAATGATCATGTGACCTGTGCTGCTCACCGGAAGAAATTCAGTAATGCCCTCGATGATGGCAATGAGAATGGCTTGAAGAAGATTCAATGAATGCGCTTATTTGGTCTGTGAAGGAGCTGATGCAGATTTGTCCTTATACATGATCGCATATCCGACAAAACCATATCCGATCAGAACCACAATTGGGGCCAGGGTTATTCTGCGAAATGAAAAAATCTCTTCGCTAAATTCCTTTGGGCTGCTGCTGGCTCCGCCCATCATCAAAGAGTATCCCAACAATAAAATACCTAAGCCAATCAATAGCAATTGGTAATTCTTCTTTGTAAAAGCAAACTTGAGTTGTGCGTTGTTAACAGGGGTTGACTTCTTCGCCATATGATTAAAATGAGGGTGCAATATGGCAACAAATGACTGTAGTATTTGCTAATCACCAAAGCCAATCTGCATATTTAACTAATATTCAGGAATTTAACTGTGTGAAAAATCCAATTTACCACCTCGCACGTTCTGTGTATATTCGCAACCCGATTTACGTTTTTTCAAATGCCTAGGTGGCGGAATTGGTAGACGCGCACGACTCAAAATCGTGTGTCTTCGGGCGTGTGGGTTCGATTCCCACCCTGGGTACATAGAAAACGCATCAAACTCAATGTTTAAAGGAGTTTTGATGCGTTTCTCTTTATGTGGTTGTCGTGATGGTTGTCGGTTTCTTCGATTCAAATCGATATTCTAAAAAATTCTCGTTATTAGAATCTCAAATTTAATTCGTTCCTTCATTCAGTATTTCAAGGCAATGGAAATAGGCATCATACTGACATATCAGAATGTTTTCGATGACGAACCGAAACCCATGATGGAATATTTTAAAGGAGTCGGCAAATCCAAAATGCTGAGGGCTGCCCAACATTTCACGAGTCTTCAAATTGATCACCCAGATTTTACCGACATGAAAAAATTCATCTCGGAATTTTTCAGCGGAGAAAATCAGGAGTTCGCAAATCAGGTTTATTCCAAAGTTCATGACAATGAACAAAGAATGAAAAAGCCAGTTTCAATCATCAACATTTTGAGCAGTCTCAAACTTTTTGAATTCGCCTACGAAAATTTATCAGAAGAAACAACTCAATCCGAAGTTGACATTGAGAGAAACATCTTCATGGGATATTTACTGTTAAATCAAAAATGGGTTTTGCTTCAGGAACACATGCTCGATACGTCCACTCGAGGCCTACCGGACAATCTTGCGCC
>JBEIHH010000003.1:0-122780 GCA_040381475.1 Crocinitomicaceae bacterium | reverse complement strand
GTTGCGGAGAGGGGGGGATTCGAACCCCCGGTAAGGGTTACCCCCTACGACAGTTTAGCAAACTGTTGGTTTCAGCCACTCACCCACCTCTCCGGTAAGTTGTCCCTTCAGCCCTTACAGCTTGAAAATCAAGGATTGAACACAAACCTTTATTTTTGGGACGGCAAATGTATGTAATCCCGACCGATTAACAAGCATCTGACCTCATTTTCCGAAAATTGAGGGGTGAATTCAGGGCCAGGAGAGCCCAACAGAAAAGTTGGTAATATAGATTGAGTTCATTCCGGGTCACATTTGTTGATAAACATTGAGGTGTGGGCACAAAAATCCGTCAACACTTCTCAAATTTGAGCAATCCTCAAAGTATGAATTCCGAAACCGTCATCAAACTTGAAAATGCCGAAATAAGGCAAAAAGAAAATGTAATCCTCAAAGATGTTAATCTCGAGGTTAGAGCCGGTGAGTTCATTTATCTCATAGGCAAAACCGGTAGCGGAAAGAGCAGTCTGCTCAAGACACTATACGCAGACTTACCCATCAAATCGGGTACGGGAGAATGTTGCGGATTTGATTTGAACAAAATCAAACGCAAACAAGTTCCTTTTCTAAGAAGAAAATTAGGAATCGTGTTTCAGGACTTTGAGCTGCTCACAGATCGCAGTGTGAATGAAAATCTGGAATTTGTCTTGCGCGCTACCGGATGGAATGATCGAAAGGCAATGAACAGTCGGATGCAGAGTGTTCTGGATCTTGTTGGTCTCGACAACATCGGCCACAAAATGCCACATGAGCTAAGCGGTGGTGAACAGCAACGCGTTGTCATAGCGCGCGCATTGCTCAACACACCTCAGTTAATACTTGCTGATGAACCAACGGGCAATCTTGATCCTAAAACAAGCCAGGAAATCTTAAGTCTGTTATTGGCAATATCAAGAGCCGGCACAGCAGTGGTTATGGCATCACATGACTTTCACACCATGCAAATGTTCACCAGCCGCATAATTCTTTGTGAAAATAGAATGCTGAAAGAAACAAGTGACGTCTCAGCTTTCGAATCAATTCACGCCTGATGGAGATGCCTCTTGTCAGTATCATTATTCCAGTATACAATGCGCCTTCAACGATAGAAGCAAGTATTCTCAGTGCAATCAACCAAACCTATTTGCGTCGTGAAATAATAGTTGTTGATGGTGGTTCAGACGCTGGCACTATTGAAATTATCAAAAAGTATGAAGACAAACTTTCCTTCTTCATCAGTGAAAGAGATGATGGCGTGTACGATGCACTCAATAAAGGCATAAGCAAAGCAGAAGGAGAATGGATTTATTGCTTGGGCGCTGATGACCGTCTGTCATCTGAGACAGTGCTCGAACAGATTTTTGAAACACCTCTCAAATCAGAGAAGGTTGTATTCGGCAATGTGATGTATACAGATGTATCTCATCCGCTTGTGAGAAAAAAACATTTCAGCTCTTTAAATAGCACCATAGTATGGCGAAACACATTGCACCAGCAATCAGTGTTCTATCATCGCAGCTTATTTTACAATTTTCGATTTAATACTCAGTATCTTGTTTTGGCCGATTATGATCTGCATCTTATGTTGTACAATCAAATCACGTCATATCGCAAAGTTGAAATCACGATCGCATTTTGCAACGCTGGAGGCATATCCAAGAATTTCCGGAAAGAACTTTATTTGGAAGAGCTTAAAATCAAAAAAAAGAGACTCGGCAAAGTTTTATACGCACTAAATATTAGCTGGGTTTGGCTGAAATTCTTTGCCAAGAAATTTGCTGGCTAGAGATCCTTGTAGATAGAGTAAATCACCTCGCGTTCCTTTTGCCAGTTCAGTTCATTTCTTGCGTACAAACAATTCTGTTTCCATTTCGGATAATCAGGATTCGAAAAAATCTCAGCAATGGCTTTTGCAATACTTTGGGGATCAATTTCAGCTAAAATCTTACCTACATTGTATTGGCTGACAACTCTCCTCAGTTCAGGTAAATCCGAGACAAGAACAGGTGTGCCGGCGTGTATATAATCAAATAATTTGTTGGGTAGAGAATACGTATAGTTCAAATGAACAGGTTTATCAAGAGAAACGCCCAGATCTGCATTCGTTGTGTATTGTCGCAGTTCCTGAAAAGGCATTCTGGATAAAATAAGTACTTTCGCTTGAAGTGCTTTCGAGATAATAATGTTCTTCAAATTGGCAATATCCCGTCCATCGCCAATGATGAGGAGCAAAACATCATCAAGATATTGCATGGCTTCTACCAGTTCTACGCCTCCACGATCCGGGTCGATGAAAGCACCTTGAAGCAGAACAATTTTTCTATTTTCAGGTAATCCAAGTTCCGATCTCGTTCTTACAACATCCAAAGGCTGGAGCAACGGGATATTTCGAAGAACCCTCACGTCCACTTTGTATTTGTCTTTATAAATCGAAGCAATACTCTCATTGACCGTATACACATGGCTGAGTTTTGGAAATATAAACTTCTCAATTGTGAGCCAGACTCCCTTCTGAAATGACCTTCCTGTTAGGCCTTCCGCCTCAGTAAAATATTCATGACTATCATAAACTATTTTTTTTTTACGCATTTTACCAATAAGAAACGCCGGCAACAAAGTATCGAGGTCATTGGCAAGGATCACATCCGTTTTTTTACCCAAGAGATAAAAAAACAATCGCAGATTCAATGAAGCATAGAACAATGCCCCGCGGGAAAACCAGAGTTTAAATCGAACAACTTCATAAGGACGTTGAAATTCAGAACTGGATGGAAGCATCCTTCCTACCAGGGTGATATTATAATTCAAATCGAGCAGTGTGCTACAAACTTTTGCAACACGCTGATCAAATTGAAGATCGTTGGAAACAAGTACCGTTATATGTTTTCTTTCAGAAGCTGAAGGCATCAATTCAAGATTATCAGGCCTACTTGGCTGCGTTTATATTATCGCGCAATTCCTTCAGAACCTTTTTCGTGTAGAGAGGAAATTCAGCATTCATCATCCAGCTGAAATATCCTGCATCACGACTGAATACATCGGCCAAAGTCATGTTTTTGTATTTACCAAAATTGAATACCGGCAGATCGGAATCATTGTATACGATATGTCCTGCAAAGTCAGCTTTTTTTCTTCGCTCACTCAGCTTGTGAATCACCTCCATATCATTCTGAACCGGCCTGATCACATTGCCGTTTCCGTCATCAACTTCTACATCCTTGTATTTATCCAGCATCGCTTCAAACACCTCGACAGTCGCCAAAGTATCCGGAAGCGCTTCATGAGCATCACTGAGATCCTTTCCGCAGTAGAATTTGTATGCAGCTTTCAAATTGCGCTGTTCCATAAGATGAAATATGACCTGAACATCTATGAGATTTTTGCCCTCGATGCTGAAGTCAATTCCAGCACGTAAAAACTCTTCGGCAAGCAAAGGGATATCAAATCGATTTGAGTTAAAACCTCCTAAATCGCAGTCATATATGAACTTGAAAAGCTTAGGTGCAAAATCAGCGAACAAAGGCGCGTCTTTCACATCGACATCATAAATTCCGTGAACAAGTGACGCCTCGATAGGAATAGGCATTGCCGGATTGATAAGCAATCTTCGTTCACCGGTTCCAAGCGAAGGCATGGAATTGATTTGCCCACCAGGCATAATTTTAACGACAGCGATTTCTACTATTCGATCGCGACCGATATCAGTTCCGGTTGTTTCAAGATCGAAAAAGGCAATTGGCCTTTTGAGGTTCATTTTCATTTTTTTTTCTCCTACTAAAATATTTGTTAATCAGGATGCGTTCTTCAATCACAGAGTAGCGGTCCCGCATTGAGGGACCAGGGTAGCAAAAGAAACCCCCGGACGGGAGTGTCCGAGGGGTTTCTACTTCCATTGAATTCATTAATTCCGGACAAGGTTTGTGGCAAATTCACTAGCCCTGCACACGCACCTTGATATATTGGAACTGCTCATAAACGAGACGATTCTTTTTAGCGTCATTGGCGTATTCCTTACCCAGTACCAGCTTCTGACCATCACCGAAAGTATAGTCTTTTCCTTCAACGCGCTTGTATTTAGCCAATTCATCACGAATCTGGTCCTGAGCTGTTTTATGTCTGTTAGCAACGAGCTCCTCATTGCTTTTAAATCTGGTTGAAGGGACTTTCGAAGCAGATGCTTCAACTTTGATCACGGGCTTTTTACCTGTTTTGATAATCGCATCGACATCACGAATGAAAAGAGCGAACTCAGGCTCTGTTACACCGAACTCGTGGAAGTCATACACGAAATATCTCGCATACTGAGCAAATCCTTTTTCAGGTATATATTGTCTGTTGATCGGATCCTTTGAGTTGTAAACAAATTCTTTGATATCAAGAGATTCGCCAGGTGGCGTTACTTCGATAGCAGGCTCTTCAATAATATCAGGCTTGACTTCCTTTGGAAGTGCGATTACCACAGGTGGTACATCTTTCTTCGGTTCTTCCTTGGCCATTGTTATAGGCACAAGGAATACCTCTCTTTCGATTTCCTGGAATGCCGTCTCACAAGGAACATTGATATCGTCCTCCTTGATCACTTCTTTGCCTTTGTAATATTCTATGTGATAGCTTGTGCAAGGATTAAGAATAGCCAGATATCCACCATCGCGTTTTCTTGGTCTGTATTCAGATACCTCACCACTCTTATCATTGGTCACAAGAATTCGCAAATCATCAGGGAGTTCTTCGCCTTCAGCCGAAATAATATAGCCTTTCAAAACTGCGAGTTGTGTCTCGTTAGTGATTTCCGGCATATCTACCAGATAAATATCCTTCAGACCATATCCACCATCTTTGGATGAAGAGTAATAAGCCCGGCGACCATCAGCCATCGGAACGAAAAAGACATCATCATCAACAGTGTTCAACGGGTAACCCATATTAACAGGAGCTCCCCATTCACCGTCTTCTCCAAGCTTCGAATAGTAGATATCAAATCCACCCATGCAGGTATGACCACGAGATGCAAAATAGAGAGTTTTGCCATCAGCAGTCAAGAACGGGGCGTCTTCATCATAGATCGTGTTGATTTGAGTACCCGCATTGAGAGCGCGGCTCCACTCACCATTGGGAAGTTTAACACAGCGATAGATGTCTCGTTTACCAACACCTGCGGCGCGGTCACTCACAAAATAGAGTGTATTTCCATCAGCAGACACCGTCGCATGGGTTTCCCATGAAGCAGTGTTTATGTCAGAACCAAGCAAACTAGGTTCGCTCCAGGTTTCACCTATCAGTGCGCTTTCCAAAACCTGGCCATCTCCTAACTTATCGCGATAGATGAATAGCTTCTGACCATCTGGAGATACACTGATGGTAGCATCGTGGTCATTGGTATTGAGGTTCAATACTTCAGGTTCAGTCCAAACACCTTCTTCGTTTTTGAACGATACAAACACGTCTTCTTTGTATTCTCCGGTATCAAGGTCTCTCAAATTGCTGTTGCTTGTATCTGCGCGCAACCGGCGGCTGGTGAAGAACATGGTACTTTCATCCAAAGAAAGGACAGGACTGTATTCATTTGTTTCACCATTTACAACCGGTCCGACATTGGTGATGATGTAATTTCTCGGATTGGCCATTTGAGTCTTGGCTTCCTGACACATCTCAAGTTCGCGAGTAGCGTCTGCATACATCATATGCTTTTTTCCTAAAGCTTTCTGCAGTTTTTCGAATGATTCAATGGCAGGATCAAGTTGCAGGTTTAGCGCCTGTGCGCGACCCAAATAGAAAAGAGCCTTAACGGGAGCTCTTTTTTCCGCAGGATCGAACTCATCATAGTTCTTGCTGAATTTTTTGACAGTCGCTGCTTCCAAGTATTGCAAAGCATCGAGCTTGGAGTTGGCCGTTTGCAGATAGCAATATCCAATTTTGTAATTGACATTGGCATTGTTCGGATCCACCTCCAGAATTTCTTTCCAATTGTTGATGCTCTGCACCCAGAGTCTTTCTTCCATCAACTGATTGGCTTCTCTGAATTTTGCACCGAAATCGAAACGAGGTGGGTTTTCAACAGCAAAAGATACTGCAGCCATGAAAATAAAAAGCAACCCAAATAAACACTTTTTCATCTTGAGAAAATAGTATAGTACGTAATGTTTGCGGTTCGAAGATAGGGTATGCTGCTCTGCTATGAAAATAATTCCCTATTTTCAAACTTCTCTGCCCAAATCCCATGCCTCGAGATAATCGGCTACCCGACGGACAAACTGTCCTCCGAGCGCCCCATCAACTACTCGATGATCGTAACTGTGGCTCAAAAACATCATGTGCCTGATACCTATGAAGTCACCGGAAGGTGTTTCAACAACAGCTGGCTTTTTACGGATAGCTCCGACAGCCATAATGGCCACCTGAGGCTGGTTGATAATCGGTGTTCCCAGAACATTACCGAAGGTGCCCACGTTGGTCAGGGTATAAGTTCCACCCTGAATTTCATCAGGTGATAGTTTGTTATTTCGAGCACGCTCTGCGAGGTCATTGACGCGTTTGGCCAGACCAACGAGATTCAGTGTATCCGCATTTTTGATTACCGGCACAATCAGATTGCCTGAAGGCAGTGCCGCTGCCATGCCAATATTGATATCTCCACGCTTGATAATCTTATCGCCATCGACTGAAATGTTGATCATCGGGAAATCCTTGATAGCCTTGACTATGGCCTCAATGAAAATTGGGGTAAATGTCAGTTTGGTTTTTTCCTTCTGCTCAAACTGCTTTTTATTTTTTTCTCTCCAGAGCACAATATTGGTGACATCAGCTTCCACGTATGAAGTAACGTGCGGTGCAGTCTGTTTACTCATCACCATATGTTCGGCTATAATCTTCCGCATCCGATCCATTTCGATGATTTCATCATTCGCACCTATGCTCACAGCAGGTTTTGCTTTTTGAGCCGGAGGAGCTGAAGAGACAACAACTTCTGATTTCGACGCACTGCCATTGGCTGAGGGAGCCGGAGCAACTGCGGGTGTTGAGACTGACTTCGATTTATTTGCTACATAGTTTAGAATATCGCTTTTAGTCACTCTTCCACCCTGGCCACTACCTGAAATTGCATCCAATTCCGACATGGATACCTGCTCAGTTTTCGCAATATTTCTAACGAGAGGAGAATAAAATCTTCCTTCACTGCCGCTTTTGATAACTTCAGCAACCGCAGTTACAAGTGGTTTGGCCGCTTCAGCAACCATTGCAGATGAAATTTCCGCCTTTACCGCAGGTGCCGCTGCAGGAGCTGTTTGTGTCTGGCCGCCTGTTCCAATAATGGCAATTGGTTGTCCTACCTGAACGACATCACCTTCCTTCACAAGACATTTAAGCAGAACACCATCTTCAGGCGCGGGAACCTCGCTATCAACCTTATCGGTTGCTATTTCGATGATAGGTTCATCAGCATTTACTGCATCACCTTCTTTTTTAACCCACTTGATTATGGTTGCTTCTGCAACACTTTCGCCCATTTTGGGAAGGAGGAGTTCAATCTGTGACATGTACAGTCTGATTCAAATTTTGGAGTGGCAAATGTACAGAAGGTCTGCGTCGAAGTTACCTCCCTTGGAATTCTCCTGAAATCTCCATTTGGAGCATCTTTCAGATTATTCCCTGATCATTCTCAAAACCGATGTCTCCCTTCCGGTCAAGCGCAATAAATAGACGCCGGAATGCACATCTGCAAGCTGAATATTCAGGTCACGTTCCACATCCATCAGATCACCCGTCGTCCTGGCAATTATTTGACCGGTTGCATTGTAAACTTCAGCATTCAATACATCTCGGACATCATAATTACCGTTGACCAGCAATTGAAAATCATCCGAAGACGGATTTGGGCTCAATGTGAAAACGAAATCATGCTCATCGTTCAAGGTAATTTTTACACCATTCAAAATCAAAGCACCTTGCCCGGTGACTGCATCCTCAGAATTGATTTCTGAAACAAACAAATCTCCATATACAGTTAACCGCGCTCCTGATTCAAGGTTTAAACGGTGCGCGAATGCCTCGCCATGCATTGTAGGTTGAGGAAATGCATTTGCAGGAATTACAACATCAGTTGTGTCATCCGGTAAGCGACCTTCTTCCCAGTTTTGTGCATCGAACCAGTTATCGGAGCCACCGTTGCCTGTCCAAAAAGAGGCAGTGTTCGCTGATGTGAGCGCATTGGCATTGGTAACTACAGCTGGTGCTGTGTAAGATACATTCACCCAACACTTCTGACTTGGATTGGTATTCACACTATTGCGCACTTTGATTGTAATCCAACCCGTGAAGTTTGGTGTATAGTAACCTGTTTGTGATCCTAATCCGGATTTCGAAGAAAGCAAATTTCCGGCAGGATTATAAAGGCCTATATACAGACTTTTAGTTGAGT
This sequence comes from Crocinitomicaceae bacterium, assembly GCA_040381475.1. Classification (GTDB taxonomy): domain Bacteria; phylum Bacteroidota; class Bacteroidia; order Flavobacteriales_D; family Sanyastnellaceae; genus JAIBBG01. The sequence goes on along the minus strand of JBEIHH010000003.1, from coordinate 114,346 downwards.
TCTGGGGGTAAAGGTTGTAAGTGATTTCTTTTCCTTGCTCAACAAAAATTTTACCGGCCGTTCTGAAATTGGTCGAACTGGCAGGAATAGCTCCACCCTGTCCGAGCGAATTCACATGTGAATCTCCAAGATCATTTGCCATTTCCCATTCCTGTGTAGTTGAAAGAGCGCGCGGAGGATTATAGACAGTTCCATCGAGTCCTACCGGCGCCCAAACGCTATATCCTCTTCTTCCGGCGATATTGAGCGCGGGATTTACGGGAGGTGTATTTATCTGTGCCCAACCATCCGCATTCACAGTAACAGTTGCATTGCCATTTGCGCCGGAGTAATCTTTTAATACAGTGCCCGGTGCAAAATAAGTATACACCCATTGATTTTGCCAGTTGCTCCAGCTGTCTGTGACACCGATAAGGGCCTTTCCGGCGCGCGCAATAACAAGATAATCAGCGTTGGAAAAACTAACATTGTATGGACCGGTTTTAAAATTTAAAGCCTGATGACACCAAAGTAGATTTATCAAATCACTTCGTGCAGGCAGACTGGAAGAAGATTTGGGATCGTGGTTATAACGATTCCCGGAATATCCAATATCAAAAAGATCTTCAAAGAATAACTGTGGATTTCCATCCATAGCCATGATCACTGCATAGGCCGCGCTTAGTCTCGGTTCGGAAGGCTCAATATGTGGAGACAATTCTGAACCACTGTTCCAACCTGAATAATTACCCTGAGCATTCAACTGAGGTCTGAAAGTATCATGATTATTTACAAAAGGAACAGTTCTGTGCACATAAGTATTGGAAGATGAGTAATAAGCAACGCGTTCATTTTGCTGAGCTGATAAAAGTGTCGCCATGTCGAAATTTCCTAAGCCGTATGCCATACCGTATAAACCTCCTGCAGGATCGTATCCGCGAAGTCCGAAGTCAAACGTTCCCATCATTTTCTCACCTGATGGGGCAGCGATTGCATTGACATAATTGTCCAGCTCAGTTTTACTTCCCACGTATTCACCAACATTGAACATATTTTGTCCGCCGCTGCACCATGATGGAAGAGTATACTTTGCATTGTAGCTTAGATCTTCCTGAACATAAGTCGGAAAATGTTTGGCCGCATCCCATCGAAAACCATCGACACCGGTTTGTTTTTTCATCCACATAATCCAGTTTCGAGCTTCGTTGCGCATATAGTTCGAAGACTGAGCGGGATTGAATCCTGCAACATTACTGCTCTGACCGAAAGCAGTTGACTCATAAGAAACATCAGGTCCAAAGTATGAACTGCAAATGTCACCGGAAGTGCAATTGTTGTATTGATTGGGATAGAAGTTCGTGTAATTTTTTGGCCACCTACCTGATCTGTTCCAATACGCAGTCTGCGTTTCCGTGTTGGCAGGTGTTGAATAACTCACATAACGAAAATTTTTGTATCCACCTTCAGTTGCCATTGAAAATGAGTTAGGATCTATACCGCCCGCACCAGTGCTACTTCCCGCAGCATTGATATGATTGAGTACAACATCCTGAATTACCTCTATGCCGTTGGCATGCATCACCGCAATCATGCGCAACAATTCATCCTTTGATCCAAGACGTGTTCTCAATGCTCCTTTTTGAAACTTATCACCCAGGTCATAATGATCAAACGGCGAATACCCAACATAATAAGGGCTTTGATTTTTTGATGTAGGTGGAATCCAAATTGCATCAACACCCATCGCCTTTAGCCTTGGAGCAAGTTCGCACAAATAGTTGGCCCATTTATCATTGTAGCCTGTGTTGTAGTAGTCCCACCAGAACGCCTGCAAGACTACCTTTTTCACCGTTGTCTGAGCGGTTGAAGATGGCAGAACCGCAACAATGAAAATCATTAACAGAAAAATTCTTCTCATAATAAGATTAGTTAAGGTGATGCTAAGATGTGTGTATTTTTTTACACTTTCCACAAGAATGCAAAAAGAATTTTTCAGCCAACACAAAATACCGCTGAATGATCATTCATTTCAGTTTCCAAGAAACCGTCTTGCCTTATAAACCAGGCTCAAATCCAGCATGAATCTATAATCTTTTGCGTACAAAACATCCATTTTTCTGCTATTGTCATTTTGACTTGTGTCTTGTCTGATAGAAGGCCACACAACCCCGGGCTTGAGTTTTGGTAAGCCGTTATTTCCCTTATGGACCGGAGAATAACCAACCCAGGTTTTTTTGCCAATAAGGACGAATACGATATTCTTCAATAGTCCTATTGGTTGATTTACTACAAATAATAAAAAGGGAAATAAGCCAAGCGCACAGATTGAGAATAGCACATCAAAAATCCTCTTCAATCTTTTGTTATGTGGTAACGAAACTGAATTTACATCGAGCATAAAAGCATCAGCACTTGTTTCAATGCTACCAGAACCTATGATGTATAAGCTTTCCGGCGGAGCAATCTTGAATTCGATTTCCTGTTCCGCGATCGAGCTCATGTTCGATATGATGTCTGAAGAAGTAAGATCACGGGCACAAAATATTACCTGCTCAATGTTATGCACTCTGACGATTTCGCTTAGCTGAGCGACTGTACCAGTATATCCGGTGACTGCAGAGTTGTCCGGGGCAATGCTCGCCGCAAAGGATGGTTGTTGTTGCAACTGTGAGAGTAGTCTGACTACACGTTCGACTTCTTCGGGTTTGCCAACAATGGCAATACGTTTCGGGCCTGCATCACTGAAGCCTGCACGTCCTGATGAAATCAGGTTAACGATCAATCTGCTGAGAAAAAATGCCAGCAAAGCAATACCTGCGCCTAACAAGATGATTGCCCTTGAGAAACGCATCGATTCAGGCAGCAAAGAATATCCAATCAGTATCACAGCCGAACCAATAAGAACCGGTTTGAAAACTCTCTGGGGTTTAAAAGGTTTATCATAAGCGCCACCTATCCAACAGGATAAAACCCAGATAATGACATTTACGATGAAAGAATAGGTTACAAGAGAATCGTCGTAAATTTTATGCTGTGCAGAAGCATAGAAATTTTTGATCAGGAACAATCCGATGAGGACTAACGCAGCGTCCATCAATGGTAAGATCATTTTACGGACAAACCTGTTGAGCACTGCAACCAATGCCCTCAACCAAATAGCAGTATGAATGAAAAATGAAAACAATGCAGCATGCTTTAATGAAAAGTGCTTTCTGGCGAAAATGACCATTGCATTGTAAAAAACGAACACGTAATTCAGGCTTCCCTTTTTTGTGCTTTCTCCTTTGTAATGAATAATGGAGGTATGGGGGAAATAATAATTTTTCCACCCACCCTGAATTATCCTCCATGACAAATCGATATCCTCGCCATACATAAAAAAAGCTTCATCCAGCAAACCAACCTGATCGAGTGTTTTTTTCCGCATCAGCATAAATGCTCCGGATAGTATTTCGATTTCATGCACCTCATTTTTGCTTAAATGTCCCAGGTGGTATCGGTTGAATATTTCAGACTTCGGAAACAATCGGGATATGCCAAATATTTTGTAGAAGGAAACGGCTGGCGTAGGTAATCCACGTTTTGATTCCGGAAGAAAAATGCCCTTTCCGTCAACCATTTTAACACCGAGTCCACCGGCATCAGGATGTTCGTCCATAAAGACGATTACTTTTCTGAATGTATCTTCTTCTACAACGGTATCAGGGTTAAGCAGCAATATATATTCACCACCGGCGATGCGCATCGCCTGATTGTTGGCTTTGGAGAATCCGGTATTCTCTTTGTTGGCAATAAGTCTTACCCAGGGGAATCGTGATTCAACCATAGCCACTGACCCGTCCACCGAGTTATTGTCCACGACCAATACTTCCACATCCAACCCGTTCATTGCCTTTTCTACGGAAAGCAGACATTGTTCCAGAAAATACCGGACATTATAATTGACAATGACAACAGAAAGCTTCATAATCGCGAGGCCGCAAGTTAATGTAACTTCATTTTCAGCGTTTGAGTGATACTTCGTAGGGTGTTCGCAGCTGAATGCTGCGACCAAGGGTTACTTCATCCGTATACTCAAGTTCACCTCCAACAGCAACCCCTCTGGCAATCGCAGTAATTTTTACATTGTGAACAGCAAGTTTTCTAAACAGATAAAAACTTGTGGTTTCTCCTTCCATGGTGGCATTCAGCGCCAGAATGATTTCACTGATATCGCCTTGAGAAACCCTTTGCACCAAACTTTCTATGAATAAATCAGACGGACCAATACCATCCATTGGCGAGATTATTCCACCCAAAACATGGTACTTGCCCTGAAACTGACTGGTACTTTCTATCGCCATCACATCTCGTATATCAGCCACAACACAAATTACCGAACCATCGCGGTACGGAGAAGAACAGACACTGCAAATACGTTCATCAGAAAGGTTGTGACAGGTTTCGCACAGCCGGGTATTCTCCTTCATTTCGTTGATCGCCGAAGTGAACTTCTGGATATCTTCAGGTTTTCTTTTCAGAAGCTCAAGCACCAGCCGAAGAGCAGTTTTTCTTCCAATTCCGGGAAGTGAACTTACCTGATCAACTGCCAGTTCAATGTATTTGGAGGGAATATTCACAACGCAAAATTACTTGCTTTGAACTGCTGACGCCTCAATTTCTACGAGCAAATCATCATCTATTAGTTTTCTGACTTCAACCATTGTGGTTGCTGGCCGGATATCACCAAAAAATTCAAGGTGTACTTCACCAATTTGCTGCCAGCAAGAGATATCGGTGACATAAATTCTCGTGCGAACGACATCCGATAATCCCATTCCGGCTAGCTTTAGCGCATGACCAATTTTTTCAAGAATGACCCTGGTCTGACCGGCTGCATCTCCTGTGTTGACAATACGGCCATCAACGACGGACGTAGTTCCTGAAATTTCCAGAACTCCGCCAATTTTAACGGCCCTTGAATAGCCAACCAAAGCTTCCCAGGGAGCGCCATCTGAAATATTTTCCCTCATATGCAATTGTTTTTTTTCAAAATTCAGACAATTCAATGAAAATTGCCACATGAAATTTCTCCGGAAAAAGATCATGCATCTGTTTTGCGTATTGACGGCCTTGCTGGGAATCGGAATGACCGGTTGTTCAAAAAAGAACTACAGCTGGTCCACTGAAGAAGAATACTACAAACTTCCCATCTGGAGGGATCATGTTAAAACCTATAAAAAACTGAACTACCCACCACTCACAGCCAAAGTATTCATCGGCGACAGTATGACCGAAGGATTCGATCTGAAACGTCATCTTCAAAGCGAAAACCTTGTGAATATGGGAATTGGAGGTGATTTCACATCAGGAGTAATCAACCGATTGAAGTATGCAATCAAACTGCAACCCAAAAGCATTTTCATCATGATTGGTATTAACGACATACTGAAGGAGAATGACATGGCCAGAATAAAATCGCAGTATGCCAGAATTCTTGAAATCCTGCAAGCCGAATGTCCTGAGACTTTCATCTGTGTTCAAAGTAATTTACCTACTTCTATGATGGGAGGAAGTGAGGCAAGCAATCAACTGATTCTACAAAAAGTGAGTGAGCTTAATCAATATCTGAAAACTCTTTGTGAGGAGAGGAAACTTGAATTCGTTGACATGTACGACTCATTTACAGATGAGAATGGAAATCTTAAAAACGAATTGACGTATGACGGACTTCATTTGAGCGATGCCGGTTATGTGGTCTGGAAAAACAGTATCCACAACCTAATCGCACAGTGAGCATCCATTGCGAATTTCTCCACATTTTACTTTAGATAAGTCATTGTAGCCTTGGTTTCACCTGGCATATTAACCACTTATTTGGCTCAATGAGTTTTACCATACTTGCCATTCTGCTTGCCTACTTTTTGACACTATTAGTGATCTCATGGTTCACGTCGAGAAAAGCAGACAATCAAAGTTTTTTTCAGGCCAATAAATCTGCTCCTTGGTTTATCGTTGCCTTTGGCATGGTCGGCACCTCCCTTTCCGGTGTCACATTCGTTTCAGTGCCCGGCACAGTGGGATCAGGACACTTCAACTATTTTCAGGTTGTGATAGGATATTTCATCGGATACTTTGCAGTTGCATATATTCTGCTGCCACTTTATTACCGGTACAATCTAACTTCCATCTACACCTATCTGCAGCATCGGTTCGGCATGACAGCATACAAAACCGGAGCGCTGCTATTCATTGTTTCCAGAACGTTAGGCGCAACGCTTCGTCTTTATCTGGTTATAAAAGTGCTTCAGACATTCGTTTTCAATAACATGGGCATTCCATTCTGGACGACCGCCGTAATCATTTTGATCATGATATTGTTGTATACGTTCAAAGGCGGAGTTAAAACAATCGTATGGACTGATACTCTTCAAACCTTCTTCATGCTTCTGGCATTGGTTGTTTGTGCCGGATATGTGATGAGTGAATTTGATCTCCTCTCAAGTTCTATCATCAATACAATTGATGGAACAATGTCGAAGTTGAGCGAATCAGGATACACACAGATATTCAATTTTGATGTCAACGACAAAAGATTCTTCCTCAAGCAAATCATAGGCGGTGCTTTTATCACCATTGCAATGACAGGACTTGATCAGGAAATGATGCAGAAAAACATCAGTGTGAGAACTCTAAAAGACTCCCAGAAAAACATGATAACGTTCAGTGCGATTATGGTGGCTGTCAACTTTCTTTTTCTGATGCTTGGAGGATTGCTTTATATGTATGCAGCTACGAAACAACCAGCGCTCATCGGTGATGATTTGTTTCCAACCATTGCCATGAATTATTTGCCTCCTGTTATCGGAATAATATTCATTGTCGGATTAATATCTGCATTATTCCCATCGGCAGACGGAGCAATTACAGCTCTCACTGCTTCATTCTGCATCGACATACTGGGAACCAGCCGTGATTCGAAACTGAATGAGGAGCAACGCGCCGCCAAGAGAAAAAAAGTACACCTTGCTTTCAGCGCTGTATTTCTGGTACTGGTTATGTTCTTTAAATGGATTAACAACAAAGAAATTGTAACCATCCTGCTTGATATCGCCGGATATACATACGGGCCATTGCTTGGACTTTTTGCATTTGGTATCGCAACAAAAAGAGTACTCCAAGACAAATACTCGTATCTCATTTGTCTGATAGCCCCTGCCATATGTTTTGTGATTGATAAAAACAGCACGACCTTATTCCATGGCTACAAATTCGGTTTCGAAATGCTGGCGATTAATGGCTTGATTACGTTCACAGGATTGTGGCTAATCAGTTCCTCGTCATCAAAGAAACTCGCTTAATTCAAGCCACCGCATGCCTTTTTCATCCAGCGATTGAATGACCTTACCAAGACGTTCGGTCACACTCAGTAACTCCTCATGATCTGAGGCTGCCAAAGCCAATTTGATTTCCAAATCTTTCTTTTCATTTTCAAGCAATGGTATTTCCTTTTCCAACTGATCAAATTCAAACTTTTCCTTAAAAGTAAGTTTTGTTTTTACAGAATCTTGTTTGCTTTCAGGTGCTTGTTTTTGAATATCTGCTTCGCGCTTCAATGCTGATCTTCCCTTGGCTTCTTCCTCTTCAAGTCTTCGATAAGTATCATAGTTGCCAAGTATATCCCGCACTTTACCTTCCCCATTTAGAACAAAAATGTGATCGACGAGCTTATCAAGAAAATATCTGTCGTGACTGACAATAACCAGGCATCCCGGGTAATATAACAAATAATCTTCAAGAGCAGACAAGGTAAAAACGTCGAGATCGTTGGTCGGTTCGTCAAGAATCAGGAAGTTTGGATTCTTCATCAGCACAAGCAAAAGCTGCAATCTCTTTTTTTCTCCGCCACTAAGTTTTTCAATAAACGTGCTGTGCTGATGACGAGGAAACATAAAACGTTCCAACATCTGTGAAGCTGTAATTGTCTTACCCCTTGTAAGTGGAATATGATCGGCAACTTCCCGCAGGCATTCCAACAAACGCTGACCCTCTTTCAATTGCATTCCTTGCTGATTGTAATAGCCAAATACAACGGTTTCTCCCACCACGATCTTACCGGCATCAGGCTCAATCTGTGAAGTGAGCATATTGAGAAATGTTGTCTTTCCGGTTCCATTTCTTCCAACAATTCCAATGCGTTCCTTATTCTTAAAAACATAGTCAAATCCATCAAGAACTTTGATATTACCAAATGCTTTTTTAACCCGATGAAACTCTACAATTTTAGAGCCCATCCTGTTGATGTTGATTTCGAGTTCTAGCTTATCCGGATCATCATTCCTTACGAGCGACTGTTTCAGCTCCTGAAAATCGCTCATGCGGGATTTGCTCTTCACGGTGCGAGCGCGAGGCATTTTTCTCGCCCATTCCAACTCCTTTTTGAAGAGCATTTCCATCTTACCACGCACCACACTTTCCATTTGTTCTCTTTCAGCCTTCTTCTCAAGATAGTATGAAAAATTACCCTTGTATCTATACAAGGTCTTGTTTTCCATTTCCAAAATTTCATCGGTGATGTTTTCCAGAAAATAGCGATCGTGCGTGATCATGAAGATAGTCATGTTCGATTGCGACAAAAATTCTTCGAGCCACTCGATCATTTCAAGATCCAGATGGTTAGTGGGCTCATCGAGTAGAACCATATCCGGCTGTTCAATAAGAACGCGGGCTAAAGCAATACGTCTTTTCTGACCCCCGCTGAGAGATCCAACCACCCTATCGAGGTCATGTACATCCAGCTTTCCCAATACCTCCCTGACTCTGGCTTCGTAATCCCATGCATTGTGCAAATCCATGGCGTCATGAGCACGTTGAATTGCCTTTTCATCATTGCTTTCAATTGCAAGCTCATAATCAGCAATGGCCTTGGTTTTCGGGCTGTCCGCAACAAAAATATTCTCCAGTATGGTTGTTTTGTTGTTGAGTTCCTGCTCCTGGGAAAGAAACCCGAGCTTGACTTCACGATTGTAAATCACTGAACCATTGTCAGGAGAATCAAGTGAAGCAAGAATACGGAAAAGAGAACTTTTGCCTTCGCCATTCCTTGCAACAAGTGCAACCTTCTGGCCTTTTTCAATCCCAAATGTTAGGTTTTCAAACAAGACATGAATACCATATGACTTGGTGAGTCCGGTAACGGATAAGTAATTCATAACGATTGCAAATATCGTTGGGTATTGTCACAATACGATCGTATATCTTCGCTACATGAATCTCCAATGGAAGCTGAAAGACTGGAATGAACTCACCACAGAGGAGCTATATCAGCTGCTGGCGCTGCGAATCAGAGTATTTGTGATCGAGCAAAATTGTCCTTATCAGGATGCAGATGGCAAGGACTTCAAAAGTCTGCATCTCTTTGCTACCGATGAACAGGGCGAGTGTATGGCTTGTCTTCGCCTGGTTATGCCTGAAGTATCTTATGAGGAGTGGTCAATCGGCAGGGTAGTAACTGATGAGCGGGTAAGAAATATAGGGATTGGTAGAATACTCATGCAGAAAGCAATGGATTATTTCAGACAACATGCAATAGCTTCCGTAAGAATTTCTGCGCAATCGTACCTGATTAAATTTTACGAGAGCTTTGGATTTGTCGTGGTCAGCGATGAGTATACTGAAGACAATATTCCGCACGTTGAAATGCTTTATAAAACAAACGAACAATGAACAAAGAAGAAATAACTAAGAAGTTTCATGCTCTGGAAGAATCAAAAAGCGAGTTTCTGGAACAGATGAGGCAAATACCAACTCACAACTGGCATCAACAACCGGAAGACAACTCATGGAGTGCAGTGCAGGTTATAGAGCACCTGCTTTCATCGGAAGGCGGAACACTTGCCTATATGATGAAAAAAACCTCAGGCGGCTGGGAATCGCTTGAAATAACCGGTGATGAGCAAAAAGCAAATAGTGCTAAACTCAACACTCGTCTATCCAGTGATGAAAAATATGCGGCGCCGTCTATTTTGCCTCCACCGGCAAACTCAATGACTGCTGAGGAAATTGAGCCAAAATGGGCAACCCTTCGTATGAAGCTGCGAAACTTCGTTGATGCAATAGGTCCTGATCACTATGACAGATTATTGTTCAAACAACCGGCCGCCGGGATGTTGAATATCTCCCAGACATTGGATTTTCTGAACCTGCATTTGAGGCATCATATTCCACAAATAGAAAGAATTGCGGCAGCTACAAAATGAGTAAACACAATGAGCGAAACGACAGCGGCATTCCCTGGCATGCATGGGGTTGCATGGCTATTGCTTTCCTCATTCCCACATTTAAGAAATATGTTCCGGGATTCATAGGATTGCTAGCCATTTATTGTATTGTATTTGCCATAAGACGTAAACGCATCTATTTCAAATATACCCATTTCTCGATGCTATTGATGGCGTGCCTCTTCATACTGCTTGTAATAGGCATTGCAAGTTCCGGACATTTAGATGTTGCCAGGATGGAGGTAGAAATCAAACTCTCGTTTATCGCATTCCCTATCATTGCATGGCTTCTTCCGGTGCTTAGCAGAAAAAATTTCGACAAGATTGCAAAGACCTTTGTAAACGGATGTTTACTCTTCGCGTTTTCAGCATTGATTTATGGCTGCTATCGTTCAATCCATGCCAATGACTTTGCTTATCTCAGTTATGAAGAGCTGAGCATTAATTATCATCCGACTTATGCCGCCACCTATCAATGTTTATCACTTTTCATTTTGCTGGTTATGGCAGAGAAGAAACACTGGATTCTGGGTCAGAAAATTCTACACATAACTTTCATAATCGTCACTTCGTTCTTTATTTCATTGCTTGCGTCCAAAGCCGGAATTATCACAGGTTTATGTGTTGTGATCCTGGCAATGATATATGGATATAGCAATGCTTTCGGTCGTGTAAGGTCATTTTCATTGGGGATCGTTTCCGCATTGGTTCTAGTCGGAGGAACTTACATGTTTCCTGCATCATCTGCCAGGGTTGAAGCCATGGTAGAGGATATTGAATCGGATTCACCTGAAGGAACTTCCGCACAAGAAGCAAAGTCGAGCACCGAGTTGCGAAAAGTGACCTGGTCGGCAGCTTTGCAGGTTATCCGTGAACATCCGTTAGGGGCTGGTACTGGTGAAACCCAATACCGCTTAAACGAAATATATGAGCAGACGGGACAAGGTTATGCGGCCAGACGTAATTTGAACGCTCACAATCAATTTCTTCAAACCGGAGCCGAGCATGGCTGGGCAGGCATGATACTTTTAACTGCGCTGATGATTTTTCAGGTAATTGGTATGGCAAGAATGCGCAACAACATCATGTTGTGTGTAATAGGTATTTGCCTGTTGAATTTTCTTTTCGAATCGTACCTTGAAGTTCAGGCCGGAATAGTTTTCTACTGTTTTTGGAGTATGATTTATGCCCGGAGTCAAAGACCCGAACTAATCTCACACGCAACACAGATTTAACGGCTCTGCATTTCTTCCACCTCGACTTTAGGCTTCGTTGTATGATACACCTTGGTAGCCTTCACAAATGCAACGAATAATGGATGCGGATTCATCACCGTGCTACGGTATTCAGGATGGAATTGAGCGGCCACGAAAAACGGATGGTTTTCCAATTCAATAATCTCAACCAGATTGCTATCCGGATTAATTCCCGTGCAGCGAAATCCAGCCTTCTCAAATTGCTCTTTGTATTCATTGTTGAACTCAAAACGATGGCGATGTCTTTCTTCTATCATCTCGGCTCCACCATATGCCTTGGAGGCAAGACTGTTCTTCGTGAGTTTGCAGGGATAAGCCCCAAGCCTCATGGTGCCGCCTTTGTTAACAACTGTTTTTTGCTCTGCCATCAAAGAAATCACGGGATGAGCAGTGTATTCTTTCATTTCAGTTGAGTGCGCATCAGTCATTCCTAAGACATTGCGCGCGAATTCAACTGTTGCCATCTGCATTCCTAAACATATACCAAAGAATGGAATATTGTTTTCACGAACAAACCTGATTGCTTCGAGTTTGCCATCAATGCCACGTGATCCAAAGCCGGGTGCAACGAGCACACCATCAAGGCCACTCAATTTTTCAATTGCATTTCGAGTACTAAGATCCTCGGAATGAACCCATCGTATTTCAACCTCCACCTCATTGGCGGCCCCTGCATGCACAAAGGATTCAGCGATCGACTTGTATGCATCTTTCAATTCAACGTACTTACCAATCAGGCCTATCCGCACTTTTCCTTTCGGATGTTTGTGTTTATCAAGAAATTCCATCCATTTCTTAAGATCCGGTTTTTTCCTTGACTTAACACCGAGTTTTTCGAGAACTACTTCATCCAATTTTTCCTCAAGCATCAAAACCGGCACATCATAAATAGTTGAAGCATCAATACTCTCAATAACCGCATTAGGTGTGACATTGCAGAATTTCGCAATCTTATTTCTAATCTGAGGAGACAAATGGTGTTCTGTTCGACAGACGAGAATATCAGGCTGTACACCATTCTCCAGCAATGTTTTCACCGAGTGCTGCGTAGGCTTCGTTTTTAATTCACCGGCAGCATTCAGATATGGAATCAACGTTAGATGAATAACGATGCAATCATCATCCTTTTCCCATTTCAACTGACGAACAGCCTCAATATAAGGCAATGATTCAATATCCCCGACTGTTCCACCGATTTCAGTAATTACAAAATCAAATTCACTCTTGGAACCCAAAATCTGAATACACCTTTTTATCTCATCAGTAATGTGGGGAATGATTTGAACAGTTTTACCCAAATATTCTCCGCGGCGCTCCTTGTCAATGACACTTTGATAGATACGTCCGGTCGTGACATTATTCGCCTGCGACGTTGGCACATTCAGAAAACGCTCATAATGCCCAAGATCAAGGTCTGTCTCTGCTCCGTCGTCCGTCACAAAACACTCACCGTGTTCATATGGATTGAGCGTACCCGGATCCACATTGATGTATGGATCAAGCTTTTGAATTGTAACTCTGAAGCCGCGCGACTGTAGAAGTTTCGCCAGAGAGGCCGAAACTATTCCTTTTCCGAGAGAAGATGTAACACCTCCAGTAACGAAAATATATTTTATGTTTTCTGACATACCCGTATCACTGTAAAATCTATTGTGATATTACGGGATACAAAAGTAGATGAATTAGACTTGGCGAGCGACAAAGAATTGATAACACTTTTCCAGAATGCGCCAAAACCCTGTTCTGTCGTGCGTTTCCATAACGACCTGCACAATTTATCTGGGCTTATTTCTCCTCTGTCAGGTCCCGGGTGAGGGAATCAACCACCTTGTATTCAGAAAGAAATTCACGTGCTACAACCCGTAATATAGTATAAACCGGAATTGCCAGTACCATACCGATGATTCCTCCAATCGTTCCGGCCATCAAAATGACAACAAAAATCTCCAGCGGGTGAGCTTTAACACTATTTCCGAGTACCAATGGCTGAACAATAAAGCCATCAATCATTTGGGCGCATCCAAACACCACGCAAACCTTTATCATAAGAGGAAGAATTGCCGTCCCGAAATCCAGATGCAGCGATGTAGTCAGAGCAATAAATACACCCAAAAAAGCACCCAGCAAAGGTCCGAGATATGGTATAACATTGACCAGGCCAGCGAACAAACCAATCAGAATTGCATTTTTCACCCCAAGAAGTGACAAAGACAATCCCACCATCAGTGCCATGATGAAGCTTTGAAACACCACACCAAGAAAATATCTTCTCAACAAAGCATGGGTATGTTCCATGATAGACTTAATTTTTGACGTTTGGTTATTTGGCGTAATAGTGAAAACAATACGGGCAAAGAGATATCCATCCTTGAGAAAGAAAAATGCAATAAAAAACGTAGAGAACAGGCCTACAACTAAGCTTCCAACAAACCCGAAAACATTGTTAAACATTCCCTCCAGGTTTTGAGGATTCAGAAGACTCTGCATACCGCTCACGAAGTACTCGGTCAATCGCTGCCCATCAAAATAACCGGATATTGTCGATTGCTCATTGATCAATTCTTCACTAATCCTGTCTGCAACGGATTGAGCATCGATATTGGAGACAATCTCAATTTCATCTCGTACAAGCGGAGAAAAAATAAACACAAGAAGAAGGAAGAATGAAACAAACACAGATAACGCGAAGATGGCTCTGAACCAGGCGGGGAAATAGAAACGTTTAATCCTGATTCGCTTCAGAAGATCTGACAACGGCTCACAAATAAATGCAATAACCACAGCGACAATGACATATGCAATAATGGTTCTAAAAAACCAGATCAACAGGATGAGGATAATTGCCGCTACAATTCCGAAGATAATCTTCCAATTCTGAGATAGCTTATTGAACATAAGTCAGCGCGTATTACAAAGTGAAGTTGGCAAGATACACCATCCCATTCATACATCCGGAAAGCCTTATGACGCCAATTGATTTAATACACTACAAAGCTGTTTATTCCGAAACATGTCTTTTGGGATAATCAAAATAAATCCAAGTGCCAGACTTAGCGCTCACCTCAGACCAGCTATCACACCCGAATCTGATACCAGCTATTGCGCAGGTCGGAAGATCACGCTGTTCACCGGTAAGATAGCCATTGAACAAAGAAAAACCCGGATTATGTCCAAACATCATCACGCGATTCGCCTTGTCAGGCAATTTTTCAAGCACTTTCAAAAGTGCCATGCAATCGGCCTCATAGATTTCCCGTTTTTGAACTATTGCTTTTAGCGGAATAGAAAAAGCTTCGGCAAAAATTGAGGCTGTGGTCAGTGCTCTTTTCGCGGGACTTGAAACCAGCATATCAACGCCTGACCATTCCTTCAGAAATATCCCCGCCATCATTGGTGCGTTCTTCTTTCCTCTTGAATTTAGTCCCCTGTCAAAATCCAATTGTCCGGGTATGCTCCAATCCGATTTGGCATGACGAACAAGAAAAAGGTCTTTCATAATTCAAAAGTAGTATTTTTAGACATATCTAAATTTATTTTTATACACCCACAAATTCATGTAAATTCGCGTTATGTCGACTTCCACAGATAATTATTTGAAAGCCATTTACTCTCTTTCGAATACAGAGGATGGTTTTGTGACAACCAACGCAATTGCTGAGAAATTGCAAACCAAGCCCTCTTCAGCGACAGACATGATCAAAAAACTTGATCGACAGGGTTGGGTAGCATACACAAAATACCAGGGAGTGACATTAACAGAGAGTGGTAAAAAAATTGCATTGGAAGTTATCCGGCGGCATAGGATATGGGAAGTCTTCCTGAGCGATAAGTTAGGTTTTGCATGGGATGAAGTTCATGACCTCGCCGAACAACTTGAACACGTGACCTCAGCTGAAATGATCTCCCGTCTTGAATCTTACCTACAATATCCGCAATTTGATCCACACGGTGATCCCATTCCTGATGCGATAGGCAGACTTCCCAAAAGGCCTAAATCAATTCGTCTGGATGCCTTCATGGTTGGTGATAAAGTGCGCATCACTTCAGTGGATGATAGTTCAAGTGAAATGCTGGTCTATCTGGAAAAATACAATGCAGTTCCGGGCGCTGAATTGACTATCAAAAAGTGCTTTGATTTCGACAATTCAATTCAGGTTAAAATCAAATCCAAAACAATATTGCTGAGCAGTAAAATAGCATCAAGTATTCAAGCAGAAAAAATGAAGACATGAAAGAATCCATACTCAACTTCTTTGAAAATACCGATCCCGTCATTGGTGCATTGATAGCTACGACTTTCACCTGGTTCGTTACAGCCTGCGGCGCGGGTTTGGTATTCTTTTTTAAAACCATGAGTCGTGCCGTGCTTGATGGTATGCTTGGTTTTACGGGAGGAGTAATGATTGCTGCCAGCTTTTGGTCGTTGCTTGCGCCTGCCATTGAAATGAGTCCGGGAGAAGGTTTCATGAAAGCTGTGCCTGCTGCGGTTGGTTTTGGAGTTGGAGCCTTATTTCTTTTTGGCCTTGACAAACTTCTACCTCACCTGCATATCAACTTTCCTTCCGACAAAGCCGAAGGTGTTCAAACCAAATGGCATAGCACTATGTTATTAGTTCTGGCCATTACACTTCACAATATTCCGGAGGGCCTTGCAGTAGGAGTTTTGTTTGGTGGCGTAGCGGCTGGTATACCTGAAGCAACCATCAGTGGAGCAGTTGCTCTTGCTATTGGCATTGGGTTACAAAACTTCCCTGAAGGAGTCGCTGTATCCATGCCTCTTCGCCGGCACGGACTTTCGAGATTCAAAAGTTTCTGGTATGGACAGTTGTCAGCTATTGTCGAGCCAATTGCAGGCGTAATAGGTGCTCTTGCCGTAATGCAGATGCAGCCGATTCTCCCTTACGCTCTTGCATTCGCCGCCGGCGCAATGATCTATGTAGTCATAGAGGAAGTAGTACCTGAAACACAACAAGACAAATACACAGATGTTGCCACACTTGGCTTTATTGGTGGATTTCTTGTGATGATGATGCTGGATGTCGGACTTGGTTAAGCCTCTGCGCCAATAAGTTCGTCCGCAAGCCGGTTAAAATCGATACCGTCGAAATTACCGGATGTCATCAGTAACAAATTTCTATCGATCCAATTCAAGCTCTTCAACTCTTCCACCAATTCCTGAGAATTGGTAAACACAGTAACATTATCCGTCGCAAAAGCATCTTTAACCTGCTCCCGGGAAATCTGTGCAAGTTTTTTATGCTGAATCGTGTGCGGATTGAAATAGACAAAAGCCTTATCAGCAAGTGACATGGAATCCTTGTATTCTTTCAGAAACTCTGCGTTCAAACTGGAAAAAGTATGAAGTTCCATGCACGCTATTAATTCCCTTTGAGGAAACTGTCTTTTGAAAGCGCTGGTCGTTGCTTTTAATTTTGATGGTGAATGAGCAAAATCCTTATAAATGACTGAATTCGATGTTTCCCGAACCGGTTCAAGTCTTCTCGCTGCACCGCGGAACGTGCTGATAGCGCCATAAAATTTTTGGTCAGCAATACCCAATTGGCGGCAAACCAGAAGTGCACCAATGAGGTTCTGCAAGTTGTGATCCCCAAATATTTTAAGGGGAACAATACCGTCATCAGTTAAAAGTGAAGTGACGCCATCGTTGACAACATGAGGATGAATTTCATATGGGATTTTTCTGAAATTTCCTTTGTGGTTTTCTGACAATTCTTTCACGGTTTCGTCAAGATTACAATAAATCAAAACACCACCTTCAACAATTTTATCCAGGAAAATTGAGAATTGTTCTACGTAGTTTTCAAAGGTCGGAAACACATTGATATGGTCCCAGGCTATGCCTGTCAGTAATGCAATATTCGGATTATACAAATGGAACTTTGGCCTCAAATCAGTTGGTGACGACAAATATTCATCTCCTTCAATCACTGCCACTTTTGATGTTTCCGAAAATCGCACCATGCAATCAAAGCCATCCAACTGCGCACCCACCATGTAATCACTTTCAACACCACAATTGCTGAGCACATGCAATATCATGGCAGTTGTAGTGGTTTTGCCGTGGCTGCCTCCAATGACAACCCTGATCTTGTTCTTCGTTTGTTCATAGACATATTCTGGGTACGAAAAGACCTTAATTCCCAACTCAAGGGCACGGTGCAATTCAGGATTGTCTTTCCTTGCATGCATGCCAATTATGACAGCATCGAGTTCCGTTGAAATTTTCTCAGGGAACCAACCTTCCTGTTCAGGCAATAGCCCGAGCCTTTTCAGCCTGGATCTGCTGGGCTCAAAAATTTCATCGTCACTTCCGCTGACAACGATTCCTTTCTGATGAAGTGCAATGGCCATGTTATGCATGGCACTGCCACCAATAGCTGTTAAATGAACGCGCATTGATTGATTTATTATTGAACGCAATATGGAATTGAAGGCCGTCATTCCAGAGAAAGCCTAATTCGTCTTTTCAATGTCAGCCTGTTGAAGGCCAATTTCGCTATCATCCGGGAAGACGAAATGATCCACTAACTTCGCCATATCATGGTGCCAACATCTAATGAAATTCCCAGAAATATTAAAGCGGGGTTAGGTCCCGATATGTTGGTACATATCGGCGACAAAAGAAATTCCGAAGTTCAAATAAAAGTGATGGATTACAACCATGCTGAGCTGAAGGAATCTGTAATTCACAATATCAACGATTGTGACCAATTTTCGACCAGTGCAAGCACATCCTGGATAGATATTGATGGTATTCATAACAGTGACATTGTGGCCAATATTGGCAAGAAATTCAATATTCATACGTTGGTTTTAGAGGACATTATGAATTCAACAAGTCGTCCAAAAGTTGAGTTCTTTGATGACTACACCTTCGTTACGCTGAAAATGCTGGAGTTGGATAACAAAAGGAAAAATCTGAGTGTTGAACAACTCTCACTTGTCATCGGCAACAATTACCTTCTCATGTTTCAAGAAAGTGAGGGTGATTTTTTTGGACCAATACGTGAGCGAATCAGAACTTCAAAAGGTAAAGTGCGTTCAAAGGATGCTTACTATCTGGCCTACCTTATCCTCGACAATGTGATTGATAATTACATCACGGTCAGCGAGCAACTCGCCTCTCAAATTGAGTCTCTTGAAGAATTGGTGTTAAGAAAACCGAGTGAGTTTACTTTACATAGAATTTTGGGTCTGAGAAAAGAACTACTCGACTTTAAGAAAAGCATTGATCCGTTAAAAGAAGCTATCAATACGATGACCAGAGAGCTCGATGATGAACTTGGAAAGTACTACCGCGACTTACATGACCATCTCATCTTTGAATCTGAAAATCTGGCAATGTACCGGGAAATGATTGTAAACCTGCTGGACCTTTATCACAGCAATCTCGGGATGAAAATGAATCAGGTAATTAAAGTTCTGACGATTATAACAACGATTTTCGTTCCACTGACTTTCATTGTTGGAGTCTACGGAATGAATTTTGAAAACATGCCGGAAACGAAGACAGAAAACGGCTATTTCATAGTACTCGGAGGCATGGCTATTCTTGTAGGTCTAATGCTGCTATATTTCAGAAAAAAACGCTGGTTATAACCAAAGATAAGTCCAATTCTGTATACAATTCAGTTCGGGGTCAAGAGGAATAAAGACTAAGAATACCGGACTTAAAAATGTGTCAGGTCAATTCAAGAATTTCTCCTCTCGTACCATTTATTGGCTTCCAGGATGATCATCAGCATTAAAGCGCCGGCAAGTGAGGGGATAAAATGGGAAAATCCAGGAAACGAAAAACTGAATATGTAGTTGAGTGAAGGGATATATATAACGAGCACCAGAATGATTAAAGCCAACGAAATAATTCCAATTGTAAAATAATTTTTTTCGAGAATTACGGAAAATCCACTCCTTGTCCTGGAAAGTTCCGTCAGAATAAGAAAAACGTTGCCGATAATCAATGCAGAAAACGCAATGGCCCTGACTTCCCCGTCAGTATGTCCTTCCCGAACTGAAAGGGCATATACTATCAGCACCATCACTAAGAGTAAAAGTCCTTTCACCACGCTTGTAAATATTTTTTTTGCACCAAAAAACATTTCATCCGGGTTCCTTGGTTTTCTTTTCATAATGCCGCGTTCCTCCTGCTCAGCTTCGAATGCCACCGAGCATACAGGATCGATAATCAATTCCATAAACACAATATGAATAGGAAAAAGAATCAATGTCATCTCGCTTAAAAAAGCCGGGATCATAGTCAGACCAATGATCGGAATGTGTATTGCCATGATATACGACATTGCCTTTTGCAGGTTATCGAAAATCCTGCGTCCGGAGCGTATTGCAGCAACAATAGAAGCAAAATTGTCATCCAGTAAAACCAAACTAGACGCTTCCCGTGCAACATCTGTTCCTTTAGCACCCATTGAAATCCCGATATGCGCCGCCTTTAGTGCCGGAGCATCATTTACACCATCACCGGTCATGGCTACCACTTCGCCATTTTCTTTGAGCGCTTTCACAATACGCAATTTCTGTCTTGGGAAAACGCGCGCAAAGATGTTCACACGACCAATTCTTTCTTTCAATTCCTCATCAGAAATCATATCCAGTTCAGTTCCTGTTATGAGTTCTGAGGCAGGATCCATTCCAATTTTAGCTCCAATAGCTTTGGCAGTAGCCGGATAATCTCCTGTAATCATGATTACCCTGATGCCGGCATCTCTGCATTGTAAAATAGCATCAGGAACTTCTTCCCGGATCGGATCTTCCAATGCAAGCAGCCCTACAAACTGGTGTTGAAAATTGATTTGATTCTGAGGAAATTTATCCTCCGCAATATTACTTTGAGCAACACCGAGCACACGATATCCCGCATCCGCCAGCCCTTTTACATCTGCAAGCAATGACCTCATCTGCGGGTCATCCAGATGGCAAAGCCTTCCTATATCCTCCGGTGCTCCTTTGGCATATGCCACGTGGGTATTGTCCTTTGTTTTGTATACCATGGTCATAGCCATCAGCTCATTGGACAGAGGATACTCTTTGACGAATTCAAAAATTGGTGCTTCCTTCAATGTAGATTGAGCAACGTTCCTTATCGCTTTCTCCATAGGTTCGATGCTGTCGGCATGCGAAGCCAGACTCGCCGATATCAGTAGGTGTATGACATCTTGATGATCAGACCGCAACTCATCACCGGAGAAGAGCTTGCCATTTACCATTACACCACTCACACTCATAGTGTTTTTTGTGATGGTGCCGGTTTTATCAGTACAAAGCACCGTAGCCGAACCAAGCGTTTCAATCGCTGAAGATCTTCTGGTAAGTACATTATTCTTAGAAAGTCTCCACGCCCCCAATGCCAGAAACACAGTCATGACAACTGGAAATTCCTCAGGCAAAATGGCCATTGACGCCGCCAGTCCATTAAGCAATGCCTGAATGAATTCACCCCGCGTTAAATAAAATACCAGCACCACCGTCATGCTGAATAAAATACCTACGATGAACAAAGTTCTGATGAGCTTCTTCATTTCACGCTGCAGGCGTGTTTCATCCTCAGAGATTTCTTCCAGTGATTTGCCAATCTGACCAAACCTCGTTTCCTGACCAGTCTTGGCAACCTCTACGAAAGCCTTACCCTGTACAACCAGGGTTCCACTGAAAACTTCGTTATTCTGCGAAGATGCGTTTTTTCTGACCGCCACTGATTCGCCAGTCAGCAGTGATTCATCCACTGTAAGATTAACAGATTTTAATACGATACCATCTGCAGCAATGCGATCGCCTTCATGAAGCACAAGCAATTCACCACGGACCACTTCCCTGCCGGGAATCCTGATCTCCTTGCCATCTCTTATGACAAGAGCTCTTGGAGCTGCCAGGTTTCGCAGGGCTTCAAGTGCCCTTTCAGTCTTACGATACTGTATAAAAGTGATGAACACAATAATGATGATTGTGCTCATTAAAATAATCCCCTCCTTATAATCACCAAGGATCATGTAAAGTGATCCACAAAAAATGAGAAGTAAAAACATAGGTTCCCGAATTACCTCCAAAGCAATTCTACCTATATTTTTTGGCGCAGCAGCATGAAGCTCGTTATAACCGTGCTTTCGCAATCGCTCATGTGCTTCAGCCGAACTTAAACCTTGGTGCATCGTGCTAAGTTAAAGTTGAATGATCTAAAAACCTCATAACATTCCAAAGAGAATCAGATAACTATCCTGATGGGCGTATGCGATAATTATCAAGAATGATTAAACCGCGCGAAATTTCAATCATACGGCCATTCTCCGGCACCACCTGCGCAATCATAACAGATTTTCCTGTTTTCGACATTTGTTGATGACATGCGCCGAACAAGTCGTCTCCCCGAAGGATCTCTGCCTCATCATCGCCGAAAGCAAAAGGGCACAACTTCAGTCTGACAGGAAGAATAATCCATTGTTCAGTCAACCCGCTGAATTGCTTTAAATCACTGAGATGACAATACCAACCTGAATTGTAATGTTTGTGCGCCCCGACAGGCGCAATGGAGGAGCCCAAACTGGAGAAATGATGAAAAAATATTCCTTTTAGAAACGCATACGAATCCGGCTTTTTCAAACCCTCATGCTTGAGGTAGTTGCGACCCAAGTCCGTTTCAAAGATCCCTGTCTGCCGGCGCAATTTATCCAGTTTAGACAGAAGAGAGTCGTGACCATTCGGCCCAGGCCAATCGCACCAATGCCTTGAAGCATTTAACTGCAGATAATACTTGCAGGCAACCTCAAAATGCATCGTATGTCCATCTTGTATGTCTTCAACTATAAAATCGATTTCCGCCCGGGTATTGCCATTTTCGCTGAGCACCACATTTCTTGCCACCAGTTTAAAGGAACGCCCGTAGGTGAACCAAAAGGCCAGCAATTGTTCGAATCTTTTGCCAATTAAAGATGAAGTGTTTTCCAGTAGATAATTTTGCAATACGCTCGGATTTGAGTCCAATTCAAGCAGCCATTCGAGGTTTTCATGATATCTGTCATTGCACCATTCTTCTCCGACAAATGAAATTCCATGCAGGCTCTGCATCAGGGGAGCCGAATAAATTGCCCATGCCAAAGACGCCACTTCGTGGTTTTTGTAGCAGTAAAGGGGCTTCAACGTCATTCTGAAAAAATTATTCGTTATGGCTCACGTTGTTGTGAATACGAATATATGCCCGGAGTTATTTTTGTAACCAGATGAGAATAATTGCAACAATACCACATCCTCAGCTCAAGATTTCTATTTTTCTATACAACGAGAAGTACATCATCGAGTTAGAGGCAGCTCAGTACAAACAGACTTATAAGATCAGTCAGGATAGTGTAACGGGACTGGAGGACGTGAAAAAATTGTGCAGTGAAGAACTCATTTCAGGGAGTATGGGTCGTTTTTCGTCCATGCATTCAGATTTTAAAAAGGCTTTCTTACAACTCAATTCTAAATAACCATGCTCGCAAAAATTTCTCTTGTTATCAGTTCAATTCTGGCAATGGCCGTTGTATATCTTCTAGTCAAATCACCCACCGGAAATAATTCAATCGACGCTCCAGTTCAGGTTGCCCCTGCATTCACTTCCGAAGGTGGGCCACGACCTACCATCGTAGCAATTCTCAATGGTGATTCACTTAATGCAAAATATGATTTCATCGTTGAAAAATCCAAGGAACTTGAAGAGAAGATGCGCGGTGCTGAACAAAGAGTGCAAAGTGAATTTGGCCCTCGCCAGGCCGAATACGAGAAGGCTATGCGATATGCTCAGGAGAACCCCAATATGCCGGAATCAGAAATGATAGCGCTACAGAAATCAATTGAGCAATTGCAGCGCGAAATGGATGAAATTCAGGAAAAAGAAGTAGGCGCAATGCAGAAAAAAGAAATTGCGCTGCAGAATGAACTGCTCAAGAGAGTGAATACCTACCTTGATAAATTCTCAAAGACAAAAGGAATAGACTTTGTGATCAACAAACAAAGTGAATTTCAGATGGTACTTTATGGAAATTCCGATTACGACATCACCTCTGAAGTGATTGCCGGTCTCAATGAAGAATACAGAATAGAAAAAGAAGGAAAAAAACCATGAGTCTTGCTGCGCAGAAACTGAAGCAGAACATTGCTGAATACATTATTTACCTCTGGCAGATGGAGGACCTTCTTCGGGCTGTATACTTCGAGCCGGAAGCACTTGCCGATTTCATTCGCTCATATACTCCGGATGATAACGCATTCAAAGAAGAAAAAATCTGGTTTGACGAATTGGTCAAGACCATGAAAAGAGAAGGTGTTGAGCAGCGAGGCCATGTTTCAGAAGTACACGAACTGGTCTTTGAATTGAACTACCTGCACAATACACTCATCAACATTGTAAAAGATAAAACCTATCTTGATCTGCACAGAAAAGCACAACCTAATATCAGCGAATACCTCACACACACCGATGGTAAAACAACCAATGATGTTGAAGTTTGCTTAACCGGATTGTATGGTATGTTGTTGCTGAGACTTCGTAAAGAAGCAATTTCAGATGAAACGAAAGAGGCAATGCAGTCATTTTCGAATCTGCTTGCAAGGCTTTCGCATCATTACAAATTGATGAAGCAGGGAGAAACCAACTTCTCACTCAACTGACTTCAGGCTGCTGTGTGTACTTGCGCCAGCGGCCAATTACTTCTCGCATATCATCAGGCAGATCCTTTTCGAAATACATCCACTCACCACTGACCGGATGATGGAAACCGATTGATCTTGCGTGCAGCGCTTGTCTTGGAAGTATTTCAAAACAATTCTGAACAAACTGTTTGTATTTGGCGAAGGTCGTTCCTTTGAGAACCTGATCACCGCCATATTCGAAATCGCCAAAAAGCGTATGACCAATATACTTCATGTGAACCCTGATCTGATGAGTTCTTCCTGTTTCAAGTTTACATTCAACCATAGTGACGTAACCAAACCTTTCAATGACTTTGTAATGAGTCACAGCATGTTTACCGTGATCACCCTCAGGGTATACGGTAAATACTTTCCGGTCTTTCAGACTGCGGCCGGTATTGCCAGTCACAGTTCCGTCCTCAGCTATATCTCCCCAAACGAGCGCGACATATCTTCTTTCAATTGTGCGATCAAAAAACTGTCTTGACAAATTCACCAATGCATGATCTGTTTTAGCAATGACCATTACACCAGTAGTGTTCTTGTCAAGTCGATGAACAAGCCCCGGATGCGCATCAGATCTTTTAGGTAAATTCTGAAAATGATATATCAACGCATTCACAAGCGTACCGGTGTAGTTTCCATGTCCCGGATGCACCACTATATTGGATGGTTTGTTAAGAATAATCAGATCATCATCTTCGAAAAGAATCTCAATAGGAATATTCTCAGGGATAAGTTCGAGCTCTCTGACAGGATAAGGTAACTCTATTGTGACAATATCAAGTGGCTTGATTTTATAACTTCTCTTCACAGAGACGCCATTCACACGAACAAACCCGTTATCACAAGAATCCTGAATTCTGGTACGCGATGTTTTTTCCAGACGATCGAATAAGAACTTATCAATCCTCAACATCCCTTGACCCTTATCTACAACCACACGATGATGTTCGAATAAATCATCATCCTGTTCAGAGTTGTTGAATTCTTCTTCCTCGTCTTTCAAGAAATTTCAGTGCTTTATAATCGAATAAATTTTCTGACAGCGTGCATCTGACCGTTTTCCGATAAGATCTGCATCATGTAATTGCCATTTGCAAGATTCGCAACAGAGATAACCGGATTCCCGCCATTCACAAACGAATGCTCTTCCAGCACACGGCCAGTCATATCAATGATTCTACAGATATATCGATTGTGATCCGGATGCATCATAAATCTGATTTCATCATTCGCAGGATTTGGATAGACATCCGAAACCTCAACGGTTTCATTTTCCAGACCAACCCAGTCAGGAAGTCCGGATTTGAATATTGGCCTTACCATAACACTACCTGATATCGAAGACTGCTGCCAGGACTGACCCTGCAACTGGAAAAATAGTTTGGTGGCATTTGCATTGGTATTTTTATCAAGGCCAACATTCAGGGAAACCGCATTTTGCTGAATATATCCAACATAAAAATCGCCCTGATCCACGAAAATATTGTCAGTAAAATCGTAATAGACAAAAAGGTTCGGGCCACTGGCATAATACTGGGGCAGTGAAAAATTGAAATTATCGAAATCACTGGTGAGCAAATTTCCGGGCTGCCCTGATTGATCATCCCATACCTGAAGGATAAATGTTTGATCAGTGGCAACATACTGCACAGGTACGAAATACATGTAGATGCCGATTAATGTATCCGGAACTGCCGCATTGAACTTCACCGCCATCTTACCGCCGGCGCTCTGGATACCATAAGCTCTTTCAGCTGTGCCATCATCGTAGGAATAATAATTGGAAAAATGCTGCCTGAAACACATGGTGTCATTTTGAGGACGAATATCCTGAGTGATAAAAGAAGCACATACTTCGAAAGTTGCAGAGTCCACCAGCGTCGGGGTATTGAACGTATATCCTTCAGAAGAAACATTTCTCGCAAATTCTGAAAAGCCATTGCCCTGAGTATTCGCGTCGGGGGCACTTTCAAACTGTTCATCACCTTCATAATGGACACGCCATCTTGTAGTGATGTTTTCAGTTATTCCCAAATTACGCTGATAGTAGCTCCACTCATCTAGAGTATACAATTCAGGATTGCTTTGGTAATGAGTCCAGGGCATGGAGGTAAAACCAAAATTCAACAAGGTATTATTCGGATATTGAAATGCGATGTCATCATAAAAAAACGAAGTTGGGTCAACACCGTTGTCGATGATGACGTAGTCCAAATGCCAGTGATCCAAAGCGCCATGCAGGGTGCAATAATTTTTGAATCGAAATCTGAAACCATCCTGCAGGTGGATGAACTCATTGATATGTATAAACACTGTATCAAAACCGGTCGCCAGTGGATTTCCCTGAACACCCCAAACTCTCGACCATTGCCCTTGCTGTAAAGGACTGTAAAACTCAAGAATCAAGGAGTCACCTTCCGCACCAAGAATTCCGTCTTCATCAGGAGCATTACCGAATCCTCCACCTTGATAATTAAAAACCAGATATACATTGTCTTCTGCTGTAAGACCTGCCAGGTTAACAGGCAATGAAGTAAGGGAATCAGACAGCCCCCAGTCGAGAAATGAGTCAGTAATAGAAGGAAACCAAAGTGTATCTGCATAAGGGGTTCCATCTGCAGCCAACCCGTCCAGTGTTGCCACACCGATTGTCATAGGTGAAACAGGAAAAGTGCTGTTGATGAAAACATCATTATCAGCCCAGCGCTGCCAGTCTTCCGGAATCATAGGATTGTTGCTGGGCAGACTGAAGCGTGAAAAGTCGTCGAAAAAAGGCAAAGCCAGAGAAGATCCGCCACCGCGGTGAGAGCGTTCCGGGAACCTCTGTTCTTCGAAGAGCAACTGTCTGGCCGCCGGATTGTAGAACAGCGGAATTTCCAATTCCTGTGCACAGAGATGTTTTGAAGCTGTAAGAAGAAGAAATAATAAAAATCGGTTAATTGTCATTCTGTCAAGTTGTTGCCGTTTTAATCCGTGGTATCTTGAGGGCAAGGCGAATTATATAGCCACAAATCTACAATTCTACCCGCTGTTGTCCCTATCACAGGATCGTGTTGAGGATCCTGACGGCAAACGCGAAAAATAGCTGAATCTTGTGCGGTGGGATTTTCTAAGAACGGTTCGAAACGGCAATTGCACACAAGATTCAAAGTATCAAGCTCAGCCTGAGCTTCAGCACAGGTTTTTCCCTGAAGATCCGGAACAATCACTTTTATACTGGCGTTACGTCCAATGACCAGAGTTACCTTCGATCCCCGGGCTACCAAATCCTCATACTTCAGGTTTCTTCCCTTTTGAGAAACCCTGATAATGCTTCCGGCCAGCGAGTTATTGTCTTCGTAAAGTGTATCAAAGTCGATCAGTTTATTCCTCAATCTGATCATGGCAACCACCGCAAAATCCCCCTGTTTTACTCCTAGTTTTTCCATAGGCGGAGAAAATCTGGAAATGGTGAGCGTTACTGTTCTTCCCTCCTTCACCTGACTTTCTTTGACGGGGCTTTGATCTAGAACAGTTCCCGGGTCAGCGTTTTTATTATAAATACTATCAATAATGATGTATTTCAAATCACGATCCTGGAGGGTACCAGCCGCTTCCTCCAGTGTCATGCCGCTCAAATCAGGCACTGTGACAAATTCGCCATGATCCGTATACCATCGAAGCCAGAACCAACTAGATACGATCAATACGGCATAAAGGAGCACTATGCGCAATGCTGCCTTTCTAAACTCCGGTGATCTGAAGAAACTGTTCGCCATGATAATTCAAAGTGTCAAACTTAACCATTGAATACTGGTTTTTATGCCTACCCGTTAACGCAACTTGTAAAATGGGTATTGTGGGAAAGATCGCAGGTAGAAACAACTTTCTGCCCCTTTGAGAAAGAAATCCGTTTCAAAAATTAAATGCTTATTGTTTTTAAGCAACATATATGCCTTGAATACAAAAATTGAAAGATTAATTTCGCATCAGTGTTAGAAAGTGAATTGATATATCTCAAAGGAGTGGGACCGCAGCGTGCGGAAGCACTGAAATCAGAGCTTCGGCTTCAAACACGCAGTGATTTGCTGGAGTATTATCCCTTCAGATATATCGATAAGTCACAAATTATCAAAATCCGCGATATCGCAGGAGAATCCACTGCTGTGCAGATTTCCGGCGAACTGATATCCTTAAAGGAAATTGGGGTTGGTCCGTCCAAACGTCTTTCGGGAATCTTCAGAGACGACACCGGTGAAATCGAGCTTGTTTGGTTCAAAGCACCAAAATGGCTGCGCGAAAGTCTGAAGCTAAACACACAATACATCCTTTACGGTAAACCAACAGAATACAAGGGAAAATACAATATCACACATCCCGAACTCGAAAATGCCGAAGAAGCACGAATAACACAAGGAAGCGGATTGAAACCGGTTTATTATTCCACCCAAAAACTTTCATCTAAAGGGCTGCACAGCAATGGTATCGCTAAACTCACCAAATTGCTGATTGAAGAATCAAAAAATCTGATTGTCGAAAATCTGCCCGAAAAAATTCTTACACAGTTTCGACTGATGCCCCGTCATCTGGCGGTTTCAGAAGTTCATGTACCTACGAATATTCAGTTGCTTGAAAAGGCGCGAAGAAGATTAAAATTTGAGGAACTATTCTTCATTCAAATACAACTCGCCAAGCAAAAGATGAATCAGACGAGGCTCGAGCGAGGTGTTGTATTTCAGAAAGTCGGCGAGTACTTCAACGATTTCTATTCTCAACATTTACCTTTTGAGCTGACCAATGCTCAAAAGAGGGTGATGAAAGAAATCCGGACTGATGTAGCAAGAGGCCATCATATGAACCGGCTTTTGCAAGGCGACGTGGGAAGCGGGAAAACGATTATCGCATTGCTCGCCGCCTTGTTGGCTATAGACAACGGATATCAGGTTTGTCTTATGGTCCCCACTGAAATTCTTGCCATGCAGCATTTTACCTCGATTGGATCTTTGCTCGAAAAAATGCCGCTGAAAACAGTGCTGCTGACAGGCTCAACTCCAAAATCGGAAAGAAGAAAAATTCACGATGGACTTGAATCAGGCGAAATAAACTTCATCATCGGCACGCATGCTCTCATAGAGCCTGTTGTACAATTCAAAAACCTCGGTTTATGTATCATTGATGAACAGCATCGTTTCGGGGTTGCGCAGCGGGCAGCGCTCTGGAAAAAGGCTGAGTTACCTCCCCATGTGCTTGTGATGACGGCCACTCCGATACCGCGAACTTTGGCAATGACACTTTATGGCGATCTCGATATCAGCGTCATTGATGAATTACCTCCCGGCAGAAAACCCATTGATACGAAATGGAAATCGGATTCAAAAAGACTCGAGGTATTTCAATTCATGGAAAATGAAATTTTAAAGGGACGTCAGATTTACGTTGTTTATCCGTTGATAGCGGAAAGCGAAGCACTTGACTATAAAGACTTGCAGGATGGATACGAATCGATCGTACGCAGATTTCCTTTACCCCAATTTGCTGTGAGCATTGTTCATGGGAAAATGAAGACGGATGCACGGGATTATGAAATGAAACAATTCGTTGAAGGCAAAACGCAAATCCTGGTAGCCACAACTGTTATCGAAGTAGGAGTGAATGTACCCAATGCGTCAGTTATGGTTATTGAAAGTGCCGAAAGATTTGGGTTGTCACAACTTCACCAGCTTCGCGGACGCGTAGGACGCGGAGCGGAGCAGAGCTATTGCATTCTGATGACTGGTTTAAAAGTCAGTTCAGATAGCAGAACAAGATTAGAAACCATGGTACGCACCAACGACGGATTTGAAATCGCGGAAGTAGATTTACAATTGCGTGGACCAGGTGATCTGTCGGGAACACAACAAAGTGGAGCGCTTGACCTTAAAATAGCAGATCTGGCAAAAGACCAGCAAATGTTGAGCGCAGCAAGAGAACTTGCGTTGGAAATTATCGATGAAGATCCCACTCTTACCGCACCCGAAAATCATTTGATCAGGCAGCATATCGATAAGATTCGTGAGAAAAAAACTGACTGGAGCAAGATCTCATAACTCATACTAGATAAAATCCAAATGCGGCTGCCAACCATATCCAAGATGGAATTGCCCTGACCTTTCGTTCTTCCTTCAGTTTCAAGAGGCGCATTTCAAACCGTTCTTCATTGCCCGGCAAAGGCTCTCTGCCAGAATCGGCTGTTGAAATAGCATGTTTGATATTTTCTTCAAAATTTTGTTTCATTCGCGTGCATTAAACTATGTCTAAGTTTTACCAATGCTCTGGTGTATTGAGATCATGACGTAGAAGCCATAATTCCACGTGAATTGGCAATCTCCTGATGTGCCATTTGTTCCATTAAATGCAACCTGATGACGAGTCTGTATCCTTCCGGTAGTAAATCAAGGTGCTTCAATACTTCATGTTGTTCTAAAGCTACATCCGGTAAATCATACTCTTCCATCTCTACAACCATATTTTCATCAAAAAGAGTTGGTATACCTTCATGGTTTTTTGTTTATTCAACGCCAGGTTGGCTGAAATTCTTCTTTGCCATGCCAGATATTTATCTTCCTCTTTCAACTCATTCAGCCTCCAAAAACCTTTGATGAGGCTTTCCTGTATGACATCTTCCGCTTCCTCACGGTTCCTCAGGAAGTCATAGACCACCGGATAAATAATGCGCCAGCTCAATTGATAAGCCTTACACTGCGCCTGATGATCACCGCGGCGACAATCGTGAACAATATTTTTCCAGTTGGCAGTTATGGTTCGAAGTTCTGTAGGTATGACAATGCGTTTTAGAAAACGCTGCATCAAATGGTAAAAAAAAACCCGGACTTCTGAAAAAGTCCGGGAGTTTAGTAAATCAACCTTGTCTTTTAGGAACCTCAATTCCGAAAGACACATATTCTGTCAATCCATGTTTTAGGAGTGATTCATTCTATCCGCTGCACATTTCACAACTATCCGGGTTGTCGAGAGAGCAAGAAATCGCAGCTTGCTGGCGGGCAATTTCTTCAGCACTCATCTGAGCAGATGAAACCGCACCCTGCACTTCGAATGCTGGCACAGACTCCACCTGCGCAGGTTCCACGGCATAAGCAGCCGCAGTAGCCTGTGCCATGGCATCAGCAGTATTAGCAGGAATAGTTTCAGTTTTATACTTCTGATCCACAGTGAACTTGATTGCATCGGTTGCTGCCTTGGTACGCAAATAGTACATACCTGTTTTCAAGCCGAGCTCCCATGAGTAGAAATGCATTGAAGAGAGTTTGCCGAAATTTGGATTCTCCATGAAAACATTCAGCGACTGGCTTTGACAAATAAATGCTCCCCGATCAGCAGCCATGTCAAGAATTGCTCTTTGAGATAATTCCCATGCTGTTTTGTAGAGGGCTTTCAAATTATCTGGAATTTCCGCGATGTTCTGGACAGAGCCGTTGGCAGAAATAAGTTTATTCTTCAGATCCTCATTCCACAAGCCCAAACTCACCAAATCCTTCAAGAGGTGTTTGTTCACGATGATGTATTCACCTGCAAGAACACGTCTGGTGTAGATATTGCTTGTATAAGGCTCAAAACATTCGTTGTTTCCGAGGATTTGTGCGGTGCTTGCTGTTGGCATCGGTGCCAGAAGCAATGAGTTGCGCATACCATGTTCCTTAATCTCTTCCTTCAGGATATCCCATTCCCAGCGCGCTGAAGGCGCAACTTTCCACATGTCGAACTGTAGTATGCCTTTGCTCGCAGGTGAACCTGCAAATGTTTCATACACACCATCACGTTTGGCCAGATCCTTTGAAGCTGTGCAGGCAGCGTAGTAAATCGTTTCAAAAACGTCTTTGTTCAGTTGGCGTGCGTCAGGGCCATCAAATGGGAAACGCATCAGGATAAAAGCATCTGCCAGACCCTGCACGCCAATACCAATCGGACGATGGCGCATATTGCTCTTTTTGGTCTCCGGCACGGGGTAATAGTTGGCGTCGATAATCTTATTCAGGTTGATCGTCAACTGATACGCCACTTCAAACAATCTGTGGTGATCGAATTGACCATCCTTAACAAACTTGGGAAGAGCAATAGAACCAAGATTACAAACTGCTATTTCATCGGGAGCTGTATATTCAATGATTTCTGTACACAAGTTTGAACTCTTGATAGTACCAAGGTTCTGCTGATTGCTCTTGCCATTTGCTGCATCCTTGTAAAGCATATACGGCGTGCCTGTCTCGATCTGTGATTCGAGAATTTTGAACCAAAGATCCTGAGCTTTTATTGTCTGACGTCCACGTCCTTCTGACTCATACTTCGCATACAACGCTTCGAACTCCGGTCCCCAGGTATCTGAAAGACCGGGACATTCATTTGGACACATAAGTGTCCAGGAGCCATCTTCCTTCACTCGCTTCATGAACAAATCCGGAATCCAAAGGGCGTAGAACAGGTCGCGTGCGCGGGCCTCTTCTTTTCCATGATTTTTCTTCAGGTCAAGAAATTCGTAGACATCGGCATGCCATGGCTCGAGATAAATGGCAAAAGAACCCTTACGCTTTCCGCCACCCTGATCAACATAACGCGCTGTGTCGTTGAATACTTTCAGCATCGGAACAATACCATTGCTGGTGCCATTGGTGCCCTTGATATATGAACCTTTCGCTCTGACGTTGTGAATGCTCAGACCAATACCGCCTGCACTCTGAGAAATAAGTGCAGTTTGCTTGAGCGTGTTATAAATACCCTCAATGCTGTCGCCCTGCATTTGTAACAAAAAGCACGAACTCATCTGAGGCTTGGGTGTACCTGCATTGAAAAGAGTTGGTGTGGCATGGGTGAACCAGCCCTCACTGAGCATATTGTAGGTCTTAATAGCCTCATTGATGTCCGATTTGTGAATCCCCACAGCAACCCGCATAAAAAGTTGTTGCGGGCGCTCGGCCACTTTATTGTTCATCTTTAGAAGGTATGAACGCTCAAGGGTCTTGAATCCGAAATAGTCGAAACTAAAATCACGGTCGTAGATAATTGTGCTATCCCGAATAGGCGCTTTGTCGATTACAACCTTGTAAACATCTTCTGCAATCAGTCCGGCATTGGCTCCTGTTTTAGGATCTAGATAATAATACAGGTCTGTCATCACCTGACTGAATGACTTTTTGGTGTTCTTGTGCAGGTTGCTCACAGCTATGCGAGACGCCAGCTGCGCGTAATCCGGGTGTGTCGTAGCGTTACTCGCGGCTATTTCGGCGGCGAGATTGTCCAGCTCACTGGTTGTTACGCCGTCGTAAACACCTTCGATGACCTTCATAGCAATCTTGACAGAGTCAACAATCGGATTGAGGCCGTAGCAGAGTTTACCAATGCGGGCAGTGATTTTATCAAACTTGACGCTCTCTTTGCGTCCATCTCTTTTAACAACGTACATAGTACAGTGTATTTAGTTGTTTGGTTGAGGGAAGTTTACTTAACACAATCCGACTTCCCGGTCGAAATGTGCCCCGCCTTCGCGGGAATATTTTGGTTAAGGACAACGGAGGAGATATTTCCGCAGAACTATTTCGTCAGTTAGTCCACAACATCAACTCATTATCAACTCAAGTTGAAGATGATGTTTCGTTGTGCAATAAAAACGTTTAGGTAGGCTAACTTCAAAAAACCAGTGCGGTTGTTTTGAAGAATTTCGGGGTAATTATTCACACAATCGATGTGTGAAAATTTATCTGAAAACTTCCTGTAATTTTTCTTGGAAAATCGCAGGTTCATAGGTCACGTCAAAAATCTTCGTTCAGCGAAAAGGTTTGTTTATCCTTATCCGCCATAACGCCAGCCTTTTGGTATTCACCAACTCTTTTCTCAAAGAAATTGGTTTTACCCTGAAGGGAAATCATCTCCATAAAGTCAAATGGGTTTGATTTATTGTAAACCTTGTCATTTCCTAACTCCACAAGCAGCCTGTCAGCGACAAACTCAATGTACTGTGACATCATATCACTATTCATACCTATGAGTTTCACCGGCAGGGCATCAATAATGAATTCCTTTTCAATTTCAACAGCATTTACAATGATATCCTCAATTTGCTTTTTAGAAAGCCTGTTGACAATGTGCTTGGTATAAAGCAGACATGCAAAATCACAGTGCAATCCTTCATCACGGCTAATGAGCTCGTTGGAGAAACTCAGCCCAGGCATAAGGCCGCGTTTCTTGAGCCAAAAAATGCTGCAAAATGACCCACTGAAGAATATGCCTTCAACGGCAGCAAACGCCACAAGTCTTTCAGCGAAAGAGCCGTTCTTAATCCAACGCAGCGCCCAGTCAGCTTTTTTGCGCACGCAATCGAGGGTTTCAATTGCTTTAAACAGATATGCTTTATCTCTTGTGTCCTTGATATAAGTATCAATCAGCAGAGAGTACGTCTCGCTGTGAATATTCTCCATCATGATCTGAAAACCATAGAAAAACTTGGCCTCCGTGTACTGAACCTGCCTGACAAAATTTTCAGCCAGATTTTCATTCACAATGCCATCGCTGGCTGCAAAAAAGGCGAGCACATGTTTGATAAAGTGACGCTCGTCATCGTTGAGCTTGGTATTCCAATCAACCAGATCAGCTTCAAGATCAATTTCCTCTGCCGTCCAAAAATTGGCTTCACTCTTTTTATAAAAGTGCCAGATGTCGTGATGAACAATCGGGAATAAGACAAATCTGTCCGGATTCTCGGTTAGTATTGGCTCGTCTGTTGCCAGTGCTGGTGATGTGATTTTACCGGCGTCTAAAATTTGATCCATAAAAATTAATACAAAAGATTATTCAATATTCTAAGGCATCGCTCAATTGCCTGCACACTTTCCCCAAAAAGCATCCACACAATCCAACTTTCTGTCAGGGATTCAACCTATAAGGTCTAGCCTGATCACATCTAATTGGGGACGTCAAATGTTCATCAAAATCCTTACAAAGCCAATGACAAACAATTGACAACATGCTGATCTTTTTAACATGACAACAGGCTGACATACGGGAGGCCAAATAACAACTGAGTTTATGACAGTTCAATGCCTCAAACCGGCGATTTAATGGTCAAATTGACCGAAATACATGGCATGATTTCGGATAGGTGCGGCGATGAACATTTCTCTGTTCATCCTCCACGATTTATCGAATTTTTGTTAGTCAAAGTACCGTGCTGACACGATTGTGACAGCGCAAAATGCGCTTTGCCAACAGGGAGCGGTTCCACACTCCTAAGACAGGCTGTCAGGTAGTCCTGCGGTGGCATCATTTTTAGCCCATGAATACGCCAATCCGCGTGCTACCTTTGCGCGCCGGAATTGCCCGGAACCCTCATAATGAATATGATATGTTAGGAGCTATAAATAAAATACTGAAAAAACTGGTTGGAGACAAAACCCAGCAAGACCTCAAGGATATTCTTCCCGTTGTGGACAAAATCAAAGCTTTGGGCGAAACGCTTGCCGGTGTCAGTCATGACGAATTGAGAAGCAGATCGGAGAATCTAAAGAAATTGATTCGTGAGAGAATTCGAAGCCGCGAAGAGGAAATGGCAAACCTGAAGGCCCAAGCCGAAGGTCTTCCAGGTTCACAACTCGAAGAGAAAGAGACCATATTCAACCAGGTAGATAAAATCCTGAAGGAGATCGATCAGGAAATTGAAAAAACGCTGGAGGAAATTCTTCCTGAAGCTTTCGCTATTGTGAGAGAAACTGCCAAACGCCTGAAGGAAAATCCCGAAATCAAACTGAAAGCGACAGATTTCGACAGGCAACTTGCAACCAACACGTCCAAAGACTATATACATATAGAAGGTGATACTACCATCTGGAAAAACAATTGGGTAGCCGCCGGTAACCGTATTACCTGGGATATGGTGCACTACGACGTTCAGTTGATCGGAGGTATAGCACTGCACCGTGGAAAAGTTGCCGAAATGGCTACTGGTGAAGGTAAAACGCTGGTTGCAACACTTCCGGTTTTCCTAAACGCCATTGCAGGAAAAGGCGTTCACCTGGTAACAGTGAACGACTACCTTGCCCGCCGTGACTCCGAATGGATGGGTCCGTTATACGAATTCCATGGACTTTCAGTAGACTGCATCGATCGTCATCAACCAAACAGCTCCGGCCGTCGTGAAGCTTATAAAGCGGACATCACGTTCGGAACCAACAATGAATTCGGTTTCGATTATCTGCGTGATAATATGGCTGTTGAAGCCTCCCACCTTGTTCAGCGCAAGCATCATTTCGCTATCGTCGATGAGGTTGACAGCGTTTTGATTGATGAGGCGCGTACCCCGCTGATTATTTCGGGTCCAACTCCAAAAGGAGACGATCAGGAATATGATGCACTCAAACCGAGAGTTCAACTTCTTATCAATGCACAAAAAGCAGCCGCATCAGATTTTCTAACGCAGGCCAAAAAGAAACTCGTGCCGGAATCCGGCGCTCCCAGCAAAGAAGACACACAGGAAGGAAGCCTTGCTCTTTTCCGCGCCTATCGCGGATTACCAAAAAACAAAGCACTGATTAAGTTCCTGAGTGAGGAAGGTATGAAGGCAGCGCTTCTGAAAACGGAAGGTCAATATTTGCAGGACAATCAGCGCGATATGCCAAAGGTTGATGCAGAGCTGTTTTTTGTCATCGATGAAAAACACAACCAGATTGAGCTGACAGAAAAAGGCATCCAACTGATGTCTAAAAACATGGAAGACGAAAAGTTCTTCATACTTCCGGATATTGGATCTGAGATCGCTGAAATTGAAAACAGCGGACAAAGCGATGAAGAAAAACTGAAGCGCAAGGACGACCTCATGCGCGACTACAGTATCAAAGGTGAACGCATTCATACCATCAATCAGTTGCTGAAGGCGTATGCACTATTTGAGAAGGATATTGACTATGTCGTAATCGACAACAAAGTAAAAATTGTAGATGAGCAGACCGGTCGAATTATGGAGGGCCGTCGTTATTCAGACGGATTACACCAGGCAATAGAAGCTAAGGAAAATGTTCGGGTGGAAGCAGCAACACAAACGTATGCTACCATCACTCTTCAGAATTATTTCCGGATGTATCACAAGCTTGCTGGTATGACGGGTACAGCTGAAACTGAGGCAGGCGAATTGTGGAGTATCTATAAGCTGGATGTAATGGTGATTCCTACCAACAGGGCCATTTCACGGAAGGACATGGAAGACAAGGTCTATAAGACCAAGCGTGAAAAATACAACGCGGTAATAGATGAAATCGGCGAATTGCGGGCTCAGGGAAGACCTGTTTTGGTTGGTACTACTACTGTCGAGGTTTCAGAATTGCTCAGTAAAATGTTGCGTCTTCGTGGTATCGATCATCAGGTACTGAATGCAAAAATGCACCAGAAAGAAGCTGAAATCGTAGCATTCGCAGGTAGATCCGGCACTGTTACCATCGCAACCAACATGGCAGGACGCGGAACTGACATCAAACTCGGAGAAGGTGTAAAAGAAGCCGGAGGTTTAGCAATCATAGGAACAGAGCGTCACGATTCAAGACGTGTTGACAGACAGCTGCGTGGTCGTGCAGGACGTCAGGGTGATCCGGGTTCATCGCAATTCTATGTGTCTCTCGAAGATGATCTCATGCGCCTCTTTGGTTCCGACAGAATCGCGAAGATGATGGACAGACTGGGATTGAAAGAAGGCGAGGTGATTCAACACAGCATGATTACTTCGAGTATTGAACGTGCACAGAAAAAAGTTGAAGAAAATAACTTTGGAATACGCAAGCGATTACTCGAATATGACGATGTCATGAATTCGCAGCGCGAAGTGATCTACAAACGCCGCAAGCATGCATTGTTCGGTGAACGATTGAAACTTGATATCGATAATATGCTGTTTGATTTATCAGCGACAGCTGTTGACGCAAATCATAGTACGAAGAATTATGACGGCTATAAGCTTGATCTGTTGCGTTTGTTCGGTATCGAGTCTCCAATTGGCCAACCGGAATTTTTGACACAAAAGGCGGACGACATTGTTAATTCGACATACAGAGCAGTTGAAGACCGCTACAAAAATCGCGTTGCAAAAATCATGGAAGAATCTTTTCCTGTGATTAAGAACGTATATGAAAATAACACTCAAGGATTCACCAATATTGCTATTCCATTTAGCGATAAACGCAAAACCGTGCAGATAGCAGTGAACCTTGAGAAGGCCTATAAATCCAACTGCTCAGAAATTGTTGATGCACTGGAGAAAGGAATTACACTGGCAATGATTGACCAAAGCTGGAAAGAACATTTGCGTGACATGGATGATCTGCGCAGCAATGTTCAATTTGCATCACACGAGCAAAAAGATCCGTTGTTGATTTATAAATTGGAAAGTTATAATTTGTTCAAGCGAATGATAGAACGTGTGAACAGCGAACTCACCGGCTTTTTACTGCATGCAGAATTACCGCAGGGTCAGCAACAAGTGAGGCAGGCTCAGGCGCCAAAAGCACCGGAAAATCCAAGGGTAAGTACAACTAAGGCAGAAAGCATGAATCTTCAGCAACGTGTTGTTGCAAATTCGTCAAATGCAGTGGGAGGAGGACAGAGACCACTGGCCATGCCACCTCAGGGTCCTCCGCCAAAAGCAGAGCCTGTAAAAGCAGAATCTAAAGTTGGACGCAATGATCCTTGTCCTTGCGGAAGCGGAAAGAAATATAAATCTTGCCACGGTCAGGATGAATAATAGATCTTAATGCATGCAAAATGGGGCCTCAGCCCCATTTTTTTGCTCCTAAAGGTTGCGATCCTAATCACACAAGCCTGTAAACAGATGCAATTCTTTTAAAAGACTTCCAAATAAGATGTGTCCCAATCACTATTAAGAGCTCAAAGCATCAAGCTCTTCCGAAGCAAACTCCCACTGCTTCATCACATCAGCCAATTTGTTCTTCAGGACATCGTATTCTGCGATTTTAGCCGCAGCTGCTTCGCGGTTGCTATAGTCCATTGTGGCCATAGCTTCATCCATGTCAACAATGTTTTTTTCAAGTGATGAAATTTCAAGTTCCAATTTTTGAATCCTGCTTTCGATTTTCTTCCTGGACTTTTCCCTTTCGCGTTGTTCTTCGCGATTCACGTTTAAACTGGCATCAGCATTCTTAGCAACAACAGTAGCCTTTTCAACTTTGTTCTTTTCAAAAATGGCAATTGACTCTGCCTTTTTTTCTTTGAGGAAATCCAGTACATCTCCAGGCCAGATGCGCAATCTGTCTGGCTTAATTTCATATACGATATCCGTGAGACCGTGCAGAAAATCTCTGTCGTGACTTACAACCAGCATAGTGCCATCGTAACGCTGCAATGCCTGCTTTAATACTTCTTTCGATGCCAGATCAAGGTGGTTAGTTGGTTCATCGAGCACCAGAAAATTGTATGGTTGTAACAACAATTTACATAAAGCCAGTCTGGCTTTTTCGCCACCGCTGAGAACCTTCACCTTCTTGTCTACATCATCACCACTAAAAAGAAAAGCGCCAAGCATGGATCGCACACTCTTTCTGATATCACCAACAGCTTCATCATCGATTGTCTCAAAAACAGTTTTATTCCCATCGAGTGTGTCGCTTTGATTTTGCGCATAGTATCCGGTTTGAACACTGTATCCGGGAATGAATTCGCCATCATGGGGTTCAGACCTCATGATCATTCGGATCAGCGTACTTTTTCCAACACCATTCTTTCCGACAAGCGCAATCTTTTCGCCTCGTGCAACGAGCATATCTACCCCTGAGAATAGTTGATTGGCACCATAAGCTTTTCCCAAAGCTTTTCCTTCCAAAATAATTTTTCCAGCATGGGGTGCAGGAGGAAATGAAATTCTCACCTTCGATGACTCAAAATCATCAACTTCAATCTTATCTAACTTATCGAGCTTCCTGATAAGCGTTTGTGCGAAAGCAGCTTTATCTTTTTTAGCTCTGAACTTATCTATGAGTTTTTGAGTGTCCTCAACGTATTTCTGCTGATTCTTCGCAGCCTGTTCCTGCCGCTCAATTTCATCTTGTCGTTGAACGATGTATTTAGAGTAGGAAAACTTGTAGTCGTATAT
Source organism: Crocinitomicaceae bacterium (assembly GCA_040381475.1). Classification (GTDB taxonomy): domain Bacteria; phylum Bacteroidota; class Bacteroidia; order Flavobacteriales_D; family Sanyastnellaceae; genus JAIBBG01. The sequence continues at coordinate 74,036 of JBEIHH010000003.1, read as the reverse complement.
CTTTCCTTTCGAAATTTCAATTGTACGTATGGTCACATTATCCAAAAAAGTTCGATCGTGCGAGATCAACACAATTGCACCGGGATAATCTTTGAGAAAATCTTCGAGCCACTCAATACTCTCTATGTCGAGGTGATTTGTAGGCTCATCGAGAAGCAACAAATCCGGGTTTTGCAGAAGTATTTTGCCCAATTCGACACGCATTTTCCAGCCACCGCTGAATTCATGCATCTTGCGTGACATATCCTCCGAACGAAAACCCAATCCCTTCATCACCTTCTCAATTTTCTCTTCGAGATTGCCACTACCCAGTAACTCCAATCTATGCGAAACCGATTCCAGTTCCTCTAGTTTATTGGCATAATCATCACTGGTGTAATCATGGTGATCGCTGATCGCAGCAGTAAGTTCATCAAGTCTGGTGCGCAATTGCTGAACTTCACGAAATGCGGTTGATGCCTCCTCGTAGATTGTGGCATTGTCGTGGTGTTTCATTTCCTGAGGCAAATAGCCCACAGTGGTGCCTCGTGCAAGTGCAATGCTCCCCTCATTCGGCAATTGAATGCCTGCCAGAGTCTTCAACAAAGTTGATTTACCGGCGCCGTTTTTTCCAACCAGACCAATTCTATCACGCGGGCCAATGAAAAAGGTAATTCGCGAAAAAAGTTCGCGCGAGCCAAAATGAATAGTCAGACCTCCGATTGTTACCATAACTAGAAAAACGGGTGCAAAGGTAGTTCTTTGTAACCGTAGATTGAATTACATAACAAAACACAAAAGAAAAGACCGCCAAATGGCGGTCTTTCTATATTCTTTTCGAGTGATCTGTGATCAATAATGCCAAAGATCATGCTCTAGCACAAACAATTCGTTTTTAATCCTTTCGCTCTCCATCAATGCATCGATACCTTTCCAGGTCGGGTCAATACCCCTGTTGTAAACATTGTCTTCTTTCACAACATAACCCGAAAACATACGCATCTGGAAAAGCTGATCAAAAGTCATCTGCTGTGCTCCGTTGTGCATATTGAAAACGTCGTAGTTATTGAAGAGGTAACGGCACTCCGGATAATACAACCAGAACAACTCCTTTTTACCCTTTACCTCACCGCTTTCAGCGTAGCGAAGAGTAATTGGAGCTATACCGATAATGCGAACGTATCTTTCTGAACGTTGCTTATCGAAAATCCAGTCTTCTTTGATTTTGTATGCCACCACATCTGAAGACTTGACTTCTTCAACTGTTCTTACTTCTTCAGGTTCGCCCGTATCGATGTTTGGTCTCGTACGAACTACAATCGGATTGAGCATGGAATCAAGCTCAGACTGACCGAGTGCATATCTGAATTCATCATCGTCCTGAGCCGGTCCCAAACCATATGCGGTAATTGATCCCTGATCAAGCAATCCGATGCGGATAACATCGAACAAGCTCTTGCGGTTCTCAATAGCCTCAGTGGGGAAATAAAGCGGGTGATTGATCTTTTGTTTCAGATCTACTACCTGCCATATTCTTTTAGCCCACATCACATCAGCTTCTCTCAGATAAGGATACGAAATCACCTTTCTGGTTGGATTGTGCTCCTTAACGTAAGCACCGTCCAGCACGGTCTGATTCGGTTCTACCTGAGCAAAACCAAAAGAAACTGAGAGTGCGAAACAGAGAGTTAGCAGAAAACGATTTTTACGACTCATGATATTCAGTTTTTACAACAGTTTCAGTGTTATCGGAGCAAGTTTGCGCTCTGTATTATCTGGCATTTTGCAGAAAATCTGCTCAATGAAGATCTTTTCTCCCTTCTTCATTTTCTTAATTGCAGCGCTGGCATCAGGAGAGATTAACTTTCCATTACAAGCGTACTCTTTCAACTGACCGCCGCTCACCAAGGTTACAACGAACGACTTGATTTCGGCCGTAACCGGAAAGTCAAAACCTTCCATTTCTGCGCGCAATCCAGCGGCTACAACAGCATCACCTTGCGGAATAGTGCTGTCATATGGTTTCTTGCCACTAAATGAAGGCACCGGATCAGGAATACGCTTGATACGGAACTTCTTCGAAGGCATTGGCGTTGGTTTGCCGTTGATATTGGCCGTCACATTGATAGAGGCCTCTTTAGATTCATTGGGACGAACATTATAAGTGCCATCAGTACCTTTTGTTATTGTACCACCATCCATTGAAACAGACAGAGCGCTTGGGTCAACACCAGGAACAGAAACTTCAACCGGGTTATCCAAACCACGATAGAAGACGTTCATGTTCACCGGAGATACAACCAAAGCGGGAGCTCCAACTGTAATCGGTGGGATATAATAATTCAAGAACTTCTCCTCTCCATCTTTCATATAACTGATCTGACCCTTGAATCCGTGTGTACCAAGCGGTAATCCACCAGTATTTACTGTGAAAATGCACTTGCCATCAGGGCCAGAAGCAATACCGCCGCCCGAAGCGCCCGAACCTTCAGTAACCGCCGTTGGCATAGGACCTTCATATTCACCACCGGGATAAATTTTGGTCGTGCTGTTCTTGTTGTATGCAGCGAGATAAACTTCAGCTTTGAATTCATCGCCCTTCAGCACGTAAGAAGTAAGTGGCACAGCGGCAACAGTAACGTCAGTAAATTTGAGGTCAGTAGCGTTGATGCTCGATGCCAAATCACTCAATACCGCTGTTTTGGCGTTCATCACGTCGGTCTGAATTTTCGACATGGTTGCCAGAACCGCAACGAGTGGCGTGTGATAGAAATTGTTGGTTTCCCACAACTCGGGCTTTCCATCAGGATCCAGTCCATCGGGGAACTGAAATACATTTTCAATGGAAGCAACCACATCTGAAGCAAGTGGAATAACCGTACCGTTTGTATTGGTAACGCTAACCGATTTCAGGAAAGCAGCATAATCCATCAACTTTGTTTTCAGTTCTTTAGCCGACCATTCTCCTTCGCGTGGATTGTTCGGCTGACCACCTATCAGAAGTGTTGTATTGCTTTGGTTGTCGTCGGGCTTGGTCACCTTCAGGCGACCTTCCGGTGTACCAATATCCAAAGCCTTTCCGTCAATCATGAAATCCGCGAACGCAGCACCGTCCTTATCGCCCTTCACAGAACAAGCGATAACACGCGCCTTCAGTGTTTCGATGTAATTCATCATTTCATCGGCCTTAGCTGCCACTTCTTTCGCTTTAGTAGCAAAAGGCACAGCCTTTTCACCTTCCTTGGAATTTTCCAGGGCTGAGATAGTAGATTTCGCCTTCTCTTCCAGTCCGGCGTTGGTTCTTCCAAGACTGGTGTTGATCTGGAAGAAAGCATTCAATACATCTTTTGAGATGTTCATAGCAAGAAGAGCGGTGAGTACGAGGTACATCATACCGATCATCTTTTGTCTGGGGGTTTCTTTTCCGCCTGCCATTTTTCCTGTGGTTTAAATTAATGTTGTTTGATACTCTACAGAGCAGCAGTCAAACATCGATTATTGGCGGGCAGAGCCCATTGCATTAAGCATATTGCTATATACCTGATTCAACTGACGCAAATTGCTTGAAAGCGCAGCGATATGCTCCTTATAAGCCTTTGTATCTTCAACTGAATCATTGAGATTCTTAACGAGTTCAGCCATACCGCTGTACATTGAACGCGTTTTCTCCATTTCCTGGAGTTGTAGTTCGTACATACCGTTCAATGATTGAAGATTTTCTGACATCTTCTGAAGGTGATTACCTGCAGCTTCTCCATCCTTAGCATGGTCAGTAAGACCTGTAAGTGTTTCCGATGCCGCGGCATAAGTATCAGACAGCGACGAAACGCGGTCAGAGGCCGCCTTCAGATTAGAAGCAAACTCTTTCGAAGCCGTTGCGGGGCTGGTGATATCTGAAAGATCCTTTGCCTGTGAGCTGAACGCACGCATACCGTCACCAAGGCTTGCAATCAATTCAGGCTCAATTTTGGCTTCCGCAAGCATATTATCAAGTTGAGCTGACATACTGCCACCCCCTATAGAGCCTTTCTTCGACTTATTCTGTTCTTTGATCGAATGCTTCGCTTCGTCGGGAAGCGCGAGTTCAGGATACACCAAAGACCAATCTGGTTCTTCGTGAATTGGTTCAAATGCAGAGAAGAAGAAGATAATTGCCTCAATGGTGAGACCTGCAACGAGCATCGCACCCGCACCTGGCCAGTGCTGGATTTTGAACATTGCACCAACGATTACGATAGCCGCTCCAATACCATAGAGCTTGGCCATAAACTTTTTCCACGCTTTACTTCCAGGTTTCATAATTTTCTAAACGCTTGTTAGGGTTAATAATGTTGATTGATTTTGCTTGTTTACTCGTTATTAAAATCTTCAGGAGTCACGTTCTTACCACGACCGAGATAACTCATGACACAACGGAATCCTATGTAGGACTTCGCAGTATCCTGATACTCATAAGAACGTGTTCCTGTCTGTATAAAATACCCGATGTCTTTCCAGGATCCACCGCGTATTACCTTTCTTTTCATGCTTGGAGGGTCATCCACTTGTGCACGGAACTCATATTCAGAACTCATGTCGTGGGTGAATTCATATACCGATTCATCATAAGCTGTATTCGTCCACTCGGCTACGTTACCCGACATACACCAGAGACCATAATCGTTCGCGGAATATGAAGTAATCGGCACTGTGTAGCATCCGTTGTCTTCGACATAGTCGCCCCGCATTGGCTTGAAATTCGCAAGCGGACATCCCAGGTTATTACGGATATAAGGACCTCCCCATGGGTATGGAGAAAGTTCAAGACCACCGCGAGAAGCGTATTCCCACTCAGCCTCCGAAGGAAGTCTGAAGCGCTGAACAAACGTTTCGCCGTTCATGAACTTGAATTCATTGAGAATCTGGGTTCTCCAGGCACAAAATGCCTGACATTGTCCCCAGGTCACACCAACTACAGGATAATCGTCGAATGCAGGGTGCCAGAAATAGTTCTCAGTGAGAGGTTCATTAAACCCGTAAGTAAAATCAGCTACCCAGCAAAGTGTATCAGGGTAAATAGGAATTTGCTCTTCAATGATGAATTGTGCGCGGTCACTGTGGTGGCGCACAGAATGCAATTGATTGAGCGCATTGATTTCGCTACCCTCTTCATCCTTGCCGGCTTTCACAGCTGCGCTCTTGTAGTCGATCCACCAGTAGCGGTATTTCAGTTTACGAGCGTCTATTGCAAGACGGTCAAAATACTTGTCCGGGCCCTGGAGGTAGAACTCGGTGAAGATGTTATCAAAAACGTCTTCATTATCCATGTCGATAGGTTCTTCCCAGTTGAGCACATAACCCTTATTTACAAAGGTTTCCCAATCTCTACCGTCATCGCGATCCTCAAGCTTGTAGCCATCAACGTCGGCGTTGGCGAGGAAGTCGCGCATAAGCGAGTCACGCACATAATCGACGAATTGACGATACTCGTTGTTGGAGATTTCTGTCTGATCAATGTAGAAAGCGGGAATTGTTACCGTTTTCGATTTATTGTTCAGTGCATAAGGAACATCCTGATCACTTGGCCCCATGGTATAGGAGCCAAAATGGATGTAATTCATCCCGTAGGGATTAAGCTGTTCCCACTCTTCACGCGGATAGGAGCCGACCAATTCTCCACCTCCGCCACCGGAACAACCGGCGAGGATAACAGCAACGATTAAATACAAAAACGACTTTTTCATGATTTCCTTTTTTTAGCAAACAAACTTCACATGTTCAACGGTTAGGGATGGTTATTACTAAAAATTTGTTGTTCTATCTTAAACAAAGCAGGTTAGGAATTATACGTTAACGCAATGATAACTGAAATGGTTACATTTTATTTTACAGGAATCGAGGATTGCTGTGACGAGCGCGAATCGGAACATCAGTCACCTTCCAATAATAGCTCAGGAAGATTTCGTGGGAACCCGATGAAAACTCGCTCAGCTCAGAGGTTGTAACGTCATAAGCATATCCAAGTTTAATTCCATGATTGTGCACTGATGTACCATTGTTTACTCCGATCAGGTCCTTCTGAAAGCCCACATAAGGTGCAATTGCATCTCCTGGTCTGAAGGCAAGACCGCCCCATAAAGTGTTATTCCAAAGAACGTCAGCATTAAAATCAAACTGTGTTGAAGCAGCGTCGGTCTTTACCATCACATTTGGGCGAATGGCAATATTTGAACCTACAGCAGCCTCGTAACCACCCATAATGTAGTAGTGGCGGGCAACCTGAATTTGAACATCAGCCAAATCCGGAGCGCCAAGGTGTGTAGAAGAAACACCGAAATAATATTTTCTCGGCTGGTAGAAAGCAAGGCCAAAACCCACATCAATGCTGCCGTCGCTGATTTCCGCATTAGGAATACTCGGATCACCTGCATCAATAAAAACCCAACGGTTTCCGAGTGTTGTGCTCACCATGCCAAGCGAAAGTCCTACACTCATATAATTATTGTTTGACAACTCATGATGATAAGATGGTGAAACTCTGAATGTGGTGTTTTTCTGCTGACCCAAAACCTCTGTGATGAAGGTAGCACCGACGCCTATATTCTGTTTTTGCCCATACATACCACTGTAATTGACAAGGTATGTTTTAGGATCGCGGTCAAGACCATCCCACTGATCGCGGTGTAAAGCAAAAATGCTGTGATTCCGGTCTATACCCGAAAAAGCAGGGTTCACTGAGACGCGATCAAACTGCCACTGTGTATATTGAGGATCCTGCTGTGCGACAGATACAATCGTGAGTGTAGCGAGTATTACAGAAAGTACAATCTTCTTCATACAAGTTTCGGTTGTTAAGCTCTATTTGGTTTCTAAATGGTTTTTTTGGAAAGTGGCTAAAGTAGGGGTTTTTTCCACAGTTCAAAAAAAAATTCGACCGCAGGACTAGGACCCAAAGCGGAAATGCATCCTATATAATTGTTTATTAGACCTTTAAACTAAACGTTAAAGCCAAAAAAAAAGCTCCAATTCAGACGAGTTTCTGGTAGGTTTTCCACCATCGGTCGGGCATTTCTTCGTTGGTAGCTTGCTGATATTCTTCATAGGTGCAAGGCACCAGATGATGCCTTTCGTATTTGTTTTCCTGGCCACTTGGATAAGGAACATCCATCCACCAGCGATCACTTCTGTCGCTTTTATAGAAGATCAGTTCGTGCCCTTCGTTGAGCAAAGGCACAATAAATTTTGTGTAGGCTGAATAATCACCCACCGGATAATCGAGTTTGCGCTGTGAAACACCTTCCACAAAGCACCAAACGAGCTGGGCAGCCAGATGCATCGTCTGACCATCGCGGTCGAACTCAGGATTCATTTCATAAATACCGAAAGAGGAAAGCTTATCACTCATTCCGGCATAACGGCAAAGTTGTGCTGCTTCGTCACCAAAGAAGCCGTTAGGTCCCGCATAGGCTGTACCCGGGGATTCACTTTGCCTGATGGCAGAAATGTCTATGGAAAAAATATCCGCATTCCGAATAATCGGCTCTGTGCGATAGAGGAACGGCTGCATATCACCGAGCCGGTGTGCATCAAAGTACATATTGCTCATTAACTGCAACAATTCGGGATCAACCAGATAGCGTTGATGCCCAATGTTGCTGTAGTTGAATAAGTAATTCGGTTTGTGCAACACAATTTTGTTGAGATAACTTCTACTGTCAATATCACCTTCGGTTTTACCAAAATCAAGTCGATGATCGATGGTTACAACATTCACTGTTTGTTCCATATGCTCATATGCCTGATAATTCGCATAGGTCAAATCCTGTGATCCGCCGATGATTAGAGGAATAATTTTCTTGCGCAACAATACCTGACAGATTTGATTGAGCGCATAGTAAGTGTCGCTGATTTTGTTTCCTGCTTCTATGTTTCCCAGGTCGATCAGGCTTACTTTATCGTCTGTCACAAACAACTGATAAAAATACTTTCTGAATTCATCCGGTGCATTTGACGTGCCGCCATTGAGGAGTCCACCTCTACCCTCTTTCACACCAATGAGAGCTATTTGTTTGTCATTCAATTCATCCAAATCTCCTGAAAAGAAGGCAACATGATTGATCCATTGTGAGGAAGAAAGCACTTCGGGCAACTGATCCCGGAAATCCGGAGATGTAAGAAATACAGAAATATCCATGATGCGAAAATTCTATTTTGATAGAATCAAAAAAGCACCATCATCGGATAAGTTTGAACGCAGCGATGTTAAATGTAGAATAGAGTCATTTCACGCATGACCTGCATCGCTCAACACTTCAAGAAATGATCAACTACTTTTTTCCCGACCCAGCAGAACTTTTTTTAGCGGCTGCCTTTTTCGCAGGAGCCTTTTTGGCAGGTGCGTTTTTCTTTGCTGCTGCAGGTTTGCGGGCTGCGGCTTTCTTCTTGGCAGAAGGATTGGCATCCTGTTCCTCAATAGCTGCTAGAACATCGGTCAAAGAAATTGTTTTCGGGTCAACACCCTTCGGAAGTTTATAATTGTCCTTTTCCTTTTTGATATAAGGGCCAAAACGTCCCTGAATTACCTGAATATCCGGACGCTCGTCGAACTTCTGAATCAACGCAGCATTGATGCCGTTGATTTTATCCTCGATCAATTTGATGGCGCGATCAATTTCAATCGTAAAAGGATCGTCACCTTCCTTCACACGCAATGATGCATAGGTTGATCCCCACTTTACGAATGGGCCGAAACGACCAATCGCAGCTGAAACGGGCTGTCCCTGATACTCTCCCACAACTCTTGGCAGATCAAACAACTTCAAGGCCTCATCGAGCGAAATGGTGCCGATGCTTTGCCCGGGACGGAGAGAAGCGAATTTCTTTTCTTCGTCTTCACTGCCACCGATTTGAACTACAGGACCAAAACGTGCAATACGCACTATGACAGGTTTGCCCGACTTCGGATCAACTCCCAGTTCCCTCTCGCCTGACTGACGTGAGGCATTCTCGAGTGTATCCGCAACATTCTTATGAAATGGCGTATAGAATTTCTTCATCATTTCCTGCCACTGAAGTTTGCCTTCAGCGATCAGGTCAAACTCACCTTCAACATTTGCGGTAAATGCGTAATCAAGTATAGTTGGAAACTGATCGACCAAAAAGTCATTGACCACCATGCCTATATCAGTCGGAAACAATTTCGACTTCTCGGCGCCAGTAAACTCAGTTTTTACTTCACTCGAAATGTTTGGCTCCCGCAGGGTAATTACCTCATAATTGCGCGCAGTTCCATCCTTATCTTTCTTCTCAATGTATTCGCGTTGCTGAATGGTAGAAATGGTTGGAGCGTAAGTAGAGGGTCGTCCAATCCCAAGTTCTTCCAAACGTTTCACCAATGCAGCTTCAGAATATCTGGAAGGTTTTTGTGTGAACTTTTGAGTAGCCACCATCTCCGATAACTTGAGCTTTTGTCCAACTGACAATGGTGGAAGCATTCCGCTACCGCCATCCTCATTCTCGTCATCATCTGTACTCTCTGTATAGACTTTAAGAAATCCGTCGAACTTCACTACCTCACCTTTAGCAAGCAGTTGATCAGACATAGTGCTGATGGCAATTGATGCTGTGGTTTTCTCGAGTTCAGCATCCGCCATCTGGCTGGCAATTGTTCTTTTCCAAATCAGATCATACAAGCGCTGCTCATCTCTGTCCGCATCAATTTGTGCGGCCGACATTTCTGTCGGGCGTATTGCTTCGTGAGCTTCCTGAGCGCCTTTGCTCTTGTTGGTATATTGTCTTGTTTTGCTGTAGCGCTCACCGTAAGCATTGGTAATGGCCTGCCTTGAAGATTCCAGCGCAAAATCAGAGAGATTCACGCTGTCAGTTCTCATGTAGGTGATTTTACCACTTTCATAAAGCTTTTGCGCCACTACCATGGTTCGGGAAACGCTGAAACCGAGTTTGCGGCTGGCTTCCTGCTGCAGCGTTGATGTGGTAAAAGGTGCAGCGGGTGTCCTTTTCGCCGGTTTTGTTTCAATTCCGGCAATGGTGAATTCTGCCCCATTGGCCTTGCTTAAAAATTCACCCGCCTCAGAATTGTCTTTTAGTTTTCTGGAGAGATCAGCTTTCAAAATAGCAGCACCCAGATCAAAGTTACCGCGCACATTGAAATATGAAGTGGCCAGGAATTTTTCAATCTCCTTTTCTCTTTCCACGATTATTCTCACTGCAACACTTTGCACCCGTCCTGCACTTAAACCGCCCTTAACTTTTTTCCAGAGGACCGGAGAAAGCTCAAAACCAACCAGACGATCAAGCACTCTTCGGGCTTGTTGTGCATTCACCAGATCTATATCAATTGTTCTTGGTTTGGCTATCGCTTCTTGAATTGCTTTTTTGGTTATTTCGTGAAAAACGATTCGTTTTGTGGTTTTGATATCCAGGCCAAGTGCCTCCGCAAGGTGCCATGAAATGGCCTCTCCCTCGCGGTCTTCATCGGTCGCGAGCCAAACATCTTCAGCCTTTCCTGCTAGCTTTTTGAGTTCCTGAATCACATCTTGTTTATCAGCCGAGACCTCATAGACAGGTTGAAACCCCTTTTCGATATTGATCGCCACATCACTTTTGGGCAGATCACGAACGTGTCCAAAACTGCTTTTCACCACAAAATCCTTCCCAAGATAGCCTTCAATTGTCTTGGCTTTAGCTGGTGACTCCACAATAACAAGATTTTTACTCATACCAATATCTTCGTTTTTCTATCAGATAATAATCTGAAAATTTGCAATCGGAAACCAAAACAGGTTTCGCTTTAAAAGGGGGCAAATGTATGGGGAGAAAAAAACAAACTGCCAAATGCCCGTCAGACGTGCTATCTTCGCGGTCCAAAATAAATTTTCAATACAGCCAGACACTGTGGAAGAAAAAACAATCGATGAAACCCGTCAGGGTGAGTACCTCATGCTGGATGCAGAGGTAATCTCAGATAAAAAACCACGCAAGCTTTTACTGGAAAGTTATGGCTGTCAGATGAATTTTTCTGACAGTGAAATTGTTGCCAGCATACTTGCAAAAGAAGGTTTTAGCACAACCCGTGATCCCGAAGAAGCAGACCTTGTGTTGCTCAATACGTGCGCTATCCGCGACAATGCGGAACAAAGAATCCGTGGTAGGCTGGACTATCTGCGGTCTGTAAAAAGGCGCAAGCCCCATATGCAGATTGGTGTACTCGGCTGCATGGCCGAGCGTTTGCGCGAAAAACTGCTGGAAGAAGAAAAACTGGTCGATATGGTCGTAGGACCTGATGCATACCGTGATTTACCAAACCTTATAGATAAGGTGGATGAAGGCCAGAAAGCCGTCAATGTTTTACTCAGCCGAGAGGAGACGTATGCAGAAATTACTCCGGTTCGATTAAACTCGAATGGAATTACCGCATTTATCTCCATTATGAGAGGTTGCGACAATATGTGTTCCTTCTGTGTTGTACCATTTACCAGAGGCAGAGAACGCAGCCGCGACCCGGAGACTATTGTGCGGGAGGCAAAAGAACTTTTCGGTCAGGGTTACCGCGAAGTAACGTTGCTCGGTCAGAATGTCGATTCGTACAAATGGAACATGGATGGCAAAGGCCAGATCCTCGACAAGGAAAAAGCAACAGTAAATTTTGCTCAGTTGCTGGAAAAAGTTGCGCTTATTGACCCTGAGCTTCGAGTTCGCTATTCGACCTCTCATCCGAAAGACATGACTGATGAGGTTCTTCACATCATGGCGAAGTATGACAATATCTGCAAGTACATTCACCTGCCGGTTCAAAGCGGAAATAGCGATGTGCTGAAACGGATGAACAGAGGTTACAATCGTGAATGGTATCTTGATCGTATAGCGGCCATACGCCGCATCATGCCGGATTGTGCCATAAGCACTGATGTAATCTCAGGATTCTGCGGAGAGACAGAAGCTGAGCACAATGACACCATGTCGCTCATGGCCCAAGTTCAGTATGACATGGCATACATGTTTAAATATTCCGAGCGACCAAAAACTCTGGCGGAAAGAAAATTCGAAGACGATATTCCGGAAGAAATCAAAACACGGAGGCTGCAGGAAATTATCGATTTGCAGATGAAGAATGCAGGTTATCGCACGAGACAGCATGTTGGCAAGGTGCAGCGTGTATTGATTGAGGGAATTTCCAAAAAGTCAACCGAACATTACCATGGTAGGAATTCTCAAAATGTCGTGGTCGTGTTTCCCAAAGGTGATGACTTTGCACCCGGTCAATATGTAGATGTTCTGGCTGAAGATTGCACTTCTGTAACACTTCTGGGCCGTGTTGTGGGAGTAACGTCAATCCAAAAACAATATTCCTCATCTTTGTAAGCAGCATGGATATCAGAAACGTTAAACAAAGATTTGAAATCATCGGAAACAACCCGATGCTCATTCGTGCTTTGGACATTGCCGTGCAGGTAGCTCCTACCAACATGTCGGTCCTGATCAATGGAGAAAGCGGCACAGGAAAAGAAAACATCCCTAAGATTATTCACGCTTATAGCGCAAGAAAACATGCCCCTTACATAGCGGTAAACTGTGGAGCAATTCCTGAAGGAACTATTGACAGTGAGTTATTCGGACACGAAAAAGGTTCATTCACGGGGGCAACAGAAGCACGAAAAGGATATTTTGAAGAAGCCAACGGGGGAACAATTTTTCTTGACGAAGTCGCTGAACTCCCATTACAGACCCAGGTGAGATTGTTGCGAGTGCTCGAAACCGGCGAATATATCCGAGTTGGATCATCGAAGGTTCAGAAAACCAATGTCCGCGTCGTAGCTGCGACTAACGTAGAATTCAGCGATGCTATTAGACGAGGCAAATTTCGCGAAGATCTTTATTACAGATTGAATCAGGTACCGGTAATTCTTCCGCCGTTGCGCGAGCGAAGAGAAGACATTCCTCTGCTATTCGCCAAATTCACAACTGATTTTGCCGAGAAGTATAAGATGCCAGTTCTGGAACTCACTCCGGAAGCACAGGAACTGCTGGTGAATTATTCATGGCCAGGCAATGTTCGTCAGCTAAAAAACATCACCGAACAGATGAATGTTCTTGAGCAGGAAAGACTGATTCAGGTTGAAACACTTCAGTACTATTTGCCCCACGAAGACTTTGGCAATCAGTCACTCATACTCACAGGAGGCCAGTCGGCACCATCGAATTTCTCAGAGAGAGAAATACTTTACAAGGTATTATTCGACATGAAAAACGACCTGAATGACTTGAAACAACTTGTATCCGGCATGCTTCGTTCAGGCGATGAATTCGCTCATGACACATCCAATGCTGATCTCATCCAACGGGTTTTTTCAGGCAATGGAAGTTCTACAATCACTCCTGCACCCGCGGGAATAATAAGACTTCCTCAAACTCAGCCCGCCTCAGTTCAGCCCGGTCAAATCGCAGCTGAAGAATCTCTTTCACTTCAAAATTCTGAAAAGGAACTGATTGAAAAAGCTTTGAAAAAACATCGCAACAAGAGAAAGTATGCGGCAGAAGAGCTTGGTATTTCTGAGCGCACTCTTTATAGAAAAATCAAAGAATACAATTTGGTGAAATAATAGCGTTGACTCTGTGTGTGAAAAATATAAAAGTGAAAATCCTGTTGATTTCATTGACGCTTGCGATGGCAGGATGCGGCATTTACACATTTACAGGAGGCCAATTCAGTGGTGCAAAAACTTTTAGCGTAAGCTATTTCAAGCCGCAGGCAGGTCTGGCAACGCCGCTGTTTGCGCAACGATTCACTGAGTCAATGAAAGATCTGCTTCTCGCTCAGAGTCCATTAAAACTGAGTGAAAACGACGGTGATTTGATTTATTCCGGCATTATCACCGAATATTCCACTTCACCGGTCGCCATTCAATCCGGCGCAGCCGAAACGGCCTCTCTCAACAGACTTACGATTACAGTGAAAGTTAAATACGAAAACATGATTGAGCCTGACCTAAGTTTTGAGCGCACTTTCACCAAATTCGCTGATTTTGATGCTAATCAAGACTTATTTTCGATTGAAGAAAGTTTATGGAGTCTGATCAATGATCAGCTGACACAAGAAATATACAACGCCAGTTTAGGCAATTGGTAAGTGAGAAAACCTTGAACAGAGAGTCACTACATAAAATCATAAGTAATCCGCAAATGGCGGTGGAAGTTATGCCTGAAGAACTGGCAGATGTGACAACACGCTATCCTTATTTCAGTGCGGCGCATCAATTGCTTTCCAGGGTTTATCAACTGAACCATGACCACCGTTTCTCCGATCAATTGCATCATGCTTCACTTTACGCCACCGACCGACGAAAGCTTTATAAATATCTCAAAGGTTCAACAGTAGCTGGCCTGGTTGAACCTGTCATTCAGGAAAAGCAGGAGATTAGCCCCACTCCGGAAAACGGAACACTGTCATTGGTCGAAGCTGCTGTCGGGCAGCAAACAGATGTCGGAGCAGAATCGCTGGCCGGGCTGATCATGTCAGAAGAGGAAAACGGCACCTCATCAGCTGGAATCGCAGGTGGAACAGAAGTTTCTCAGGTGACTGTTTATGAAGAGCCCTCGCCTGCGGTTTTGATAAAAACCGACGAGGATACAGAGAATCATTTTATTCAGGAAGCCCAAAGCAAAACCGAAATCGAAATTTCACAAGTTTCTGCAACTGCCATAGACCTCATGGAGCGGGAAATTCTGCTTGAAGCGATGCAAAGCAGCATGGAAATGGAAGTTGCGCCTGAGCGGAAGGAAGAGGAACCTATGCCTGAAGAAAATAGCTATGCGGCGTGGATTTACCGAAGGTCACAACGACTGCATTTTGGTGAAAATGAGCAAACGGGGAAGTTGGAAAGCAATGAAGAGCCCATCCCTTCTGCTGCAGATGATTGGTTACGTGCTGAATTTCCTGCCACAGAAGCCACTGCTGAGCAACCCGATGAAAACCTGCCTGCCTTTGAACACCAGCCATTATCCCATGGCATTCGCCGGATATCGGCGCCGGATGAGAAGTCACATCAACGGGACCTCGTTGATCGTTTTATAAGCCTTGAGCCCAACATTACCAGGGGAAAGGCTTCGGAATATGCACCCGGGAATATTGCCAAGGACAGCCTCGAAGAAGACTTCTCATTTGTGACTGAAACAATGGCTCAATTGTACGCCCGACAAGGAAAAATGGACAAAGCGCGCAAGGCATACAAAAAATTGATTGAGCTATATCCGGAAAAAAGTATTTACTTTGCCGCCCAATTAAAAAATTTAGATAAAAACAAAAAGTAAGCAATCATGGCATCTTTGATCATTGTACTAATCGTTATAGTAGCCCTTCTCTTAGGTATTGTAGTATTAATGCAAAACCCCAAGGGAGGCGGACTGGCTGTCGGTTTTCAGGGAGCAACCCAGGTTGGTGGTGTACAGCGCACTGCTGATTTTCTGGAAAAGGCTACCTGGTATCTTGCTATTGCGCTTTTTGTGTTGTGCCTTATATCTGCCCGTTGGTACACAACATTGCCAACCGACGTTGATGACAGCGGCGCTCCAACGCAGACAGAACAACCTACCGGAACCGGAACAGAGGGCAATGAAGCTCCGGCCGGCCAATAATACTTGTCAGTATTTTTCTGATATGAATGTCAGTGTGTCGCAGCACTGACATTTTTTTTGATCAAAGCCTGACAAAATTTTCGCTATCCGCAATTGGCACAAAAGGTGACATGAGCGGGTAGAATCAAGATTTAAATTAACCAGTTAAATTCATAACTACCATGTCAGTTAATGTAAAACCAATCGCAGACCGCGTTATTGTTGAGCCTGCTCCGGCTGAAACGACGACAGCCAGCGGCATTATTATTCCCGACACAGCTAAAGAGAAACCACAAAAAGGTAAGGTTGTAGCTGTGGGAAATGGCAAAAAAGACGAACCTATGACTGTAAAATCAGGCGATACCGTACTTTACGGCAAATACGCAGGCACTGAGATTACCGTTGATGGTAAAGAATACCTCATTATGCGCGAGTCAGACATTTTCGCGATCATCTAATTGTTTCAACAACTTTAAAAATCTAAAAAAATGGCAAAAGAAATCACATTTGATACCAGTGCAAGAGAAAAGCTGAAGGCTGGTGTAGATGCACTGGCAAACGCGGTAAAGGTCACACTTGGACCGAAAGGCCGTAACGTAGTTATCGATAAAAAATTCGGAGCTCCGCATATCACGAAAGATGGAGTTACAGTAGCGAAAGAAATTGAGCTAAAGGACGCTATTGAAAATATGGGTGCTCAAATGCTCAAAGAAGTAGCAAGCAAGACTGCAGACATGGCAGGCGATGGAACGACCACAGCAACTGTGTTGGCCCAGGCAATCGTTACTGCGGGCCTGAAAAACGTGGCAAGTGGTGCTAATCCAATGGATCTCAAGCGCGGCATTGACAAAGCTGTTGATTCTGTAGTTGCAGAGTTGAAGAAAATTTCGAAAACAGTTGGCAATGACAATGCTAAAATTATGCAGGTCGCATCTATTTCAGCGAACAATGATGAAGCAATTGGAAAGCTGATTTCGGATGCCATGCAAAAGGTGGGTACAGAAGGTGTCATCACAGTTGAAGAAGCGAAAGGAACAGAAACAGAAGTGAAGACAGTAGAAGGTATGCAGTTTGACCGCGGTTATCTGTCTCCGTATTTCGTAACGAATACAGAGAACATGGAAGCTGACCTAGACAATGCATACATACTTATTTATGATAAAAAAGTAAGCACAATGAAGGAGCTGCTGCCTGTGCTTGAGAAAACCGCTCAAACAGGTCGTCCATTGCTCATTATTGCAGAAGACGTTGATGGTGAAGCACTGGCAACATTAGTAGTGAATAAAATTCGCGGTGCCCTGAAAGTAGCTGCTGTTAAAGCACCGGGCTTCGGTGATCGCAGAAAAGCGATGCTTCAGGACATTGCTATTCTCACAGGTGGTCAGGTTATCAGTGAAGAAACCGGTTTAAAACTGGAGAATGCAACACTGGAAGATCTTGGCCGTGCAGAGAAAATCACAGTTGACAAAGACAATACAACCATTGTAAATGGTGTTGGAAGCAAAGATGCCATTCAAGCACGTATCGCTGAAATCAAAGCTCAGATTGAGAAGACCACTTCGGATTACGATCGTGAAAAACTTCAGGAGCGTCTTGCAAAGTTGGCAGGTGGAGTTGCGGTGCTATATATCGGCGCAGCGACTGAACTCGAAATGAAAGAGAAAAAAGATCGCGTTGACGATGCACTTCACGCAACACGTGCTGCAGTGGAAGAAGGTATTGTACCGGGTGGTGGAGTAGCGCTTATCCGCGCAAGCTCGGCTCTTGGTAAACTGAAGGGCTTAAATGATGATGAAACAACAGGTATTGCAATTATCTCCCGCGCTATTGAAGAACCATTGCGCCAGATTGTTGCCAATGCCGGCGGTGAAGGAGCTGTTATTGTAAACACTGTTCGCGAAGGAAAAGATGATTATGGTTACAATGCGCGCACTGAAGTATTCGAAAACCTGATTGGTGCCGGTGTCATTGACCCTACCAAGGTGGTTCGTGTAGCGCTTGAAAACGCAGCATCTATCGCTGGCATGTTGCTTACTACTGAATGTGTGATCAGCGACATCAAAGAAGATACACCAGCAATGCCTCCAATGGGTGGCGGCGGAATGGGTGGAATGATGTAATCCATTTCAAACTGGAAATAAGAAAAGGCTGTTCCGAAAGGGCAGCCTTTTTCATTTTAGAGTGGACTCAACTCAAGCGAAGAAATAACAATGAGCGGAGGCTATATTTTTCCAATCATAAAATATTCGATTCTTAGCGATCGTTCGGAAAACAACCAACTCTAAAAGTCATGTTTCAAAAACAAATTCGGAGAATGCTCTGCCCAATTGCATTGATTCTGCTTCTCACTTCATCAGATGTCGTATTTTCTCAGGACAAAAAATTGTCACTATCAGTATCCTTTGCTATCAAAGCTGATACTTCAGTTGTGCATCACTACAATCAGGTGAAAACTGATACCTCCGCGGAACTCAGAACACTTGTTCTAAAAATGAAATATGCACAAAGTGAAATTCTGGAACCGGAAGGCCTGCAGCAGCTGGTTTCCGGATGCAACATCATATCAGTAGATTTGGTTTATACAGACTTTCAAAATCGAGATAGCGAAATGTTACTCAATCGTGAAAGATTAACTGAATTATACTTTCTGTTTCCTGATATATATAAGCAACCAATGATTCAGTGGAAACTTATTAAACAATTGGGGTATTCAACAGAAGACGAGGCAAAAAGGATGTTTCATGGCTTTGTTATAAGATATCGCAAGTTGCCACCCATGACTACCTTCACTTATGGTTTAGCAGAAAAAAGTGAAGATACAAGTCTGTACCGCATTCTTTCTTTGAATAAAATCAGCCAGTCAGACCTCATCGCAGTTGACCTGACAGGCAGCATGTCGCCTTATGCCAAACAGGTTTTCAATTGGCTTATACTGCGGGCAGGAAAAGACACGCTATGCTATTCATTCTTTAACGACGGAGATCGCAAAGCGGATAATATCAAAATAACCGGGAACACGGGAGGTATTTACTTACAGAGAACTTCTGTTGTCGATAGCGTGCTGTACACGGCCAATCAATGCATTTCCGGCGGAGGAGGCGGTGATGCGCCAGAGAACAACATAGAAGCAATAATCAAAGGCTTGCAGGCATTTAAGAAGTGCAAACGAGTGGTAATGGTTGCTGACAACTGGGCGCCCATGCGGGATTACTCCTGGATGAGTGAAGTGAAAAAACCAGTAACAGTGGTTTTATGTGGCACGCAATGGGGCGAAACCAGTTATCCACCCAATCCTCAATATCTCGATCTTGCAAGAGCAACCGGGGGCACTATTCACACCATCGAAGAAGATTTGAAAGAACTCCACAAGCTTCGAGAAGGAGATAGCATCACCTTTGGCGGATATGTTTATGTCATTCAAGCTGGCAAATTCGTTTTTAGGAAGTCCGTAGACAAGGTCTATAAATCATAGTTCCGGATTCAAGTAAAAGATCTGCAAACTTATTCGTTCAAATTCACAAAAGCGCTAATTATCATCATTGTATTTAACTAAAGATGAAGAGGAGTACCTTAATTTCCCCGAAAGAATTTTTCTAAAGACAATGACATTCAAAAGCCAAACTGAAGGAAATAATTATCTGCAAATAGCCACAGGAATACTGATTGTAAGTGTCCTGCTTTATCTCGGTCGTTCTCTTTTTGTGCCCTTGAGTTTTTCGTTGCTAATCGCGTGTATACTATATCCCGTATGTTCATGGCTGGAGAAAAAAAAAATGAATCGCACAATGGCCATTGTAGTTTCCTTGCTCCTGCTGCTAGTGCTCGGAGGCGGTTTGGTGACATTGATGCTTTTTCAGTTGAATTCTTTCTTCGGTGAATGGCCCGCACTTCAGATCAAACTCCAGGAAACAATGGTTATGGTTTCTGAGTATTTAACTCAACATATGGGCATCAGTCTTGAGCAACAAACTCAATGGCTTGATGATATGCGCAATGATTCAAGCACCAAAGTGCTTCCGATTTTACAAACTACTTTGGGTTCTGTTTCAGTCTTCATTGTGATGCTCGTTTTACTACCCATAATATCCGCTTTGATACTCTACCAACGTAGCTCTCTGTTTCGGGCACTGCATGCCTTTATCAAGACAATGCCGGCTGCTGATCTTCGCGATATACTGCACCAGACGATCACGACCTATTACAACTTTATCAAGGGAATGATCAAGGTTTATTTAATTGTAGGTTTGCTAAATAGTATTGGTTTGCTCCTATTGGGTGTTCCGCATGCGATATTGTTCGGATTCATTGCTGCAGTCTTGACTTTTATACCATATGTAGGAATAATGATCGGCGCATTACTTCCTATGGTTGTTTCATGGATTACATTCAATTCCATTTACTACCCTATGGGAGTTATTCTGATATTTACTGTTGTACAATATCTTGAAGCAAACGTGATTTTCCCCTGGGCCGTGAGCAATAAGCTGAACGTAAATACACTATCAACCATTGTCGTAATTCTGGCTGGCGGAATTATCTGGGGAGCTTCCGGAATGATTCTATTTGTGCCCTTTCTCGGAATACTGAAAGTGTTGTCGGAGAAAACCAAAGGCATGGAAGTGATTTCAGAACTACTTGATAATAAGAATTAGAGAAGATTTACGATTTCTCTTCGCCCTTTTCCTTGTCTTCCGCTCGTTCCTCTCGTTGAGCTTGATGCGTCGTATGCCTCTGCACAAAATCCTGAATACGCGAAAAAAGTATATCAATTAAACCGTAGACAGTATCTTCTGCTTTCTTCTCTGCTTTGAGCATCAACCTTTGCATGAGCAAAGAAAACCCATATAAAACACCGCCTTTACCCAGGGCGTCAGTGCCAAATCGAATCCCGGTGATTCCCGAGATTACATTGAGCAGAAGATTGGAAGGTTTGAGATCATTTCTCAAAATCTCAATATCCTCTTTTATTTGTTTTTCGCTGGCATCACAATCCTTCTTCAACCTATCGATTTCAGTTTGGAGATGTTGGATGTTCTGGATGGCACCATTGGATGATTTTAATTGGTTATGCCTGATCATGGAATTCATGATCGGCCTTTCAATTATTGATCTTTTTGCTATGAGCAAAATAAAAGTGAGAAGCAAATATGCGCCTCCAACAATGGCAAAACCGGCAATTTGATTATTCATGACTTTGCCTATCCAAAGCGCCAGGGCAATGCCAAAAAAGACCAAGGCAAAAAGCAGTATAGCGAGCGTAAATCCGGAGGATAAAGCAGACGCAGTCGTTGTCACTGTCTTCTCAGCGACATTCATCTGTATCAATTCCTGTTTGTTCTTAAAATATACGCCCCCGTGCTCTATGAGTCGATCTACGTGGTTTTTCCGCTCTTCCATAACTAAACTTTATAACCATGAAAGGTATGAAAAAAAATTACATCGACCACTGATAGAAGTCAGGCAGACAAAATCAGACGCAACGTAAGAATCCTAGCTTTATATGATTACATGTGCAGGAATTGCTTCAATCCCTGACAATACTCATGCGCCCTTTTCTCGGCGAAAAAATCCAGGATCAGCGTCATAGCCGCCTGAATACAGAGTCCGACACCAATTCCGAAGTAAAGAGATTTTTCGGGCTGGGTTCGATACACCATAATCAATACCACAGCGACAATGAATAGTGATAATTCTGTCCAGCGAAGCACAACAAAACTTTTAATTACTTTTTCCATTCTCGGAACTTCCTCGTTGCGAAGTGAGGCGGGGTCCATATCCATAGCATAAACATTGTTGATGCGCTGATTATCTGCCCGGGCAAATACGGAAGCCCCAACGAGTATATGCAACATTGCAACAATGCCAAACGGGATCACAAAGCCTTTGTTGAAGGCATTTCTAAACCATATCAGCAAAATCAGACCAATGATAATTGCAGCGACACCCCAAAGAATAAATACTACACTTTCCGCCTTCTCTGCGGCAAAATATTTCTCAATATCAGACTTGGCGAACATGCCACGAATGTAGCGAAATAGAGCCTGATCAAAAAAAGTACTTTCGAGAACAAGTGTAGAACCAGCCTAGTGTTAAATCAAAACCAATCAGATGCGCTTATTTCACTTATCATAATAAATTAGCGCCAAAGAAAATCCGACTATGAGTCTTACAGAAAAAATCAACAACGACATCAAGGACGCCATGAAAGCTGGCGAAAAAGACAAACTCATGGCATTGCGCGACATCAAGAGCAAACTGCTATTGGAAATGACCAAAGAAGGGAGCGATGGCACTATAGACGATAGCCGCGGAATAGCCATTCTCAACAAGCTCTATAAGCAGCGCATGGAATCAATCGACATCTATAAGTCACAGAACAGGCAAGATCTGATTGATGAAGAAATGAAACAGGCCAATGTTATCGCTGCATATTTACCTGAGCAACTGACTGGAGAGAAACTTGAAGCAGAAGTAAAATCAATTATCTCCTCTATGGGTTCGGTATCTCCCGCAGATATGGGAAAAGTAATGGGAGCAGCAAACAAGGCTCTTGCAGGGAAAGCAGATGGGAAAGCTATTTCAGAAATTGTAAAAAAGTTTCTCACGTCCAATTAAAAGGACATGGTATGAAGACTAAACCGCTGCGAATCATTGGCAGGCATGTATACCTGGATCTTCCGGATCTGGGATTTAAAGCCATCGAAGGAAAAGTAGATACAGGCGCCTTTCGCACGGTGATTCATTGTGAGTCTTGGAAAGAAATAACAGCAGATGGCAAAAAAGTACTTGAAGCCATTTTTAATCTTGATGGATCCGGCCCGAAAAAAGTGTTATTCGAAGAATACTTTCAACGCGACTTCAAAAGTTCATTCGGAGAAATGGAGCGCAGATTTTGTGTTCATACGACAATTAAGATTGGACGAAAGACTATCAAAAGCAGTGTTTCACTCAGCAATCGTTCCGAAATGAAATTTCAGGTTCTCATTGGCAGAAAAACACTACTTCGAAAATTTCTTGTTGACGTGAGCCAGAAGTTCGTCTGACATCAGACCTTGATTCCGATTACAAGAATATCATCTACCTGTTCGTTATCACCACGCCATTGATCGATGGTTGATTCAAGCATAAGCCTCTGATCCTGCATCGCCAGTGGACTTATGCGCAGAATCAAATCACGGAATTTTTTTCTCATGAATTTTTTACCTGCAGGTCCTCCAAACTGATCGGCATAACCATCACTGAACAAATAAATGCGATCGCTCTTTTTTAATTGAAAGGTATGGTTGGTAAACTCACGTTCGCCATTCACATATGTTCCGATACTGAATGGATCACCATCAAATAGAATGAGTTCTGAGTCCCTTATAATATACACAGGATTCTGTGCTCCGCTGAATTCAAGTTCCAGGGTTTCAGAGTCAATTGTACATAGAGCAATGTCCATTCCATCTTTCATGAAATGTTCACCCGATTCTGCGCGCATCGCTACAGCAGACAATCTGTTGGCACTGTTCAGCACCTGAGATGGTTTGCTGTATACTTTGGTTGCCTGGTTTAGCACGTTGTGAGCCACAAGACTCATAAACGCACCCGGTACGCCGTGGCCTGTACAATCTGCAGCGGCAACCATACGTTTGGTGCCTTTGGACACAAACCAGTAAAAATCACCACTAACAGTAGCCTTGGGACGAAAGAATACGAATGAATCATGAAACATATCCTTTATGAAGCTATCGCTCGGCAGAATGGTTTGCTGTAAACGCTTTGCGTAATAAATGCTCGACTGCAAATCTGTATAGAGCTCCGTTACTTTCTCACGCTGCAACTCAACCTCTTCCTTCTGATTTCTGATTTCTACAGTCTGAGAACTTACCTTCTCCTCCATCTCATGTCTGTATGAAGCAAGATCATCGCGCATCTGAAGCAAAGCCTTGCCCAACTCATCGTGTTCAGAGAGAGGGGCGTAGTCTACCTTAAAATTTCCAGCACCAACGTTCAATGAAAATTCTTTTGTCTTTTCAAAGTTGGAGACAAGTCTCTCGACTGCGTTGACCATGTCGCCAATCTCATCATTACCAGCTTTGGTGCTGTGCACAGAATAAATACCTTTTGAAAGGTTGAGCAGTCTAGCTTTGAGCGCATTCACCGGTTTGACAATAGATCGTGAGGTAAGCACACCAATGATAGCACCCACCACAATCACAACGATTGCGATGCAAGCAAGCAAAAGACTCAGCTTCTCAAATGAATCGTCCATCCTGCCAATTTCAGCTGCCATGGTATCGCGCTGGGCAGCATTGATCAATTTGAGCTCTTCCCTAGCCGCTGCCAGCGCTGACGTAATAGTTCCTCCCTCAATGAACAAACTTTCGGCCATTATCTGATTCAATGGGTCGGCGTAACTATCGAAATCATAAAGAAGATTCCTTACCTCTTCATACGCAAGCATAAGCTCACGGACATGAATGAACATGGCGTTCTTATGAGTGCTCAGTTCTCTGCTCCATAGTTTCGAATATTCATCAATTTCTTGCAGTTGCCGGGGTATTGATTTTTCACAAATTTCAATAGCATCAACCCGTTCGTGGTCATCTTCGCGCCTTTGGACAATTGACCAGTTCTTCATCAGCTGTTGAGCACGAATAATATTGTTATCCAATTCTTCGAGAATTTTTACCGAAGGAGCATAGATCTCATTGATTCTGCGGTTGATCTCACGACTCTCTGCCAGGGTTTTATTGGTCAGATAGATAAATACGGCTACAACAACAATGAACAATCCGAAACCGACACCTATTTTATGCGATATGGAAAAGCGGAAATTCAATTTTTCAGATTCAGGTTTTTCTGAATATCCGCGATTCGCCTTTCATATTCAGCGATGAGTGTTTCATCCTTTTTCAATTTGTAGATATTTAGAATACCTCTGAGAATATCAAGATTATCTGAGCATTTTGATTCAGCCTTGTGCATTTCGCCAAGTGCAATGTCGAGTTCACCTTCTACATCACAACTGAGTATATTCTCACTTCCTGCTTCAGACATTTTAAAATGAAACACCGCCAGATTATACATAGACACACAATCATGCGGATTGTATGAAATGGCATTTGACATTCTATTCAAGGCCTCATTATACAATTCTATCTGAGAAGGATTGGATAGCCATAGATTGAAAAGACGCATGCCGATCGTCTTATTAAAATCCGATATTCTCAACGAAAGTTCATTGTCTATTCCCGCTTTTTGCGAAAGATCAGCATAGGCCAGCATCAGTTGATCACAATATTGAAGGCTCGCAGCATCGCAGACGCCGGCTTCCATCAGTGCATCGCTGTAGTATGTGCCTATCAAGTATTTCAATGCAGGATCCGCATTGAAAGCGTTGTTATCGTAGTCATTCATGCTGCGAGAAAAGAGAAAGGCTTTCACGGCAATATCTCTGGCTTCAACCCTTTGTTTATTTTCCTTCGATGTTTTATAGCATTCTTTATAAACGAATCCCTTAACGTACCATGTGTATGCTTCATTTGCGGCAGGAGTGTTCATGGCAGATTCAATTTCCCGAATTGCATCATCAATTTTACCATATTGACAATTCTCAACAGCACGCGAAACATACTCTTTGCCTGAAGAGTCAGAATGAACCCACTGACAATAATGAAATGACATATCTCCTGCTCGTCCGTAAACAACACTAGAAGTTTGGATAAGCAGTAGGCAAAGTGAATAGAACCTTAATTGAGATTTCATAACAGGGTGGAATTTAAAATCTCATTTATCAGGCAATACGATCTTGCCTTCTTTTGCAAGTCTTTCCATTTCAGACTTAAAATACTCCGCGTCATTCTCATGTTCAAGAGCCCTGTGAATGAACATAAGGCCGCGCGTGCATTCAGCCTTTTCCGGATTGAGTTTATAGGATTGCTCCATGTTGGGCAATGCTTTATTTTTTATCAATTCCGCACAATCCTGTTGGATCACGATGAGGTCAAAAATGTCGGTTTCCGGGCCGAGTTGACGGTATTTGAAAACAGCTCTGTTGTAGTAGACCACAGAAATATTGTAATAAACATCACTCGAGTTCGAGTCAAGGCGCACGACATCGTTATAGTATCCAACGCTTTTGTCGGCATAACTTTCATTATTCATGTCCATTTGCCAGAGTGTAAAACATCGCTGACCCATGCTTTGCTTGAACTCGATTTCATATTTGTTGAGACTCTTACCCGGCTCAGCAAAATGCATCAAACGACGGAATTTGCCATAAGTATTTTGGGGTTCCATTTCCGTTGCAGCATCGAACTCCTGTGTTTGAAGTAGTGCTTCATTGAAATAAGTAGATGCCAAATACTTTAGGCTCAGTCGTGTCATCGAACTATTCTGCTTCGTCTCATCCAGCTCAAGAGATTTAAGAAATGATTCCACTGCCAGTTCCCGGTGCTTACTATCCCGAATACCTGCTTCATGGATCTTGTATATTTCCTTGTGAATGAATCCGTCTACATACCACATGTAGGAATCGTTGATTTCCTGAGGATCATTTTTCGCTTCTTCAATTTTCAATAAAGCGTCATCGAACTGTTTGCTTTGACAAAGTCTCGCGGCTTCATTGGTGAGCGGCATTATCTGGGCTGTTACACCCGAAAATGCGCAAATCGTAATCATGGTGATCCATTTTGTAATCGTGCTCATTGAATTGCCCATTGTAAGATTTTCACGCCAGGTGTAATTTTTTCGTTCACTATGGCATTTTTATTAACTTCAAACCGAATTGATCCATCCACATTCCGGAAATTGAGATGAGCGCCCTGCGCAATGGCGCCTTCCCAATTGGTAACGATTAGTGTACCTTTATCCTTCAGCTCCTTTACAAATCTCCCTATATCATTTCTTCTTTGTTTATCAACGTAAAGAATATGTATTTGCAGGTCTTTCGATAATTCTGTTAAGGAGATCACTTCGAGTGTCTGACTTCCGATAGGTTTTGATCCATATTTGGATGACATCTGGGCAAAAACATCCGGATTACCAATGACACCAACCTTGAACTTGCCCTTTTTCAATTGATCCGGCCAGTTATTGTTTACTGCAAACTGATACAGGTAATTGGCCCTGATCATGGCAACGGTGTTATCTTCCGGGATCTTTTGCCCGAAAGCCGTTGGCACAAAAACCATGGCCGCAGTAATTAAAATACTGAAAATCAGCTTACTCATAAATGTGATTGTGCAATATTCGCCATTCTTCCAAAACTACCATGATCAGGTTGCATCGAAACTGACAATGCATCGGTTTCTGAACTACCCGATGTTAAAAGAAAAGCCCCGCTGCAAAGCGGGGCTTTCAAAATATCGAACCAAGGCATTTATGCCTTCTCTTCTCCTCCGGCAGCGGCAGACTTCATGCCAGCAACATCACGATCAAAGAAATACATAGCTCCTTTATCATTGCCAATAAGTTTCAACTTGTCAAGTACATTGCGGGCAAGCGTTTCTTCCTCGATTTGCTCACTCACGTACCATTGCATGAAGTTGTGGGTTGTATAATCCTTCTCTTTGAGGCAAACATCTACCACATTGTTTATTTCTGCCGTAACACGTGTTTCATGTTCAAGCAGCAATCCGAATACATTCTGCAATGACTTATAATCTTTTTCAGGCTGAGAGAGACTCGGAATAATAGCCTTTCCCCCACGATCATTGACGAACTTAATCAGTTTCAACATGTGCATTCTCTCTTCATCACTATGGGCGTAGAGAAAGAGACTTGATCCCGGAAAGCCACTAATTTCAGCCCATGAAGCCATTGCGAGGTAGACCTGACTACTTTCTGCCTCGACTTTGATCTGGTCATTGAGCGCTTTTTCTACTTTTTTATTAAGCATTTTATTTAAATCTAAGGTTACAAAATTAAACTGAACAGCGTAACAAAAACAATGGACTGTGCAAATGGGTTCAGTTATTCTGTGATTTAACGGACATATAATGCATCGCAAGGTGCAGGAGAGCCGGTATGAGAAATAAACACAGCATCAACAGCAAAACAGATTCTGTGGATGCAAATCTCAAGAACAGATCGGGTCGAACATTTAGATAATAAACAGAAACTGCAAAGGAAAAAGAAATAACCAGAGCACTCAATAGATAAATTCTCAATAAAAAACTATATACCGATGGCTTCTGTTTTCTATCTTTCAGCATAACGAACAATACAAACAACTGGAATAAACCTGTAACAAGTATCAATGAAGAAAACAAAAAAACGGAAGAGATGCTCAACAGTGAGCTGAGGCACAGGGTGAGATTCAAATACCACATTTTCATGGACGGAAACGTGAAATGTATCGTTTCATAGAGACTTCATGCAAAATTTCCTGACCGGTGAGCATGTGTTGAATCAACATTTCAGCAAAATAAGGAACAAGCAAAACACCTTTAGAGCCAAATCCATTGAAGATGCCGGAATGAGGTAATTCCTGACTGAAGCCAATCAGCGGTTTTCGATCCGGCACGGTTGGACGAAAGCCAGTATGATGCTGAAGCAATTCAAATTCATGCAGAAGGCTTGATTTCAAATCGGAAATCAATTCAGATTTCGCCAGATTGGTAGGTTCCAGATGCTTCGGATCCAATTCATAGGTTGCTCCCAACCGAAATTGCTGCTCACCTATGGGAATGAGAA
Source organism: Crocinitomicaceae bacterium (assembly GCA_040381475.1). GTDB lineage: Bacteria > Bacteroidota > Bacteroidia > Flavobacteriales_D > Sanyastnellaceae > JAIBBG01. The sequence goes on along the minus strand of JBEIHH010000003.1, from coordinate 45,764 downwards.
ATTTGCCGAAATTGAACATGTGCGGAGTATTCAACGACGGGATTTTCAAAGTAAGCACTTCACCCTTATTGCGGATAACCGGCAGCCAGTCGAATCCTCCACCCTCAAGCAATTTCCAACCTGTGCACTGAATCACTATATCTCCGGATTCGATCCACTCATTGAATTTCGCAGAATTCACTGCAGTTTCTATCAATCTCTCTTTCTTGATAAAAAAAGATCTCGCTGCATCAAGAAAAATTTTTGTGTTAAGCCAACCCGCAGATTTAACGTTGCCATGTCCATGAGGAGCGTTGAAATCAGCTGTTATATCATCATCACTCTCATTACCAATAAACTGTTTCAACTCCGGATGCACGCTACGCTCATCCCATTCGTTAGCGCTTCTGACATCCGGAAATATGCGAATCAGATTCGCAGGAAAGAAAAACCTGGCATTTAGTTTTTTTTCCAAATCGACATAAATGCGAAACGAAGAAGAGATCAATTCTTCAGCCAACCATGACGCATGAAGTTTTTTAAAAGAGAGAGGATTCCACATTCCCGCGGCTACAACCGATGATGACGAGAGGTGACCATCATCTGCAACTACGACATCAAATCCAAGATCATCCAGTTGCAAAGCAAGAACAGTACCGGCCAGACCCTGGCCAATGATCCTGATTTTTTTCATTTCATTTTCCGGAGCGGAAAGCAGACTCATGACTTTGTCTCGGCCACTTTCAGGACGCCAAGTTCATGACCAACCTTGGTGAATGCAGCGATGGCTTTCTCAATGTGTACGGGATCATGAGCAGCCGATAACTGAACGCGAATGCGCGCCTGCTCGCGGGGAACAACCGGAAAGAAGAAGCCAATAACATAAATTCCTTCTTCGAGGAGTTTATCTGCAAACTGCTGAGCCAATTTCGCATCATAGAGCATCACGGGCACGATGGCTGAGTCACCATCCCTGATATCAAATCCGGCAGCCTTGATACCGGTTTTGAACTGCTTAATATTGGCTTCCAGTTTATCGCGCAGTTCAGTTGTCTTACTGAGTAAATCGAACACTGCAATACTGGCACCCACGATGCTTGGGGCTAGCGAATTCGAAAACAAATAAGGTCTGGAACGCTGTCTTAGCAATTCGACGATTTCTTTTCTGCCTGAAGTAAATCCACCCATGGCGCCCCCAAGAGCCTTACCCAGTGTACCGGTAATTATGTCAACTCTTCCAAGCACATTCTTCAATTCAATCGTGCCGCGGCCTGTTTTCCCTATAAACCCCGTGGCATGACATTCATCGACCATTACCATAGCATCATATTTATCTGCGAGGTCGCAAATTTTATCAAGTTGAGCAACATAACCGTCCATAGAGAAAACACCATCGGTAACGATCAGTTTAAATCTGGCACCGGCAGCAGCAGCCGCTTTGAGTTGTTCCTCCAGATCAGCCATGTTGTTGTTCTTATAGCGATAACGCATGGCTTTGCACAAACGAACACCATCAATGATCGAAGCATGATTTAATTCGTCACTTATAATAGCATCCTGTTCACCCAACAGAGGCTCAAACACGCCTCCATTGGCATCAAAAGCTGCAGCATAAAGAATTGTATCTTCAGTATGCAGAAACTCAGAAATTTTTTCTTCCAATATTTTGTGAATGTCTTGAGTTCCACAAATGAAACGGACACTGCTCATTCCAAAGCCATGTGTATCAATGGCATCCTTGGCTGCCTTCAGGACAATAGGATGAGAAGAAAGACCAAGATAATTGTTGGCGCAAAAATTCAGCACTTCCTTACCATCGGTAGTATTGATCACTGCGCCCTGAGGAGTTGTAATTATTCTTTCTCTTTTATACAAACCGGCCTCTTTGATGGAGTCGAGTTCTTTCGATAAATGTTCTTTGAAATTGTGATACATGTCTCTTCGTATGTTCAGCGAAAGTACAAAAGGAAACAGAGAACAGTAAGCTTTATACTTATCTTAAATAGAAGGCCCCGCCGATCATAAAGCTGTAATAAGCAATGGTTGATCCATACCAATTTTGGGTGTAAGTGGTATTATCCAATATGTCGCTCGTTCTGTATTCTAGCCCGGTAATGGTGCGGTACCTCAACACATCCAGACTACAGAAAAGAAGAAAATTTCCTTCATTACCACCTGGAGAAAAGCCAGCCTTCACACCAGTTCCATAAACGAATCCCGGCAATGACTGAGAATTTGGTCTTACTTCAACTTCTCGCTCATAGTTGGTACCCTGTTCCTTCAGGCGATAAGTATTGCTGAAATAGCTGCCATAGGCTGAAATTCCGATCTTCGCGTGGGGTGCAATACGGAACCGACCGTAGTTGATCTCATTTTCCATCTGAACAAACCAAACAGTAGAAGTATAGTAAGGATCTTCATCTAACTCTTTTGTCAGAAAAAAGTTTGGCAAAGCAATACCCTTCTCTAAAAATGCAGACAAAGCTTCACCATCCAGATTGCACCGGATCAATTCTACACCAAGACCAAACTTCCAGCCATTACCGAAACCGGCATTGGCCTCAATGCGTGATGAAATTCCTCTGGTGGCAAATTGTGTTGGGTTATTAGGATTAGAGTTACCGTTTCGATGACTATCCCAGGGAAAGCAGAACCCTGTCATAGCAGCACCGTCGAGATCGCCTTTATTTGAATTGGGTATACCTGTCTGAGATCTAAAATCAGCTGGAAGCAAAAAAGCACCAAAGGTGCAGGCACAAATTATAAGTAATATGTATGGTCTAGGGCACAAGTGTGATGAAGTTGGTGCTATCCTTTATCAATCTTCCATCACTCAAAACTAATTCAGCAAAAAACCGGTGTGTAGAGGTTTCGGAGGGTTTACTGAAGAGATAGTAATTTCTTTCAAGATCGGGCGTCCATCCAACCGGGCCGTATAAGAAACCATCATCCACTTTGGTTACAAAAAGTGGTGTAAGATCTTCGCCTGCGGGATAATTTTCATTGAAAGTCTGATTGCTGGTGATCGTTAATGAAACGATCGTATCGGGAGATTGAAACTCCGGGCCAATGCACTTATAGGCATAAGCGGAAGAAATAAATGGATTGCCATGATTTAAAGCATTTTCAAGGCATTCAGTTTTCGTTCCGCGGAATGTCAATTGAAGCATGAAAGCCAGCGCCGGCATTGTATCGACCGTAATTTCAACTGGTTGAGGTCCGGCATTATTAAAAGCACTGAACTCAATGGACTCAAGCTCACCATAAGTACATTCATAATCCTCACAGCAACCTGTGAATCCCATCCATTGTAAAAAAAGAAAGAATAATATAATGCGCCCTGCACGTTTCATGTCGGTCAGAAAGTTAAGCTAAGATAGCTGAACAAGCACAATTCAGAATGATATCAGGCATTTTGTCTGCGGCCAAAAATTCTTTCGCAGGCGATTCTGGCGGCCTTTTGTTCCGCGGCCTTTTTAGAGTTTGCTTCTCCAACACCGTAATCATCTGAATCAATCTGCAGCAATACCCGATAATAACTGGAACCACCTTCGTTGCGATGATCAAGAACCTTAAAGTGTAGCGCTCGCTTGTTTTTTTGGCTCCATTCGTGCAGTTTGCTTTTGTAGTCTATGTCGTCATGCACCTTAGTATCAAGTCCATGCTGCTTCAGAAGATTCAGTACTATATCCCGGGTGATATTATATCCCTTATCAAGATAAACCGCTCCAATGATGGCCTCCAGCGCATTGCCGACAATGGAGTCATGCATTTCCTGTTTTCCAAGATTGAGATGGAGTAATTCGTGAAGACGCAGCGTATAGCCCACCATGTTTAGATTTTCACGGCGCACCACCTTGCTTTTCATTTTGGTCAATTCACCCTCAGGGATGAGAGGATACTTATTGTAGAGATAGTGGGCTACAACAGAATCAAGTATAGCATCACCAAGAAATTCAAGGCGCTCGTTGCTGTTTTTTACACCTGGTCTAATTTTGGTGGCCGCGCTGCTATGACGCAGAGCCTGTTCATACACGCTGGTATCACCGGGACGAAAACCAAAGGCCTTCTTAATGAAGGCCTGTATCTCGGGATTGTTTTTTTTCTTTTTAAAAAAGGGAAACTTCCAAACCATCACAACTTCCTGAATATGGCTGAAGTATTGTGTCCTCCGAAACCGAAAGTATTGCTCATTGCGGCATTCACAATTCTTTTTTGAGCTTGATTGAAAGTAAAGTTCAGTTTCGGATCAAGCTCGGGATCGGCGGTTTTAAAATTAATGGTAGGCGGCACAATATCATGTTTGATCGCCATAATCGTAGCGATCGCTTCTATGGCTCCGGCTGCTCCAAGCAAGTGTCCTGTCATGGATTTTGTACTTGAAATATTCAACTTGTAGGCATGTTCACCAAAAACACTTTGGATAGCTCTCGACTCCTGGACGTCACCAAGCGGTGTCGAAGTGCCATGAACGTTGATATAATCAATGTCTTCGGGTTTCAGGCCTGCATCATCCAAAGCATGTCCCATAACCAATTTTGCTCCAATTCCATCCGGATGAGGTGCGGTGATATGATAGGCATCCGCACTTAGACCGCCACCCAATACTTCGCAATAAATTTTTGCTCCGCGTGCTTTGGCATGCTCGTACTCTTCAAGAATAAGGCAACCTGCGCCTTCGCCAAGTACAAATCCATCACGCGTCTGATCAAAAGGTCTGGAGGCAGAGGAGAATTCTTCGTTATTTTCGGAAAGTGCTTTGCATGCGTTGAATCCACCAACTCCGGCTTCCGTAACTGCCGCTTCAGAACCACCCGATACGATGATATCAGACTTACCCAGTCTGATATAATTGAAGGCATCGATCATGGCATTGTTTGAAGATGCACAGGCTGAAGTTGTGGTGTAGTTCGGTCCACGGAACCCGTAATTGATTGAAATATGACCTGAAGCAATATCAGCAATCATTTTGGGAATGAAGAAGGGATTGAATCTCGGCGTTCCATCACCGCGTCCATAAGCTACACATTCTTCCTGAAAAGTCAGCAGCCCTCCAATACCTGAACCCCAGATAACACCGACGCGATCTTTGTTGATCTTTTCCAAATCCATTCCGGAATCCACAATGGCTTCTTTGGCCACAACAAGCGCGTAGTGGGTATAGGGATCCATCCTGCGGGCCTCACGCCTATCAATGTGATCTTCTACATTGAAGCCTTTGAGCTCGCAGGCGAACTTGGTTTTGAACTTAGAGGCATCAAAACGGGTAATAAGATTTGCGCCACTGACTCCCGCAATAAGGCCATTCCAATAATCCTGAAGATTATTGCCCAGCGGTGTTAGCGCTCCAAGACCCGTAATGACTACTCTCTTGAGCTGCATATAACAAATTTAAGGAAAATTACTTCGAGTTGCCCTCGATATAATCAATTGCCTGACCAACAGTTGCAATCTTTTCGGCCTGATCATCCGGAATAGCGATATTAAACTCTTTCTCGAATTCCATGATGAGTTCTACCGTATCCAAAGAGTCTGCGCCAAGGTCATTGGTGAAACTTGCTTCACGAGTTACTTCAGCTTCCTCTACGCCGAGTTTGTCAACAATGATGGCGGTTACTTTCTTTGCTACTTCTGACATTTTATTAATTATTATGTGAATTAAAACGGTGCCAAAAGTATAATTTTTTATTGGCCTGCAAATTTTTTTTTTTACCCGCCAACAGCATCATTCAAGTGTATGCTTTCATGCACATTTCCAACAACTTACGCTGTATGTCGGGAACTTTTGCGCCATTTGCAGGGTAGCCGACAGGAATGAGAAGATACGCTCTTTCGTTAGAAGGCCTGTCAAGAATGCGCTCGAGAAAGTTCATTGGGCTCGGTGTATGGGTGAGACAAGCTAGTCCGGCATGATGAATGGCTGCTATAAGCATTCCGCAGGCAATACCAACACTTTCGCTGACATAATAATTCTGATGTTTCCGACTGTCCGCGTCAAATTCAAAGGGTCTTTTAAAAACCACAATAAGCACCGGCGCGGTTTCAAGAAAAGCTTTATCCTCATCGGTTCCCAATGGCGCAAGATCACGCAACCACTCTTCACTCATACGCTGGCTATAATTCAGTTTTTCTTCCTCTTCCGCTGCTAAACGAATTTTCTTCTTCAGGCCGGCATTGGTAACAACGCAAAATGTCCATGGCTGCTTGTTGGCTCCGCTTGGCGCGGTAGATGCGGTTCTGATAATATTTTCTATCACCCCATCCGGAATTGGTTCTTCTGAGAATTCTCTGATGGAACGGCGCCGGTTCATTTCCGCATAAAAAGATTCAGACCTTTGCTTCATGTCTTCTACAGAAAATCTTACGCTCTGATAATCAATAAATGGATAATCCATGCCCTGTTTTTTATTAACCACAAGTATAGGCAAATACATTTGCATACATGGAAGATGAACAGGCACGATACTCCAGACATTTAAGCTTGCCGGGCTTTACAGAAAAATCTCAGGCACTTCTTGCACAAGCCCGCGTGCTCGTTGTAGGATGCGGAGGTCTCGGACATCCTGTATTGCAATATCTCGCTGCTTCAGGTGTCGGATTGTTAGGAATTGCAGATTCTGATTCAATTCAAACAACCAATCTTCACAGACAGATTCTGTTCCGCGAAAATGACATAGGGTTGTCAAAACTTGATATCGCGTACAAAGCATTAAAACAGATTAACAGCAGCATTCAATATAGACTTCACCAATTGAAGTTGAACTCACAAAACGCGGAGCAGTTATTGAATGAATACGATCTTGTCATTGACTGCTCTGACAACTTTCCCACACGTTATCTGCTGGACGAAGCATGTGGGGATTTGAAAAAACCCCTAATTCATGGATCCGTTTTTCGTTTTGAAGGAAGGGTCGCTCTGTTTCACGGCAATAGCGGAAAAACCTACCGTGCTGTTTACCCTGAGCCGCCTGAATCAGGTACCATACCCAATTGTGCAGAGGGCGGAGTACTCGGCTCACTTGCAGGCCTGACAGGCACCATCATGGCCACCGAAGCGATCAAGTGGATCACAGGAATAGGTGATTGCCTTGATGGTAAAATGCTCATATTTGATTGTCTGAATATGCGCTTTCACCAAATTGAATTGCCAACTGTTGCGGCAATGCGCAATGAACAGATAAATATCAAGAATAAATCAACCCAAAACGAGTTAAAGAATATGATTCAAGAAATCAGTGCGGCAGAATTTAAAGCTCTGCGTGAATCAGGAAAAAAACACACGCTGATTGACGTAAGAGAACCATATGAGTTCGAAGAAAAAAACTTAGGAGGAATCTTGGTTCCGCTTCAGGAAATTCCACAACGTCATTCAGAAATACCGAAGGATCATGAGGTAATTATTCATTGCCGATCAGGTGTTCGAAGTGCTCATGCCATAGCTTTTTTACAGCAAGAGCATGGTTACGATAATCTGCGGAATTTACAGGGTGGTATCATCGCGTATTTAAAAAATCAGTGATCACTGTTTCTGCATAAATTTGACCTCCTTAACGAAACTGGCTGGTGAAAAAAGGATTGAGATGCAAAATCTATTTGTCTGATGAAGGCTTCGGTCATATCGTGCGCCAACGAGCCGTCGTAGAGGAATTGCAATTGGTTCTCCCGCAAACTGAAATAACAGTACAGACCAAAACTCAGATAGCCGCCGCTGGCAGGTTTATTCCAGGAGCCCAACTCATTGAAAGATTCAACAACATCCAATGGGACAAGCAGGAAAACGGCTCTCCAGACTTAAAAAAAATTCGTGATCGTTACAAGGATTACATCAATACCTCAAAGGATTACATTCATTCAGAAAAAGAGCAATTCCATTATGACTTCACGATTTCCGATTTTGTGTATGAAGCTTTTGAAATTGCCAAATCGAAACGGAAACCGTCTTTTGGTGTTGCTCATTTTACTTGGGATTGGTTTTTTTCAAAATTGTATCCGCCACCTATTCACACGGATGTGATCAACCATTTCATGAAAATGGCATCCTCTGCCACCCGATTGTACTTTCCTCCATTTACTCCCGAAGAGATCATTCATCACTATAAGGGAAAGGCAATGGAGGTGCCACTCATCCTGCATCATAAAATTGAACATAAAGCAAGCCAGCATCCCGATAAATTCAAAGTTCTGATTATGGATAGCGGCGCCGGAGTGCTCAGTCAATCCATTCGCAAGGCACTCAAATCTGTCAGACAACTCGATGATTTTCTCTTTTTCGTTTCAGATAAATTCTCAGAAGAGCAGACCAATGTTGCTACAATACCATCCAGTGATCTGATGGTAGACTATGTTGCTGATATGGATCTGGTCATAGGCCGGGCAGGATTCAATACCATCTCAGAATGTGTTGGTTTACGCACGCCAATGCTTTTGATTGGAGAAGCAATGAATCCCGAGATGAATGAAAATATTCTGCTTCTGAAAAAGCAACACCTGGGATCGTTTATTTCCATCGAAACATTCGAAAAAGATCTCGGAAAATTTCTTCCGGCTTTTTTGAAACATGAATACGGTCACATCAAAGACATGATGAGGGATCATGCCATAGCGACGAATGGAGCAGAAGTTATTGTGAAAGACATCATGGAACATCTATGAGAATTATAGCCATCATACCGGCAAGAGGCGGATCAAAAAGACTTCCGAAAAAAAACATTTTTCCATTTCGAGGAAAACCATTGATGGCCTATACCATCGAAGCTTGTAGGGAATCGGAATTCATTGACGCTGTTTACGTAAGTTCTGATGATGATGAAATTCTTCAGGTAGCAGAAGAATATGGCGCAATTCCCTTGAGGCGCCCTGCAGCACTTGCTGATGACCAGACACCAAAGGTTATTGCCATCAGACAGGCAGCTCAGGATGACATAGTTGGTCCGCTTGACAAAGACGATATAGTTATTGTGCCTCAGGCAAATTCACCACAAATCACAGCCAAGCAAATGGATGATGGTTTCCATCTCATGATGCGTTATAACCTCTGGGAAGTGATGAGTGCAGATCGCAATGGGGTGCAGAATGCAGCATTCCGGATTCTGAAATACCATGCATTGTTCAATGAGTTTCTCAGTGCTCATTGCGGCTTCATTGTTGCCGAAAACATTGATGTGCACACGGCAGAAGATCTCGAAAAAATTTCTTAATCATTTTTTATTCTCAATATTCTTCCTCAGTTTGATGTTGTGGGGAATAATTTCTCGCGCAATTTCAATACTGGTCGTTCTATGACAAGTGAAAAGAATACACCTGTCAAGACAGCAAGCATCAGATAGACCACATTACGCAGGTTTTCGGAGACATCGATTTGCTGGCACTCCTGCAATACCAGCAAATGCCAGAGGTAAATTGAATATGAATGAATACCGATAAAAGACAACGGTTTGAATATTGACCAACTTTTATCCAGATTGTCGTTGCCCTTTTCATCCATCATGAGAACAAACAAAAGCAAGCATCCAAATCCCAGATTCATCAATGTGAGGCCGATCGTGTTCATGATGAACCCGCCACCCGGCAATATCAACGCAGGACATACAAGGATCAAAGCAAGAGGCAGCAAAAAGAACCTTTTTTGTTTCATCAACTGCCACATGGGAGAAAAGTATTTTAATACTGCAACCATCACTCCGACTACAATACCATCCATGCGCAGATGGGTCGAAAAAAATGCGAATTCTTCCATGTGCCTTTCGGGATAGCACTTAATAAGTCTCAAAAAGAAAATGAGGGTCAACGATACGGTCAGAATAGTCAGCACTTTTGAGGCCTTCACTTTGTGATTTTTACTCAACCACAATACACTGCATAGAATAAGAATCAGGTAAAAATGTTCTTCCACAGCAATCGACCAGGTATGAGTCCATACGTGAGGTAAATAACTCTGAAGGAAAAACACTTCAGACAAAATCAACCGGGGTTCATAGCTCAGATGATGTTCGTAGTAATTGACAGAAATAGATACTATCAGAAAAAAATAAAAGGCGGGATAAATTTTAAGACCTCTTCTCAGAAAAAAGCGCCTGGCATCGAAACTTCCCGCTGTGAGGAATTCCCGAAACACTATACCAGCGACGAGATAACCGCTGAGAACAAAAAAGAGATCAACGCCAATCCACCCAATGTCCTGAATCCATCCATCGAAAGTACTATGCCTGAAGAGCACAAGAACCACTGCCAGGCCTCTCAGCAAATCCAGCGCAGCTGACCGCTTCATGAAATTACTCGAAGATCACATAAGACTGTGCACCACTGTATCGATTGCGTTCAATACGCACATTGCTTAATCCGAAAACCTCGCGCACTGCAACTGTTTCACCTGGAAACTCTTTGTCATTGAGTTCATCGAAGCCGATTACAGAACCTTTGGTGATGTATGGCTTAATCAATTCGAGACACTTTTTGGTTGGTTCATACAAGGTCATATCGAACCATGCAAATGCGATGATAGTTTCAGGATGCTCTGCCAGATATTTCTCCAGTTCCACAATGGCGTTTCCTTTTCTGAGAGAAGTTTTACTGATGTGCGAAAGCGGGCTTTCTCCTTCATGAAACTTTAGCAGATCCGACAAATAATCCTCATAACCTTTGGTAACTGAGAGAGAACCAGACGCAATTATTTCATGAGCGCCGTCTTTTTGTGAAAGAACCGGAAAACCTTCAAAGGTATCAAAGCCGATTAGCTTTCTATTGTGGTTGAAAGGTTCAAATATGCCTCTCAGATTGCTCAGTGTAACGAGGTTTTGCCCCCAGCGCACCCCAAATTCCATCATCACTCCGTGCACATTGAGAATATGATTTTGATAGAGATCAGCAAAAAACAAATGTTTGGTCAATTCCTGCCTTTTGAGAAAGAGCCCGGCATTTGCTACTACCTCATTATCAGGAATCGGGCAATTGCGAAACGCGCTCGCAGCTTTTGCTCTTCCTTGCTGTTCCTTTTCTGAGGACAGGGTTTTAATTTTAATGTCTTGCGCCATATTGCTTGTGGAGTGGTGGCAAAGATATGATGTAGCGACTGCAACCTATATGGAAAATTTCCATAGCTTTTACCGGGTGTAGTTCTACCTTTGCGCCTGATTAAAAAATACCAAAACCCGATGTTTGTTATCTCAGAAATTTTCCCCCAGCATGGCGGCAGTCTGGCAGTGGCAGAGCAAATGATTCTGCAGAGTAAAATGGCAGGAGCCGATGCTGTGAAAGTACAGCTTTACACTGGAACACAATTTGGCTCTGAAAGAGCGTACCTGGAATTAAGCAAAGACGGACTAAAAAGATTGCGCGACTATGCTAACAATATTGGCATTGCATTGTTCGCTACGCCCTTTACCATGGAGCGTCTGGACTGGTGTCTTGAGCTTGATCTTCCATACCTCAAAGTTGCTGCGCGCATGCACAAAGAATTTCCAGAGCTGACTGCGGCAATTATGAGTCATCGCAAGCCAACTTTTGTGAGCATTCCTTCAGATACCAATCCTGATGAAATAGAAAAACAAGATCACGCTATCTATCTCTATTGCGTGGTTAAGTATCCTACCCGTGTTGACGAATTCTCAATGCCTGATTTTTCCAAATCAGCTTTTCACGGAATCAGCGATCATACGCTCGGTAATGCGGGCGCTTTATTCGCTGCTGCTCATGGAGCAAAATATCTTGAGAAGCATTTTACTCTGCGCAAATCATTTCAATACGAAACAGAAAAAGCGCACCTTGGCAGCATGGATATGCAGGACCTGCTGGAAATCAAGAACACCGCATTCGAATTCGAGCGCATCCGGAAAGTGCTTGGATATGATAAATGAACTGAGATATTCCATCAAACGATACCGTGAGATTGAAGCCGCATGGCTTTCTCCGGAGAAAAACACAGATGCATATCTGGCAGCAGTTTGCTTACTCGAATACCCGTCTTACAGACTTAAAGAATCTGATCAACACGACTGGCTGATCGGGTTTCGCACTTTCAGAAGAACAGTGCGTCGAATTTTCAGTTCCGGTGTAGGCTTAAAGGTAGTTCAGGAGAATGGAAATTCTCTTGTGATAGGCGGTGGATCGGCATCCAAAGATATCATCAGCTATATATCACGAAGCGGTAAAGCCTCTATCCATACTTACATGGAACGAGATGTCATGTCTCTGAATGGCGCAGCCGGTCTGAACCTGCTGCTTGTTCTGCTCCCGTTTGGGTTGCGTCAGGCCTTCAGGTGTATTGGCAGCAGGTATCGCCGTAACCTTGCTCTGACCATCACAGAAGTAGTTGAAGTTGCATATTTGCTTCACTACCTCAAGAAGAATAATCTCAACCCGGTGTATGATTTTCTTCCATATGAAGTAGACAGCAATTTCATGTTTCTGCTGTTGAAGGAGCAAGGCACACATGTTGTAAAAATCCCTTCATCAGGTCCAATGGCAACACACCACAAAATTCTGATTTCGGATGATGTGGTTTTCAGTACACCTTATCACTTCGAGGAATACCAAAGCTTTCGCAATACCATAAGAATCAGACATCAATTGCACTGGCCACCTGAAAGAGCGCATCAGTACTTTTCAAAATACAATCAGAACAAGCCTGTTCCTCCGCGCAAAACACTCGGATTCTATTCGCATGGTGAATGGTTGAGAAAGGCAGAAAAGCATTCAGCTTATGGCGGCAGAATCGGAGATGCCGAATATGCCATCTTGCAGTTTATGGGTAGATTCGTTTCTGAAAATCCTGAATACTCGATCATCATTTTCCCGCATCCTCGTGAAAATAAAACGCATTATGTAAATCAACGCGACGCATTTTATAAAAAAGCACTTGGCAATACCCCGCATAGCATTTCGCCTTTTACGGGAGGTACTTCTCAAAATTTTGACAAGTGTGATATCGCGTTGGCTGCTTTCAGCACAATTCTTTATGAGAGGTTATATTGCGGATATAAAACACTTATTGGTAACATGTTCATATTCGAGTTTCCGATGAATAAAAGCGCATTGAATAATATTTGCTTCAGGGAATTCGACGAAATGGCGGCATTGATTTCAAAATACTGCGCAACGGATGAACGAACCTATTTCAACGAAACCGGACTCACGGGATATCAACTCGAAAATTATCCTGAGCCTTAAATGATATGCATGAGCAAAAAAACATATTGCTTGTCAACTTCGATTTCCCCCCCAATTATGGAATTGGAGGCAGGAGATGGGGCAAATTCGCACGACAGCTTGCCGAATCCGGTTATAATGTTAACGTAATCAAAGCGGACCCTTTACCAGGTGCTGCTGCCAGTCACTGGGAACAAGATGTGATTCATCCGAACATTCACATCACATCTCTCCCGAGAAAATATCCATCAGCATTTTCTCATCCTGGGAATGATCTTCTATCGAAATTGAAGTATCGTATTCATAAATGGAATCTGGAACGATTGGTTACAGGCACCATCTATGATCTGAGTATCGGGTGGTCAGAAGTTATGCTACCTGCTGCGCGCTCGTTGATTCATCAACACCGGATCACTCAGGTCATTGCCACAGGTGCTCCATGGCAAATGTTGTATGATCTGTGTTCGATCAAACATGAGTTTCCCGGAATTCATTATCTCATAGATTTTCGCGATCCCTGGACCAGTGCGGTGAATTACGGCATGGCCGGACTCAGTACCTCCAGAAAACAAGCAGAAGAAAACAAACAAACATTCGTTCTGGAACATGCAGATGTGGTAACGACACCTGCTCAACATATTACAGATGAGCTCAAACAATGGGCCAAGAAGCACTGCGGTAAAATGGCGCGATTCGAACTGCTCAGTCATTTCTTCGATCCTGTTGATTTCATGAATAACGAGACAACACCGGCAACTCAGGACAACAAGATAACGTTTGTTTATGGCGGTGATCTTTACGTTGGAATTGAAGCACAACTGATGTTGCTGCGGAATCAGATTTTTGAAATAAAGTCAAACAGACCTGACATTTACGATCAGCTTCGCGTGAAGATATTTACCAATTCATCAGTAAATCTATTTGACGGATTGGAAGCCGTTGAAGTTAAAAAATCAATTGGGAAAAAACTGGTGGATGAAATTCGCAAGGCTCAATTTTGTCTTGTTATGCTTCCTGATAATAAACGCAACGACATGACGACTAAATTCGTGGAGTACTTCGCTTACCGCAAACCTTTGTTGGTTGTGGCTTCACCAGGCAGTGCTTCAGAATTTGTAGAGAAGCATAAAATAGGATTTCGGCTCGACGGCAAGGAAAATCATCTCATCAAGATTATGGAAAGTGCAGTTCAGGGAGAATTTCCATACAACGAAGAATTCGATTTCAGCGCATACTCATTGCCCGATGTTACTCAAAAACTCATTACACTTCTTAGTCCTTCCAAACCTTGAAAATTCTATACTTCAGTCCGCACCCACACATAAACATGTCCGCACCGAGTGGTCCGGGTACACATATCCGTGAAGTGATTGCTGGATTCGAAGCTCATGGCAATAATGTTATCAGACTGATTGCAGGTGGAGAAACATTGCAGGCCCGAGACAGCACAATACAAATCAAAAGGCGAAGCTGGAAAAGATTCATACCTGCATATGTTTGGCAGACAGCGCGTGATCTGATGCTTCGCCGTCTCGATAAAAAACAAGAAAGTCAACTTCTGGAGATTATTGAGAAAGAACAACCGGATGTTGTCTATGAGCGCTGTTATTATCTGATGGGCGCGGGCCACAGAGCAAGTAAAAAGGCAAGAGTGAAATATTGTTGTGAAATGAACGCTCCTTATCCGGAAGAAAAAAAAGCCATGAACGGATCGAGTTTGTTTCAAACACTGGCGATAAAGAATGAACGCATTCAACTTGAAACTGCTTACAAAGTTTTTGTTGTTTCATCAGCATTGAAGCAATATGTCTGCAACAAAGTATCCGGTGCAGAGAGCAAAACAATAGTTGTACCGAATGCTGTAAATCCAGACCACATCAAAATTTCACTTCAAGAAAAACAAAAATTACGCAAGTCCCTTGGCGTCAGCGATCGCTCTTTGGTGCTGGGATTTGTTGGGAGCATATTTCCATATCATGGAGTAGATGCATTGATTGAAATTTTCCCGGGGCTCATCCGTGAATATAGGAGAGATTTACACTTGATCATAGTCGGTGACGGAGAAATACTATCTCAGCTCAAGGCAAGAGTGCTTGAACTCGGTATTGAATCAAGTGTCAGTTTCACTGGAAATGTTCCACACAAGCAGGTGTATCAATATATCGATCTGATGGATATCACCGTCATGGCAAGGAGCAACTGGTATGGGTCGCCTGTAAAAATCTTTGAATACGGAATAATGAAAAAGTGCATTATTGCGCCCAATGTTATCCCTGTTAGAGACGTTATGACCCATTTGGAAGATGGCCTGCTCGTGGAGGATTCGCTTGATTCTCTGCGAAGTGCATTGATGCATCTGCTGAGCGACAAAGACCTCAGGGAAAAATTAGCTTCAAATTTTCATCAGAAAGTGGTAGAGAAACATACCTGGCTTAAAGTGAGCGAAACCATATTATCTAGTATGAAATGAAACTATTGATGCTCACAGATGGCATAGCACCCTTCGTGATTGGAGGCATGCAAAAGCACAGCTATGAGCTGGCAAAAAACCTTGCGCTGGCCGGGCATTCCATCACATTGGTTCATTGTGTTTACAACAAGACAGCCATACCGGATAAGCAACAATTGACAGAAGCTTTTGGTGAACAAGCATCAGCGAATATTCAGTTTCTTTCCTTGCGTTTCCCCCCTCCGGCTTGGTATCCGGGTCATTATGTCAAGGAATCTTATATATATTCCAGATGGATTTATGACAAGGTAAAAACTCAGCTTGAGAGTTTCGACTTCATCTATGCCAAAGGATTCACCGCTTGGTATTTCCTCGATAAAAAAAACCGCGGGCAAAAAATGCCTCCAATCGGCGTGAAGTTTCATGGCTACGAAATGTTACAACCACCGGCCAACTGGCGCATGAAATTCCAGAACCTGATACTGCGCAATCCAACCATCTGGAATAACCAGCATGCCGATTATGTCTTTTCTTATGGAGGTAAAATCACGGAAATTATTGCCTCAATTGGTGTAAAACGGGAAAAGATCATTGAAATTCCCACAGGAATTGATGCCACTTGGATTCGGGAGCGCGCGGTGAGAGAAGAACCGGAAATTTTGCGTTTCATATTTGTAGGCCGATATGAAAGACGAAAGGGTGTTGAAGAAATTCACAAGATTCTTCCCTCTCTTCCTGCAGATAGCCCGTGGGAATTTCATTTTGTAGGTCCTATACCCCCTTCCGTTAAACTCAATATACCAAAGGTCATCTACCACGGTTCAATTTCAGAGAAGGAAAAAATCAGACAACTTCTGGACAAGTGCCAGGTACTTGTGGCGCCATCACACTCCGAGGGTATGCCCAATGTGATTATGGAAGCCATGGCGCGGGGTCTTGCCATTTTGACAACCGACGTTGGGGCAATTAGCTCAGTGGTTTCAACAGAAAACGGATGGTTCGTTCAGCCGGGGGACGAAAAGTCGCTTCGGGCCGCAATGCTTGAGATTCTTGCATTGAATCCATCAAATCTTCTTGCGCGGCAAGAGAATTCGCTTCAAAAAATCAGGCAATTCAGCTGGGAACAAATCGCCTCAGAAACAGCTCGTTTGATTGGTCGGCTGCGCAATTGAGTAAATTCGCAGCACCAGAAACTGATGGAAGCATCCAAAACTTATTTTCCGGGACTCAACGGACTGCGATTTTTCGCTGCATTTGCAGTGTTGGTGACCCATGTGGAGTTCACCAAGAAAATCATGCGTCATGGTGATTACTATTGGCTCCCGATAGACAAGTGGATTCAAGGATCAGCCTTTGAATCTATGTTTCGGGAAGGGCCATTACCTGCCATTCATTGGATAAGCCCATTTGTGACCCAAGGCGGGTACATGGGCGTCATATTCTTTTTTGTACTCAGTGGATTTTTGATCACCTACTTGCTACTGGAAGAAAAGAGAATCAGCAATAGCGTTGCCGTCCGTAAGTTTTATTTCAGAAGAATTCTTCGCATATGGCCACTTTATTATCTGGTTGTAATTCTGGGATTTTTCGTTTTGCACCAACTGTCATTTTTCGAAGTCAAAACCCAGGAAGACGAATTCTTCAGTCACTACTGGCTGAATCTGGCGTCCTATATGTGCATGCTTCCCAATCTTGGCTTTGCCATTGTCATGGAAGCAGTACCCAACCTCGGTCATCTCTGGAGTATCGGTGTTGAGGAGCAATTTTACCTGATGTGGCCTCTTTTACTCAAGTTTTCGAAACGACCTATCCGTACCATTTTCATATTTCTGTTTGTCGTTATGGCAATCAAGGTATTTGTATTGATTCTATTCACGGTGATTTTCCCTCAACCATACCTCGATCCAGATCTCATGATATTCTCTCCTGTTGAATCTTTCAAACGTTTCATAGGCACGTTAAAATTTGAAGCTATGGCCATTGGCGGACTTGGTGCCTGTATGCTTTTCTACAAAAAAGAAAAGCTGTTGTCTGTCCTTTATTCAGTTCCGGTGCAAATAGCAGCCTATCTGGCTATTCCGGCAATTGTGCTTTTCACTCCGAAATCACTCTACACCGCTCTTTACCTGTTGTTTAGCGTACCATTTTTAATCATCATATTGAATGTTGCGGCCAATGAAAACAGCATTTTCAAGCTTCGCAGTAAGGTATACGATTACCTGGGTCGTATTTCGTATGGAATTTACATGTACCACCTGATTTGCATCGTATTTACCTTTCATCTGCTCGACAGCATCATCGGGTTCCCTGCGATGCTTGAAGGATGGCACACCCTGGCTCTGTATCTTGTTTCGATACCACTCACGATTGGCGTATCTTCACTCAGTTATTTTTACTTTGAAAAGAAATTCATTCAGCGCAAACGCAAATACACCACTGTAATAAGTGGCGACGACGCAAGGTAGAGCAAACATGTTAAGAAACGTTTCCATATTTCTCATTTTCGCAAGTCTCTATGCGTACTCCTATGTATTCTTCAAAGTACCGTTTGAGTTCTATCTGGCCTATTTCATTTTCTTCCTGTACTTTCCATTCTTCTTCGTGAAGTTCGGTATACCGAAGTGGCCCGTACTCGTATTTATTCCTGTATTTTTCAGTGGTATCATTTATTGCCTCACAGGGGATAACCAATTCGATCAATTCTTCAAGATTTTTATCGGATTCTTTTCTTCGTGTCTCTTTTATCACTATGTGGTTCAGGCGTACGACTTTGATCTGAAAGAGCTTTTCAGTTACTATGTAAAATCCGCGTGGATCGTCGTTCTAATAGGCATTATCCAGCTCATTTCTTTCCAGATTGGTTTTAAACAAGGATACAACTTTACCTGGATTTTCAACAAATGGAATCCCAGCTTTGGTGGATTGGGAGTCCGCATGAGTTCTGTTCTGTCAGAACCGGCCTATTACGCGGCAGTTATTGCACCTGCATTCTTTGTCGCGGCGTTCAACTTGTTTCAACGCGAAACCATTTTCATGACTAAATTCCAGAGTTACGTTTTCGTCATCTGTTATCCATTGTCCTTCTCATCACTCGGTATCATTGCGGTTTTTCTTGCGATCATATTCCTCCTGATCAACCTCGGTTTTGTCAAATATTCATTGATTTTCATCCCCCTACTTACGGTAGTCATTGACTATTCCTATAAAAACGTACCAGAATTTAGGGATCGATGGGATGGAACAGTTGAGATTTATACGACTGACAACATTTATACATATGACATTCACGGAAGTAGTTTCGTTTTATACAACAACTCGCATATCGCCTGGGAAAACTTCACCCGGCATCCTATTTTTGGAACAGGTCTTGGGTCGCATCAATTTGCATTCGACAAATACACCCTCACAAAGGAAGAAGGCGCTGTGCAAATCGACTTCAACAAGATGGATGCGAACTCTATGTTCCTTCGTCTGATGTCAGAAACCGGATTATACGGTCTTGTTGTAATGATCTCATTGGTTATTCGCTGCTGGGTATTCAAATGGAATTCGGCAGATAAGGAGACCTGGGTTATTTCGAATGGTCTGGCACTTATCATCATCATCTACCTGATCAGACAGGGACACTATTTCATCAATGGATTCCCTCTTTTCGTGTGGATGTTCTACTATCTTTCGGTCCAGAATAAATACGCTCGAGCACAACAAAAGGCAGAAGCTAAAGCGATCGATGCTGCGCAATTCCGGCCTGCCATCTTTTCAAATCCCACCGACCGAGCGCAAAACTGATCTTGCCAAATGGCCAGTCAGTTTCAATGTTTCTTCTGCAAATAAGCTGTTGATCTCGGTATTCAGCATTTAACCCTGGGTACGTCGTGAAGTGGAACAGATAGTTTTCTTTGATTAGTTTTTTGGCAAGAGCATTTACGGAAAGCGAGGTATTGATCGGAGAACAAAATGCATCAACTTCAATTGAGAAGGTATTCTGTAACCATTCCTTGCTGCCCAATACTTCCCGGTAAATTTCTTCCTCAGTGGATGTGCTGCGCAAAAGATGGGTCATCGTATGTGAACCTATTTTATGACCTGCTGCCAACAAACCTCGGATATCATGGCTATTCATTGGTGTAAAATCCTCTGGTTCGTGATCATAATTCGGATCGATGATCTGCCTTATATGTCCTCGGTAGTAGCTTTCCCCGTCAGCAGCTTCCAGAAATGCAGGTACCAGGAAAAAATAAGCGAATATTCCCTTCTGCTTCAGTATTTCAGCAGCGCCGAGATTGTTCTTCAGGCCGTCATCAAATGTGAAGAGTAGATATGGGCCTTCATTCAACCTACCCGCAAAATAATCGTTCAGGTTTTTAGGATCAATGGGTTTGAAATAACAAAGCAGCTTGTTACACAACTCGTCAAAATCCGATAGCCTGTCGGTTGGAGTAGAATGCATGCACAAGACAATCAACTCATCAGGTGCATTCCTCATGCCCGACATCATCAGCTCTGCATGCCCGAGAATAGACTTGAATAAATCATTAGCAAACTTTTTCATCACCATGTATCAATATCACTTCGAAACATCCACCAATTGCTCCAGTCTGTAATCGAATCTGCCATTTCACCTTTAGCGATAAAATAAATTCTTTTGTTGATTTTTCTGAAGCCATTACCCTCTACCGCAATCAACAAAGCTGAGGTCATTGGATTAATGGCGATTGAAATCATGGTGAAACAAGCCGATTTTTTAACCGTCTTCACAAGTGCTTTCAGTGCTTCCTTCATAAAATCGGCATCAACTGTATTCACAAGAAATTTACCAATGACAAGTTCCTTGATCACCTTTTTCCTTGTTTGGGCTTTCATTTCAAAAAATGCAAGTTGCCCATTCTTCTCGAATTGAAACCTGAAAAAATCACCATTTTCATATTCAAACCTGTAATGATCGAAAGACGCCAGCTGAGCCACATGGACCTGACTCTCATGCGTATTGAAATCCTTTTTAACCCGTTCACCCAAAGCACTACGCAGATTTTTGACCGGATCAGTAAGCAAAGATTTTAAAGGGTTGAGAAGCTTAACATACCATTGAAGATTAAATGGGTTGAGCCACTTATTACGCATAAAGGAATTGTATGAAGCTTCAACAGGAAACCCGATCAACAATTCACAATCAAAACCTGAGTCAGGCTGATGAATGTAATTGAGCATTTTCCCGAAAAGCCCTTTGCCCCTGAAATCAGGATGCACCAATGAATTGCCGCTCTGATAAGCTTTCACCTGATTTCCATGAATCACCACCGGCCAGAAGAAAAAGGACTGGAATCCGGCCACTATATTGCCTTCAATCGCAACAATTCTGATACATCTCTGAATCTGAAACGGATGTTCGTAGAATGATCTGAACAAACCATCGAAAGCAGAGCCAGAGCCATATTCCAGGTCAAAAAGCGCTACGACCTGAGGTCGCATCCAATCTTCATATTTTTGAATCGTCATATATGGCAGTTAGCAATCAGCGAATATGAAAAGAATTTTGGTATTGTATCGGGAACTTGCAGGCTATTTCGTGGAATGCCTTAATAACCTTTGCGACCGCCATGATGTGGAAGCTCATGTGGTGGCCTACCCCGTGAATACCGATGCGCCTTTTCAGTTTCGCTTTTCTGAACGTGTAAAAATAGATCAGCGAAAAGATCATACCATCGAAAGCCTGACCAATCTTATAGCGGAAGGCAAATTCGATCTGATATTTTGCGGAGGCTGGTCTGATAAGGATTACCTCAAAGCAATAAGTCATCGCCGCAGCAAGGCACTTCTTGGATTTGACAATCAGTGGAATGGAAGTTTGAAACACCGTTTATCAGCATTGTATGGCCGACGACGGATTAAGCCGCTCTTCGAATTTGCTTTTGTTCCCGGTTCGCTCCAAAAACAATTTGCTATACAACTGGGATTTCCCGAACGCTCCATCATAACCGGCGCATATTCCTGCGATGTTAGGCGATTTTCAGCCCTCCAGAACATCAGAAAAGACCGAACGCCGCGTACAGGCAAGAAACTCATTTATGTTGGCAGATACGTCAAAGAAAAATTCGTTGATGTATTATGGGAAATTATTGAGGAAATGAGTGATGCTGAATTGAACGGATGGACACTTCACTGTGCGGGAACTGGTGCTTTGTGGAATGAAAGAACACATAATAAAGCCGTCATTCATCACGGATTTCTTCAACCAGATCAGTTGTTTGAAATTATGAAGGATGGCGATGCATTTGTGTTACCCAGTACATTTGAGCCCTGGGGCGTCGTAGTGCATGAATTTGCATGTGCCGGTTATCCGCTATTAATTTCTTCTGCAGTCGGATCTTCCGAATCATTTCTTCGGGATCAGGAAAATGGCTATTTGCTGAAACCCGGTGACAAAGCAAGTTTGCGCACTAACCTTTTATCTCTTTTCGCTTCTGATGATGCGAAATTGAAAAAAATGGGCGTAAAAAGCGCAGAACTCGGCAATATAATTACACCCGATACCTGGGCCAGGAGCCTCTACTCAATCATGTGATATGGCAAAAATTCTAATTACCGGCGGTGCCGGATTTATTCCTGGAGCTCTCGCTGCGAAAATCGCAGAAAATCCGGACGACACATTGGTACTGGTCGACAACCTGGTAAGTGGATCGATGAAGAAAGTGCCCGTTTCGAAGCACAAGAATATTCACTTCATCAAATGCGACGTCAACGACTTCAAAGACATATCGAGCATATTTTTCTCATGGAAGTTTGACTACGTTTTTCATTATGCTGCATTGGTGGGCGTTCAGCGAACTTTGGCAAATCCAGTCAAAGTGCTTGAAGATATCGAAGGTATTAAAAACATTCTGAATCTCTCCAAAAACACTGGAGTGAAAAGAATTTATTATAGCAGCAGTTCCGAAGTATATGGTGAGCCTGTTCACATTCCGCAAAATGAACATACCACTCCTTTGAATTCCAGATTGCCGTATGCAATTGTAAAAAATCTTGGCGAGGCATTTCTAAAAGCATACAACGAGGAATACAATCTTGAATACACCATTTTCAGATTCTTCAACACCTATGGCCCTAACCAATCTGAAGATTTCGTCGTCACACGATTCCTCAACAGCGCATTGCGAAATGAAAACATTACAGTCTACGGCGACGGTTCACAAACGCGTACCTTTTGTTATATCGATGACAATGTAGATGTATGTGAAAAAATATTCAGACAAAAGCTTCACATCAACGATGTAGTAAACATCGGTTCAGATGTGGAAGTAAGCATTCTCGAACTGGCTGAAAAAATTATTGAGCTTACAGGTTCTACATCAGCCATCAAACATTTACCTCCATTACCTGAAGGTGATATGACAAGGCGCAGACCTGACATTGGAAAAATGAGAGCTCTGATGAACAAACCTCTCACAACATTGGAAGAAGGTCTGAAACTAATCATAAGCGACAGGAGGAACAACTGATGTGCGGTATCGCAGGCATATTTGGTCAGAAAGACAAGCAAAAAGCGAATGACTACGTTCGCACAATGAATAGCTGCATCGCGCATCGTGGACCCGACGCTGAAGGTATCTGGTCCGATGCAGACTGCACACTCGGCCATCGAAGATTATCGATTATAGACACTTCAGAAGCCGGCAATCAACCATTCTTCTCGGCAGACAAACGCATCAGTCTCATCTTTAATGGCGAAATTTATAATTACATTGAACTTAAAAAGGAACTTGCCTCCGGTTATAATTTCAGAACAGCATCGGACACGGAAGTAATTATTGCTGCCTACCTGAAGTGGGGTAAATCATTCATCAATCATTTTATCGGCATGTTTGCCCTTGCACTGAAAGATGCTACAACAGGAGAATTGATCATTGTAAGAGACAGGCTGGGCATCAAGCCAATTTATTGGTCCAAGACATCTGAGGGATATTTATTCGCTTCGGAGATCAGAGCCATTTTAGCCACAGGTCTTGTAGATAAAAAAATATCCGCTTCTTCGCTAGCCGACTATCTGAGATATCAGACTGTACATTCTCCAAACACGATCATAGAAGACATCAAAATGCTTGAGGCAGGACACATGATGATTTTCAATGGTCATGAATGTCGTATTGAAAAATACTGGAGCACTTTCGACAATGTCAACCATTCAGCTGCATTCGACAACAAAGAACAGGCGAAAAAGAAAGTACTCGATCTGCTGATGTCGAGTATTGAAGTTCGCATGCGCGCTGACGTCCCATTTGGTGCATTTTTATCCGGAGGTATTGATTCAAGCGTTGTCGTAGGACTCATGAGCAGGATATCGGCACACCCAGTTAAATCTTTCTCGATCACCTTTCATGAAAAAGAATTTGATGAAAGTCCATATTCTGAAGTTATCGCCAGAAAATTCAGAACAGATCACACACCAATAAGACTAAGCGCGAATCATTTTCTGGAAATGATGCCACAATCATTGATGGCAATGGACCACCCAAGTGGCGATGGCCCAAATACATACGTTGTATCAAAAGTCACAAGAGAAGCCGGCGTGAAAATGGCTCTCAGCGGATTGGGTGGTGATGAAGTTTTTGCGGGATATGATGTTTTTCGTAGAATGAAAGACATTGAAAACAAAGCATGGCTGAATTGGATACCTGCAACATTGCGTCATCTGGCCGGACAAGCTCTCAAAAAAGCTAAGCCTTCAATTTCAACAGAAAAAATCGCTCAGGGTATTGGATCATCACACGTCGATTTTTCCCATTTCTATCCGATTGTGCGACAGGTATTGCTTGACGATCAGGTATACAGGTTGCTCAAATCCAAAGGAGATCAACCAAATTTTGTTTTTGATTTAGCAAAGAAGATTCAGGCACTTCCTTTGGAGACATTGTCGAAAGTTTCCATTGCCGAAATGCAGACGTACATGCAAAATGTGTTGCTGCGTGATACAGATCAGATGAGTATGGCACACGCACTTGAAGTGCGCGTTCCATTTCTCGATCACCGTCTTGTGGAGTATGTACTCGGCCTTGGAGATGATATAAAATTTCCTCATACACCCAAAGAACTTCTTACTTCAGCAGTAGGAGATTTGCTTCCACATGAAGTCATTCACCGGCCGAAAATGGGATTTACTTTTCCCTGGGCGATTTGGATGCGCAACGAACTCAGATCATTTTGCTATGACAATTTGCTCGCACTTGAAAAAGTTGAGAGCATCAATCATACTGAAGTTATGCTGATATGGAATAGATTTCTTTCCGGAGATCATTTGATAACATGGTCAAGGATTTGGCCTATGGTAGTGCTGGGGCATTGGGTAAAACAACATGACATACACTAAAAAAGAGATTCTCATTTTCTCGGATTGGTATCTTCCCGGTTACAAAGCGGGAGGACCTATTCGCTCACTGGCCAATCTGGTGAATACCCTTGAGTTCAATTTTTACATCGTGACGCGAAATACCGATCACCATTCAACGGAGCAATATGAAGGAATTACACCGAATATCTGGATCAAAATTTCTGATCATATCAATGTAATTTATCTTGAAGAAGAAAGGCTCTCTTCCGAAACTTTCAGGGAGTTGATCAAAGAACGAAACTATCACCGTATCTATCTCAACTCTTTGTTTTCGGCAAGATTTACAATTTTGCCCTTGCGGGAAATTGCAAAATCAGGAATGAAACAAAAGACCATTTTGGCTCCAAGAGGTATGCTCAAACCGGGTGCCCTCTCGGTTAAATCTCACAAGAAAAAACTCTTTCTGTTTATTGCAAAAATCACCGGACTCTACAAAGACATAGTCTGGCATGCTACCAATGAAACAGAAGCAACAGAAATAAGGAAACATTTTGGTTCAAACACAAAAATCAGAATTGCACCTAACCTGATAGCCGGCGGTCAGCATAAAAAAAATAAACCAGAGAAAAAACCTGGAACACTGAAGTTGATTTCCATCGCGAGAATAAGCCCGGAAAAAGGCATACTTGAAGCAGTCCGTTTTCTCGCAGCCTCGGGGTTAGGCGAAGGCATTGAATGTCATTTCTATGGCACACAACAGAATCCTGCATATCTGGAGGAATGCATGAAACTCGCCTCTAACATCGAAGGCGCCCAAATCGCGTTTCCCGGAGAAATCGTACATCATCTGATACCGGATGTGATGGCCAAGGCCCATTTCTTCTATATGACCACATGGGGTGAGAACTTTGGTCATGCCATTGCTGAAGCACTTCTGGAATCGACACCGGTAATCATCAGCGATCGCACACCATGGAAAAAGCTGAAGCAATTCGGCGCAGGTTGGGAACTGCCTCTCGAACCAAATGCATTTATACCGGTGCTGCGTGAATGCTGGGAAATGCACAATGCCCGCTATTCAACATTGTCAGGTACCGCTTTCGAATATGGCCAACAGGTTTCAAACGATCCCGAATCCATCAGACTAGCTTATGCGGTCTTTGACTGAATGAGACAGCATAATTCTGTGAAATCAGAAATAATTTGATGTTTTCATAACATTCCCCTGGATTACCTTGAGCCCGATATTGAATTCAAATGAACATCGTAATTCTCTCGCGAGACACTAAGCTTTACAGCACACGCCGATTGGTTGAAGCGGCTGAACAGTATGGTCACAAGGTAAAAGTGGTAGACCATCTCAAATGCAATCTTGTTATTGAAAAGAAAAATCCTAAAGTATTTTACAGGGGAGAAGAACTGACAGATGTGCATGCCATTATTCCCAGAATTGGCGCCTCCGTCACATTTTACGGCACAGCTGTGGTGAGGCAATTCGAAATGATGCATGTATTCAGCGCGGTTGAATCCCAGGCCTTGGTCAGGTCACGCGATAAGCTGCGCAGTATGCAAATACTTTCACGTGCAGGTCTCGGTTTACCAAAAACTGTTTTCACCAATTATTCGAAAGACGTAGAAAAAATTCTCGAAGAAGTTGGTGGTACTCCGGTTGTGATCAAGCTTCTTGAAGGAACACAAGGCCTTGGAGTGGTGTTAGCCGACAACGATAAAGCTGCTATAAGCGTGATGGAGGCATTCAATGGTCTGAAGGCAAGAGTGATCGTTCAGGAGTTTATCCGGGAAGCCAAAGGCGCTGACATACGCGCATTTGTAATTGACGGGCAAGTGGTAGGTGCAATGAAAAGACAGGCCAAAGAAGGTGAGTTCCGGTCTAATCTTCATCGTGGAGGAACTGCAGAGGTGATTAAGCTCAGTCGTCAGGAAGAGCTGGCGGCACTCAAAGCTGCTAAAGCTCTCGGACTTGGCATTGCAGGCGTAGATATGCTTCAAAGTGAACGCGGTCCGCTTATCATAGAAGTCAATTCATCTCCGGGATTGGAGGGAATTGAAGCGGCAACGAAAAACGACATTGCAGGCGAGATCATCAAATACCTCGAGAAGCATGTCTGAACCTAATACAAGCTATAATCAATTCGGAGTGAAAATTGCCTTATCTGCTACGTAAGTATCGATCGGGTTAACGCACAGCACTGGAATTTGTGCCTCATTTGTAATGACCTGCTGCTCATAGTTGCTGCTGAAGAAACTCATGATACTGTTATCGTAGAAGTTCATGATGCATATAAGATCTGCATCAATTCCTGCAGCATATTTCAGCATATCCTTCACAAAACCATCAGATTTATTCTCGGTGATTTCTACTTCATAAGGAATTGCCTTTTCAGACAGATATTCTTCAGCAAAAATGATATTTCTTTCCAATTGGTTCTTGAGAAACTCATCCGTTTCTCCGGGTGAAATCAGAAATACTTTTGAACCGAAATATTTCGAAATATCCGCAACAAGACTAAGCTTCTGTTTGGTTTCCTTGTGAAGATCGAGAGGAACCACCAGCTTATGATAGCCGTGCTTTCTGATTTGTCTTTCCTGTACCACAATAAACGGCACGCTGCTTTCAGTAACAATACGCAGCGCCCTGCTTCCTGTTAAGAATTGCATACCGCGCATTCCGTGTGTGCCCATGATGATCAGATTCGCATCCAACTCAACTGCAACCTTATCAATATCCTCGAAGATGCTTCCAATCCTTGCAATTGTGTTGATTTCATTCATGAACTCTCTTGAAACTCTATCAGCGAGAGCATCCAACTTCATGCGTGCTTCGCCGATTTGCTTTTTGTTATCGACAACATGTAATACATTTACTTCAGCGTCAATAGTTTTAGCAACAATCAAGGCGTGTTCAAGCGCTGTTTCACTTACACGTGTGAAATCAGTAGGTACAAGTATCTTTTTATCTTTTTTCATGAAGAGGTATTAGAAGCGCCAAATTTACAAAGCATGCGGCATATCACATCAGACACCCAAAAACGACATGGTCTTTTCAAGGAAAATTTCAGGCGCTTCAGCATGCAACCAATGCCCGGCGCCTTGAATGGTGGCGAGTTCAGCACCATTTGCCAGTTTTTTAATCATCAGAAAATCTTCATCAGGAACATAATGACTGAGTCCGCCTCTTAAAAAAAGCGTCTGCGTATCAATGCGTTCCTCAGGAAGCGCAGCCATAAGATGTTGACGCTGATCATAAAGCACGGGTAAATTGAATCTCCATGCGAGTTTTCCATGCTCTTTCCAGTAGAGGTTTTTGAGCAAAAACTGTCTTGTGCCCAAATCATCAATGTGCTGAGAAAGCCTGGCTTCTGCATCCTTCCTGTCCGGACAATTGTCCACATCCACGGCGAACAGGCCACGGAATACCGTATCATGATGCGGCGGATATTGTTTGATACCCATGTCGGCAACGATCATCCGGTCGATCAAAAAATTATAGCGTTGCGAGAAACGCATAATGGTTTTACCTCCCATGGAGTGGCCTATAAGAAGCAAATCACGAAGACCGTTTTCTGCAACGAATTCATACAGATCGTCAGCCAATGCATCGTAATTCATTTCAACACTGCGCGGAGAATGGCCATGGTTGCGCTGATCAATCAGGAAAACTTTGAAATATTCGCTTAACTTTTTGGCGTGTGTCTGCCAGTTATCTGAGCTGCCAAAGAGTCCGTGAAGAATAAGCAACGGCTGTCCTTCGCCAATTGTTCTGCTAAACAATTTCATCATTCTTCAAGCTCCCGAAGATACATTTTCACAGTATTGTCCAATCCAAAGTAGAGTGCATCACTGATGAGCGCATGCCCTATCGATACCTCAAGTAATCCCGGCACCTGCTGTGCGAAATACCTAAGATTGACAAGAGACAAATCATGTCCGGCGTTCACTCCGAGTCCGGCTTTCACCGCTTCAGTAGCAGTCTCTTTGTAGGGTAAAACGGCTTTTTTCCTGTCCGCTGAATATCCTGAGGCATATGCTTCGGTATAAAGTTCAATCCTGTTTGTTCCGGTTGCGGCAGCGCTGCTGATCATGGCAGGTTCAGGATTCAGGAAAATACTCGTCCTGATATTTTCATCATGAAAACGTTCTATAATTTCACGTAAAAATTCCTGATTCGAATTGGTATCCCATCCATTATTTGAAGTCAAAACATGAGGCGGATCGGGAACGAGGGTCACTTGTGCAGGTTTAACTTCGAGCACCATGGCAATAAAATCTTCAGAGGGATATCCTTCAACGTTGAATTCGGTTGTAAGCACTTCTCTCAGGGCATAGACGTCCGATCGTCTGATATGTCTTTCATCAGGTCTTGGATGAACTGTGATTCCGTGTGCGCCAAAGCGCTCGATATCGAGTGCAGTTTTGACAACATCCGGAGTATTTCTCCCGCGGGCATTGCGCAAAGTGGCTATTTTATTGATGTTTACACTTAAACTGACAGGCATGACAGACTATTGAATAAATTGCAAATTAAAGGCCTATGTTCTTAAAGGCAGAAGAAATATAAAATCGCCTCATTCCTCTATTCACTATCCGAATGCAACCATATTAGGTGCAGACAATTACGCACGGGTCACTTGCAAAAAGCGGATATCTGAACATTCCGGCTGTGTATAAATAAGTCTTTTTTTTGGAAGAAAGATTGAATTGGAAACGCAACATTTACAACGGTTAAGATGTTTAATTGAATAAAACTGTTAAGACTACCCGTTTTTTCATGACAAAAAGAAGTTTTGGTCCGGTTTTAAACGTAGACTTTGACATGAACGATAACTTAAAGCGGGAAAAAGAAAAGTTCCTTGTATGAGTTTTCAGAACACTTAAAAATAACCCGAAAGTGATTACTGCCAGTAACCTTGTCAATACGGAACTCCCGGTGCTAAGCACCCAGGACGATCCGATCAATGCGCTCAACCTGATGGACCAGCACCGCATAGGCCACTTGCCTGTGGTTGAAAACGGAAAATTCACCGGTATTATTTCCGAAACCGACTTACTCGGGCTGGAATCAATTATCGGGGAAAACGCAGATCTTGAGTTGGATTTGATCAATGTGAGCGTTCAACCTGATGATCATATCCTGGATGTGCTAAAAATAGCCAGTCAGTTTCATATAAGTTTGATACCGGTTATTGACGCAGATAACAATTACGTCGGTTCCATTACGTTGGAAGATCTGGTGGAGAAGCTTTCTGAAATGCAGGGTGCTGGACAGCCTGGTGGTATCATCGTCCTTGAAATGTGGGACAAAGACTACAGCCTGCAGCAAATTGCACGAATCATAGAAGAAAATGATGCTAAAATCCTGAGCACCTCAGTGAGTCCGGGTGAAGATGGTAAGATTGAAGTCAATCTCAAAATCAATAAGCCTGAGATCAATGCTATGGTTCAGAGCTTTGAGAGATTCGGATATCACGTCAAAGGAAATTATCAGGAACCAGAATACACAGAAGATCTGCGCAAGCGATATGAAGAGCTCATGCGCATGCTCAATATCTGATATAACATCAGTTGGTGAATGAAAAATCATCTAAACTCAGGATGGCCGAAGTTCCTTAGTTTTCTTTGCTCAAAAATTTAGATTTTGAAAATCGCGCTATACGGAAGACGTTTCGATGAGGAACACACTTACGGTATCGAAAAAATGATCGATGCCATGGTTCGCCGGGGCATCAGTTTTTCTGTACACGAGAAATTTTTTTCATTTCTGAGTTCAAAGGTTGCATTGCCGGCAACAACGGCCAATTTCAGAACACACGAAGATCTGCGTGGCACCGATTTTTTATTAAGTATAGGGGGTGATGGAACGATCCTCGAAACTGCTGTCATGATCCGGGATTCAAAAATTCCCGTCGTAGGTATCAACACCGGCAGACTGGGATTTCTTTCTAACGTTAACCTGGAAAATGTCGACTCTGCAATCGAGGCCCTGATGAATAAAGATTTCACGCTTGACCGGAGATCTTTGCTTCAAGTCAGCAGCGAAACACAGACATTCGGTGATTTCCCTTTCGCGCTCAACGAGGTAACATTGCTAAATGCGTCCAGGAATGCCATGATCACCGTTCATGCCTATGTGAACGACCAGTTTATGAGCACATACTGGGCCGACGGCCTCATTGTGGCCACTCCTACCGGATCTACAGCTTATTCACTCAGTTGCGGCGGCCCGATTGTAATGCCGGCAAGCAACAATGTCATACTCACGCCCATAGCTCCGCACAACCTGAATGTCAGACCTTTTGTCATATCAGACAGTAGCAAGGTTTCACTCAGGGCAGAAGGTCGCAATCCCAATTTTGTTCTCACATTGGACAGCCGTCCGTATAATATTGACAATGAAACCATTATTGATATAGCGCGTGCGCCTTTTGACTTCTGTCTGGTAAACTTCAAAGGCCATAGTTTTTTCAATCTTATTCGCCAGAAGATGGGATGGGGTATCGATGTCCGATCTAAAAAATAGCACATCGGGGAGCAACCTGTGCTTCGCTTTTCTCGTAATAACACAATAATTTTACAAATCCAACGTCTCTCACCCAGTTGAAACTTAGCTCGCTAGCCATATTAATTCTGTTGGCCTTTCCGGCATTCGCTCAACGTAACAAGTTTGAGCGCAGCAAAGACGTTGGGATAATCTTCGGAACGAGCTACTATCTCGGGGAAGTGAACCCCTACAGGCACTTTGGTACAAGACTTAAGCCCGGTGGTGGAATTTCTTTTCGCAATAACTTCAACCGAAGATGGACGCTCAAGAGCAGTTTATTGTATGGGGTAGTTGAAGCGTGGGATGAGGATAGTCGTGACCCATGGATCCGCAACCGCAATTTAAGTTTTCGCAATCAGATAATTGAAGGAAGCATGATCATGGAGCTGAACTTCTTCAATTATCAACTCGGCAACAGAGAGTACCCTATTTCGCCATATCTTTTTGGAGGAATTGCCTATTACAATATGAAGCCCATGGCGCAGTATAAAGGTACCTGGTACGAGCTTCAGCCACTAGGCACTGAAGGGCAGGGAACAGAATTCGGAGAAGCGCCTTATAAAACAAGTCTGATGTCAATTCCATTCGGAGCTGGATTCAAAACCAATCTATTTGCATTATTCGGCTTCAGCATGGAATGGGGAGTGAGAAAAACCTGGACAGATCATTTCGACGATATCTCAGGCAAGTATGTAGACCCCGGACTTCTCGGGGATCTCAATGGTCCGCTGGCCGCCTATCTGTCTGACAGGAGTATTGAAAGGGAAATTCCTGATACCGGCGGTAATCACAACGGCGGACTGCAGCGCGGGGATCCGGGAAGAAAAGATTATTACTTTTTTGTAATGGCATCCCTGAACATCCGCATTGATAAAAAGGCATCCAGCTGCTGGGAGCATGAATAGCAGTCTATTCATCTGAAAATCAAACTTTCAATCCGTCTGATTGCCCGTGCGATTGAACACGGAACTATTGACAAATGGTCGCAGAAATACGCTACTTTTGACGGCCTGAATCAGCAATGAGTTTAGCGGATAAAATAGAACAGCATCGCGTACCTAGCCATGTTGCAATCATCATGGATGGCAATGGGCGCTGGGCTCAAAGCCAAGGCCGCGAGCGAATTTTCGGACACTTCAACGGTGTCGAAGCGGTTCGCGCTTCACTGAAAGCGGCAAGAAGGGCGGGTGTGAAATATCTTACCCTCTATGCGTTTTCAACCGAGAACTGGAATCGTCCCAAAGAAGAAGTAGAAGCACTGATGAATCTATTGGTTCACACCATTGTGAGTGAAATGGACGAACTTGACCGAAATGAAGTTCGGTTGCATGCGATTGGTGATATTGAGAATTTGCCAGAATCATGTCGGGAAGAATTAAAAAAGGGGATAGAAAGAACCTCCAAACACAACAAAGTCAATTTGATTTTGGCCCTGAACTACAGTGCGAGGTGGGAAATTGTAACGGCAGTAAAGAATCTGGTACGTGAAGGACTGCGCGCAAATGAAATCAACGAAGAAACATTCTCCAAATACCTATCCACCGCATCTTTTCCTGACCCTGAACTTATCGTCAGGACAAGCGGGGAAAAAAGAATTAGTAACTTTTTATTGTGGCAAATCGCCTATGCAGAGCTGTATTTTACAGAGACCTTATGGCCTGATTTCAGAGAAGAGGATTTTTATGCTGCCATTCTCGACTATCAAAGTAGGGAGCGCAGGTTTGGAAAAACTTCAGAACAGATTAACTCCGGTGATTCAATCTCCGAAACTGTGAAAACAGCAGAACAACAGCCATAATGAAAAAAAACAGATTGTACGCCAGCGTAGCACTCATTGCGCTCACTTTGCTGCAGTTCAGCGAAGGAATCAGAGCGCAGACAACTCTTGGCAATCAGATTGACTACAGCGCACCACTTGAATACCGCATAGCCGGTATCACAGTTCTAGGAGCAGTTTATACCGACGTTCAGGCCATTAAACTTTTCAGCGGATTGCAGGAAGGTGATGAAATCATGATACCGGGCGATAAGATCACCGATGCTGTAAGAAAACTATGGAAGCAACGCCTTTTCACAGATATCGGTGTTTATGTGGCAGAGTTTCGAGGCAATGACGTTTACCTGGTCATATCACTGAAAGAATCTGCGAGAATGACCAAATTTCAGCTCTCCGGAATCAAAAAATCAGAAGCAGACAACATCCGTGAAAAACTCGACCTGCGACCGATGACGATTAGCAGCGAGAACATGAAGAACAATGCGATCAAAGTAATCAAGGAATATTATACGGAAAAAGGTCTGTTCAACGCACAGGTCAAAGTGATCGAGAGACCGGACGCCACCATGCAAAATGGCGTCATTCTTGATTTTGATATCAACCGCGGCGATCGTGTTAAAATCGAAGAAATTGTTATTGAAGGCGCAGGTATTGCTCAGACACAAAAAGAATTTTTATTCTTCAAGAAGAAAAAAATGGAGCCGGTCATGTCAGAAAGAATGATCAAACGTTCCATGAAAGAAACCAAAGAACGTGACTGGAAAAGGGTCTTCAAATCTTCCAAATACATAGAAGAAAAATATGAAGAGGATAAGCAGAAGATAATTGCCCGTTACAACAAGGAAGGTTTTCGCAATGCCAAAATTGCTTACGACTCTGTCTATGTGATCAATCCGCAACGCATTGGCATTTACATGCGCATTGAAGAAGACAAACGTTTTTACTTCAGAAAAATTGATTTTGTAGGAAATACGAAATACAGTTCTTCTCGTCTTGACAGCGTTTTGAACATTCGCAGAGGTGACATTTACAATGTAGAGCTGCTTGAAACCAAACTCAATTTCAATCCACAAGGTGTAGATATTTCTTCACTTTATACCGATGATGGCTATTTGACATTTTATGCATTTCCAGTCGAAACACTTGTAGAACCAGACAGTATCGACATCGAAGTACGCGTGAATGAGGGAAAGCAATTCAGAATCGGAGTAGTTTCGATCAGTGGAAATTCCAAAACAAACGATCACGTAATATTCAGGGAAATCCGCACCAGACCGGGAGAATTATTCAACAGATCCGACATCATCAGAACACAAAGAGAATTATCCTCTTTGGGTTATTTCAATCCCGAAGCGTTTGATGTGCGCACGAATCCGAGGCCAGATGAAGGATTGGTAGATCTTGAATATGTTTTGGAAGAAAAACCAAATGATCAGATTCAACTCTCAGGTGGCTGGGGCGGTGGCCGCGTAGTTGGTTCACTTCAGTTAAGTTTTTCGAACTTTTCAATGCGCAACTTTGGTAAAAGAGAGGCCTGGAGCCCGCTTCCAACCGGTGACGGGCAAAGATTTGCAATCAGTGCATCATCAAACGGTGCGTTTTTCCGTGCCTTCCAGCTTTCCTTTACTGAGCCGTGGCTTGGTGGTAAGAAGCCAACCTCACTATCTGTTTCTGCCTCACACTCAAGGCAAACAAATGGACAAAATAAAAAATTACGCCAGCGCGATCTGGACAACAGCGCGTTCCTGAGAGACAATTTTAACGTAGGCGATGCCAATCCGAATCTGCAGGAATTGAAGGTTCTCGGTGGTTCGGTATTTATTGGTACACGTCTTAAGCGACCTGATGACTACTTCCAATTGTTTGCAGGTATTTCATATCAAAACTTCCAGCTGAACAATTACCGTGCGTTCTTCGGTGATTTCACCAACGGAGAATCCAACAACATCGCATTCAATGGCACTTTGACAAGGAGCTCGACATCGGAGCCAATTTATCCGACATACGGTTCACAGATCACGCTCACCACCAAATTCACACCACCTTACAAATTCCTGCAGGAAACTTTGGGTGGCAGAACTTTCGACTATGCTGCGATGACAGATCAGGAAAGATTCCGGCTTGTTGAATACTACAAATTCAAATTCACGGCTCATTGGTATACTGCATTGAATAAGCATAAAGAAAGAAAATTCGTTCTGCATACCAATATCGGACTTGGCTTCTTGGGAGCATACAACGAGGACCTTGGGTTATCGCCCTTTGAAAGATTTTATCTAGGAGGAGTATTCCTGAGCGGATTCATTCTTGACGGCCGGGAAATCGTAAACTTAAGAGGTTATGATGATCTCACATTGACACAACCAAATTCTCAGACTGGTGCGCCTGCTATCTCAAAATACAGCGTAGAACTTAGATATCCGCTTTCCACTAATCCAAGCGCGACCATTTTTGCACTCAGCTTTGTCGAGGCGGGAAATACCTGGAGTAATATCAGAAATTTCAGTCCTTACAATGTTTATCGTTCGGCGGGTGTTGGTCTCCGGGTATTCCTGCCCATGTTTGGATTGCTTGGATTTGACTACGGCTGGAGATTGGATACACTGCCTTCATTTCCGAGAATGTCGCCCGGGCAATTCCACTTTTCTATTGGCATGAATATGGGAGAATTGTAAAATGCAGGCAATACATATACAAGTGACCCGTTGGACGCATCCCGAAGGGATGAGAAATAACAAAAATCATTTAAATTCGCGCTCCCTTTTATCGGTGAAAAAAGCAATATACGCATGAGAAAATTACTGCTTACACTGTTTTTCGCTTCTGCATTTTCATGGTTGAATGCACAAAAATTCGGCTATGTAGATACCAAGTATATTCTTAGTCATATACCTGAGTATCAGCAATCACAGGCTGAAATCAACAAGTTGAGTACACAGTGGCAAAAAGACATTGAGAATAAGTACGAAACCATTGCCAAACTGGAAACTGCATTGCAAGCAGAAAAGATCCTTCTCACAGATGAAATGAGGAAAAAGCGGGAACAGGAAATCGAACAGAAGAAGCAAGAAGCCAAGGACATGCAAAAAAACAAATTTGGTGTCCAGGGAGAACTTTTTCAGAAACGGGAAGAACTGATCAAACCCATTCAGGACCAGATTTACGAAGCAATTCAAGAGGTAGCCAGTGCAAGCGCGCTGATGGTCGTCTTTGATAAAGCCAATCACAGCAATATGCTTTATACGAACCCAAAGCATGACATCAGCGACAAGGTCCTGAAAAAAATGGGATTGAGACCGGGTGAAACATTAGACGAGGAAGAGGAAAGTGGTGAGGGAGAAGATGACCAAGAAAAGCCTGATAGCGGCGGCGGTGGACAAACTCCTCAGAAGGATAAAGGTAAAACAACTCCACAGAAAGGATCAGAAAGAATCAATCCAAAAGACAAGTAGTCTGATCACTTTGGCATGAAAGTTATATCACAATAGAAAATCGAAAATACAAGACAATGAAAAAAGGAATTTTAATGCTCGCCATCAGTGCAATCGCATTGACAAGCTTCGGACAGAAACTTGGTCATATCAATGGTCAAGCGCTGGTAGAGCATATGCCGGAATACAAAAAAGCGTACGAAGAACTCAACGCATACAAGCAGCAATATGAAGATGCGCTGGTTGCAATGCAATCTGAATACGAGAAAATGGTGCAGGATTTTCAGAAAGTAGAGCAGACAGCTCCTAAAGCTATCCTCGATGCAAAGGTGAAAGACATTGAAGCCAAACGTCAGGGTATTTATGACTTTCAGGAACAGGCCAGTGCAGACGTGTCCAATGAGGAAATGAAGAAAGTGGACCCAATCCTGAAGATTGCTAAGGATGCAATTGAAGAGGTAGCCAAAGCAAACGGATTCACATACGTCTTCGATTCAGGTACCGGCACCTTACTGTATCTGGGTGGAGAAGATGTTACTCCTTTGGTTTGCACCAAACTCGGTATTCCCGATTACTCCAAGGAAGTTGCAGTCGCACCTAACATTGGTGGCGGAACTGCTCCAAAGAAATAACAGACTAAAAATCTGAGAAGGCCGCCCATGAGGGCGGCCTTCTTTTAATTTCCAATATTGACTAATTTTGGCCTACCGGAATTACTCCGGTAAAAATGCGTGATCTGAAATCATCGCGGAGAAGAACCAAAATGCAAATGTTTTGCGTTGCGGATAAGTGGAGATATTACAATGGGATGTTCAAATTGTTCAACTGGAAATAACGGCCTGCCGAACGGCTGTAAGAATAACGGCGCTTGTGGTGCATACGGATGCAATAAACTCGATGTCTTCGACTGGCTCGCAGGCATGGAGTTACCCGACGGTCAGAAGCCATTTGACATCGTGGAAGTCCGATTTAAAAACAGCCGCAAAGCTTTTTACCGCAATTCCGGTAATCTCGAGCTGTACAACGGAGATGTGGTGACTGTTGAAGTGTCTCCCGGACACGATGTAGGTGTTGTTTCGCTCACCGGAGAGCTGGTGAGAATGCAAATGAAGCGCAAAGAGATCAAAGACAACTACGAGATCAAAAAGATACTACGCAAGTCCACGGAACAGGATATAGCCAAATGGCAGGAATGCAGGAAACTTGAGCAAAACACCATGATGCGTGCACGCACCCTGGCAAGGGAACTGCGTCTGGATATGAAGTTGAGCGACGTTGAGTATCAGGGCGACAAAAGCAAAGCGACATTTTATTACACAGCAGACGATAGGGTAGATTTTCGGGAGCTGATTAAAAAATATGCGGAAGAGTTCAGAGTTCGCGTTGACATGCGACAGATCGGATATAGATTTGAAGCAGCACGACTGGGAGGCATTGGATCATGCGGAAGAGAGTTGTGCTGTTCAACCTGGCTCACGGATTTCAGAGCAGTTTCAACCAGCGCAGCACGTTACCAGCAACTCTCTCTCAATCCTGCAAAACTGGCCGGACAGTGCGGTAAACTGAAGTGTTGCCTCAATTATGAATTAGATCAATACGTTGAAGCGACCAAAGAATTTCCAACGGTCAATACGCGTCTTCAACTTCCAAAAGGCACTGCAAGTCATTTCAAGACAGATATTTTCGCGAGGGTGATGTACTTTACATACGACGGCCAACCGGCTGAGTCGCCTTTTCCTTTGAGCCCTGAAGCGGTTAAAGACATCATGGAGCGCAATAAAAAAGGAATTGCAGTTGAAGAAATTGAAACCTATATGCCTGCAGTTGTGGCCGAATCTGAAACTGATTTTGCTGAGGTAGTAGGGCAGGACAGTCTTACCAGATTTGATAAGCAGCGCGGAAGAGGTGGCCGTGATCGCGGCCGCAACGACCGCAGACCACAGGGCAATCGGCCGGGAGGAGAAAAACCTCGTGGTGACAGAAATCAACCTTCACGACCACCAAGGGAAATTCAAAAAGGAAGCGCTCCGGCTCAGAAGAATCCAAATCCCGGAGCAAGAGAAAATCAGCGCAATCCAAACGAAAAGCGTGAACAAAAGCCGAGGCCGAACAACCCTCCAAGGCAGCAAGGCAGCCGGCCTAACCCGAATCCTCAAGATAACAAGCAACAGAGCAGACCGCCCAAAAACGATCGTGGTCCCCGTCCTCCCAAAGGGGACAATCGTGAAGGAGGCCGAAATGCAGGGTCAAACGAAAACCCAACTCCACCTCAACCATGAACCGTTGGTTTGTGATATGCATGCTGCCTTTGATGATGCTGCTGGCCTCATGTGATTCTACTGTGATCTTCGAGGAAAATCAGGCCATTGAAAACGCATCGTGGAAAGTATCGTCGCCAGCACGTTTTGAGTTTGAAATGAAGGATACCACCACCTTGCATAATTTCTACATCAACATCAGAAACGGGGAGAATTATGCTTTCAGCAATATTTATGTTTTTGTAGAACTCGAGTTTCCGAATGGCAAAAAATCCATCGACACTGTTGAGTGCTATCTAGCTGATCCAACAGGTAAATGGATTGGCAGCGGCAGTGGAAGTATTTATGACAACAGGTTTCTCTATCAGCACGCCAAACAGTTTCCGCTTTCTGGCAGATACAAAGTCAGTATTCAGCAAGGAATGCGTGTTGAAGAACTCAAAGGAATCTATGATGTAGGTTTCAGAATTTCACGCACGAACTAAGACAAAAGCCGTTTGAATATTACACCAAAGCGATAAACATCGGTGAACGAATTATAGAGAGGCACCGGTGCCATGCGAATGACATTCGGCTCGCGCCAATCCACCACCACTCCGTTTTCTGCGAGATTGTGAACCAGCGATTTATTTTGCCCTTCCACAATAACAGATAACTGACAGCCACGTTGTTCAGGATCAACCGGCGTAATAATCTCCAAACTCTGACCTGTAGTCTTCTCCACTTCCGACAGAATGAATTCCAGATATGCTGTAAGTGTTATCGCTTTTCTACGCAAAGCATCCATCCCTATCTCACTAAAAATTTCCAATGAAACTTTGTGAGCCACCATATTGAAAACAGGCGCGTTGCTCATCGACCAGGATTCTGCGCTTGGAATAGGATCAAAATCCGGGCCCATCTGAAATCTCGTGTTTTTATTATGACCCCACCAACCTGCAAGCCGAAGCAAAGAACGATCACTTGTATGTTTTTCATGCACATATACACCACCAACGCTGCCCGGTCCACTGTTGAGGTATTTGTATGTACACCAGCATGCGAAATCCACATTCCAGTCATGTAACTTCAGTGGCAGATTGCCTGCACAATGGGCCAGATCGAATCCACACTTCGCTCCTACTTTATGAGCAGCACCTGTGATTTTCTCAAGATCGAAGTATTGTCCTGTGAAATAATTCACCGCTCCGAAGCATACCAAAGCAAGCTCATCGCCTACTTCATCAATTTTGGCCAAGACATCTTCATTGCGGAGCGTAAGTTCTCCTTCACGCGGTTGCATTTCAACCAGCACATCCTCAGGATTTAATCCATGCAGTGCAGCTTGTGAGGCAAAAGCATATTGGTCAGATGGAAAGGGTTTGGTTTCAAAAAGGATTTTTCTTCTTTTACCTTCAGGACGATAAAACGAAATGAGCAGAAGATTCAGATTCACAGTGAGCTGATTCATCATGACCACTTCATTTTCTTTCGCTCCTACCAGCATCGCCGCACCGGCAGTAAATAATTCATGGTAGCTGTACCATGGATTTTTGGCCAGGAAGTGTCCTTCAACCCCGAACTTTTCCCAGTCCTCGCATTCCAGAAGAAGCGCTTCTTTCACGCCTTTAGGCTGAAGACCAAGAGAATTGCCGGTAAAATAAACCATTGGCTCTCCATTGTGTTTTGGAAACAGAAACTTATTGCGATAGGGAGCAATTGGATCGGCAGCGTCCATTTGTCCTGCGAATGCTTGTGTATTTTGAAAATTCATGACAATGACTGATATATCCTGCGAGTATCTTGCGCCCCGCAAAACAACATCATTCCTGCCACGAAAAAAATATTTTCTCAGACCTAATGAATACCAGCAAATCAGCCGCACTTTTTGATAAAGCCAAAACACTCTTTCCAGGTGGCGTCAATTCACCGGTACGTGCATTCAAATCGGTTGGTGGCACACCAATTTTTTTCGAACGAGGTGAAGGCGCTTATGTGTGGGATGAAGATGGCAACAAGTTTCTGGATTTCTGCTGTTCGTGGGGGCCACTGATTCTAGGTCATGCTCATCCCAAGGTGGTGAAAGCCATACAAGACACGGCAGCCAAAGGCTCCAGTTTTGGTGCACCAACCAAGCTTGAAAACGAGTTGGCTGAACTCATCCTCACGCACCATCGTTATGCAGAGAAGATACGTTTCGTAAGTAGTGGTACAGAGGCGGCCATGAGCGCCATTCGTCTTGCCAGAGGGTATACAGGTCGTGATAAGATCATCAAATTTGAAGGCTGCTACCATGGGCACGTAGATAGCTTGCTTGTTAAAGCAGGTAGCGGTTTGGCCACGCTGGGCACTTCAAGTTCAGCAGGTATTCCTGAATCTTATGTAAAAGAAACGCTTGTATTGCCGCTGAATGATATTGCAGCACTCGACGCAGCAGTCGAAAAATACCGCGGACAAATTGCTGTTGTTGCTATTGAGCCAATTCCCGCAAACAATGGTTTGCTTTTGCAGGAAGGTTCCTTTCTTCGCTATCTGCGCGAAGTATGCACACGCGAAAACATCCTGTTGCTTTTTGATGAAGTCATCAGCGGGTTTCGTGTTGGTTTCGAAGGCGCTTCGGCCTATTATGACATACAGCCTGATGTTCTCGCATTCGGGAAAATTATAGGTGGTGGTATGCCTGTCGGAGCTTATGCTTCCACCGCTGAAGTGATGAGT
Organism: Crocinitomicaceae bacterium; assembly: GCA_040381475.1. Lineage (GTDB taxonomy): Bacteria > Bacteroidota > Bacteroidia > Flavobacteriales_D > Sanyastnellaceae > JAIBBG01. The sequence continues at coordinate 4,149 of JBEIHH010000003.1, read as the reverse complement.
CATGTAGCTCCCGAGGGGCCCGTTTATCAGGCAGGTACGTTGAGCGGAAACCCTGTTGCCATGGCTGCCGGCATCGCACAACTAACAGAATGTCTGCGTCCGGGATTTTATGAAGAACTCAAGGAAAAAACTGATCTACTCGTGAACAATGTGATGCAGCACGCGAGAAGTTGTGGTTATGCATTCAACATGTTCAGCGTCGGAAGTATTTTCTGGGTTTCATTCAGCGAGAAAAAAGAAATTCACCGCATGGACGAAATCAGCGATACAGGAATGAAAAAATTCGCGCCATTCCACCGTGCATTGCTGGAGCGCGGAGTCTATCTCGGTCCAAGCGGATATGAAGTAGGATTTGTATCTGCGGCACACACAACAGCTGATATTCAATACGCCATTGAAAGTATATGCTCCGCAATCGACCTCGTTTATAACCAGGCGTGATAAATCAAAGGCAGAAAACCTTTGAGAACGATCAGCCCATCAATAAAAAACGAGGCCAACTCACGGTTACGAGGTTTGCGCAGATAAATAAGAAGAAACACTGTTACAGCGCACAAAGAAACGTGCACTAACTGACTCAGAGAATCTGCTTCCTGACTTATAACAATCACTGCCGAAAACAGCAACATGAAAGAACACAAGACCCATGTTTTGTTTTTTCCCAAAGTAGACGCGATTGTTGCAGTGCCGTCGCGTTGAATATCCTGCACATCCTCTGCTACTGACAGTACAAAAACGAACAGAAAATTGGCAAAAAGCCACCACCAAACAGAAGAAGGTTGTTCTTGCGGCTTATGGAGATATGATGCAGAAGAAATGAGAATCCAGCATATAGCAATAACCACGTTCTTCAGTCCAACCCTGTTTCTGAATTCAAAACTCAAATTCAATCTAGTTTCATTCAGCCAACTTGTTTTATACAAAAGCAACAACCCAGTCGCCAGAACAAGTGGCCATAAATTGAACAAAGGATCTGTCAATACGCCAAATACAGCTCCAGTGAGTGCGATGTATATCAGAGGTTTTCGCAACGAAAACCGGGAGGGGTCAACAAACAGGTAACCAGACAGCGTAAGAAAAAAAACATGAATGACGGAAATCAACGGAAGACCCGAATTATTCGCAAGCCAGATATCCGAGCAGAGTGCGGCAGCAGCAAGTGCACCCCAGATGCGCGATTTTATAAGAAAGTGCAGCATTATCACTTATTGAAAAACAGGAGCCAGGTGAGCAAACCTGTTGCCGATCCAGTGAAACCGCCACCCATCGCACGTAGCATTTTGCGGGAACGTGCCGGTGGCTCAAAACCATCAGCATAAATATCATTGTACTTGTATTCCGGATTGCTCATGTATTTTTCCCTGATCTTTATTTTCGGAACAAGCTGAACGACCATGTAAGCCATCGGAGGTACAAGTGTTGTTATGAAACCATCCTGACCGATAAATGCAATAGTGCCGCACATGACAAAGCCCACAATAAAAGTCGGCCAGGCCTTAAAATTATTTCTCGCATCTCTTTGGCCTGCGAGTAAATAATTCATTTCATCAATGGTATAAATATCGCCCATGATTTCATTTTGTTCATAGAGAATAAATTCAGGCTGACCAATTTTCGTGACACTGAACACATCATTCTTATGGAGTTCCCTGGTTTTGATTTTTCCGTTCTTTTTCGTCATTTCGAAAACAAATACAGTTCCACTATCGCTCATGATACGGCATGGCAACAACTGACCATTCATCAGTAGTAAGGTATCCTGTGCAGCAATTGTTTCGCACAAAAGGATTAAAAAGACAATCAAGAGAGACCTCATTTCAGGCCAAAAATAAGGATAAAGTGATGCAGCGATCAGACAGGAACAGCGATTGACACAACATCAAGTCTCACGCCCGGAATTGCTGTCAGCACATTGGCGCAGGCCTCAATGGTAGATCCTGTGGTAATCACATCATCTACCAACAGTACCTTTTTTCCCTCAAGTAGTTCCGGGTTTCGAACATTAAAAATTGTTTCTACATTTTTCCATCTGTCGAACCGTGACTTTCTTGTCTGAGTATCGGTGTGATGCAAACGCACCAGATTGTCGCACATGACATCCCTTTCAGTGATAAACTCAATTCCTTCTGCGATGCAATCGCATTGGTTATAGCCTCGTGCAAAGAGCTTTTTCGGGTGCAGAGGTACAGGGATGATTACATCAAAATCACCCATACGGCGACACTGTTTCAGCTCATGGCCAAAAAGTTTACCCAGCCTCACTCCTACCTGTTTGTAATCATGATACTTCAGCAAATGGATGAGTTGGTGTACCATCCCCTGTTTGGGCATCTTCAAAAATGCGCCAGCCGCGCGCACATCAGCACGACCCCAAAAAAGTCTTTCCACCTGATTGTCGTACTCACTTATCATCGCCGTTTTCGGCAGCCGCACCTGACAGTGAAAACAGATAGCTTCTTCACCTTTTACTAAAGGAGTGGCGCACGCTGCGCAGTATTCCGGAAAAAGCAGATACCCCAAATCTTGAACGAATCGCATGGTGCGAATGAATATGAAAAACTATATTCCCATTAAACAATGGCACGGATATATACGACCCGTATAAAAAATTCACCTACACTGAAGGATTTCGAGACAAATAATATTCACATAAGCAATTTAACCGAAGGGAATATGATCAGGGGTCACTTATTCCCAATTGTGCCTTTAATCTTATCTACCATCCCAGCCACCGCAGGACAAACCATTGTGTTTCGGTAAGTCAGATCCATAACCTGCGACATATTCTTGCGATCCGTGTGCGGATATTCCCTACAGGCTTTCGGTCGCACATCATAAATTGAACAGTAATTGTCGTTGCCGAGAAAAGGACAAGGTGCAGAATTCAGCACCCAGTCATGATCCTCATCGATGTGAAGATATTTTTCTGTAAACAAAGAAGGTCGCATTCCCAGATGTTTGGCGATGCGGTCGATATCTACATCCCGAAAAATTGGAGAAGTTGTTTTGCAACAATTTGCACATTGCAGACAGTCAATCTTTTGAAAAGCTTCTTCATGCGCGGTATGAAATAATTGATCGAGATCTCTTCTTTTATAGGCAGAGAATAGAAATTTTTTATTTTCCTTGTTGAACTGTTTTGCTTTTCTCAGCAATTTTTCAAGTTCCGCCGGCAATGAGTTATTCATCAGTGCGGATCTGAAAAAGCAGGATTGTTCATGAAAGCAGTATCCGTGAGGGTGTTGAGAAAAGCAATGATAGCAAGCTTGTCTGTTTCGGTCAAAAACAATCCTCCACCGGCAGCTTCCATAAATGGATCAATAGTCGTGCTGATTTTGCCACCGGTATTGTAATGATCAAGCACCTCATCTAGAGTAGCAAACCTGCCATCATGCATATATGGGCCAGTCATAACAATGTTGCGTAAAGTAGGTGTTTTGAACTTTCCACTGTCAAGCGGATTACCTGTTATCGCGGCTCTTCCCGGGTCATTCTCAAACGTTTCATCAAGGCCATTGTTGTGCATCAGGTAGTCACCCATTTGCATGCCTGCCAAACCGTGGCAATGAAAACAATCACCTCCACCCCATGGCTGGCCGGTATTCTGGTTGATTCCTCCTTCGCCATTGAATTTGGTAAAGCCAAGTTCTTCAATTGCTGTGAAAGTATATGTACCTGCGCGCTCCTGATCAAATTTTGAACCGGCACTGATCATAGTTCTTAAAAAAGATGCCATCGCCTTGGCAGCGCGCTCACGCGTAATTTCTTCCGATCCGAATGCAGCCTTGAACATAGGGGGATAAATCGGGTCAGCTCGTAGCGCATCAAGCGCATTCTCCCATGTATTGTTCATCTCAATTGGATTTTCAACAGGCTCCTGCACCTGATCTTCGAGGGTCAAAGAACGTCCATCCCAAAAATAATTGTATGCCCATCCAAGATTGACCAGCGCCATTGATTGCCTGTTGCCAACAGCACCTGTAATGCCGGTGCTGAACTGATTGGGATCAGAAAATCCATGTTCGGGTAAATGACAAGAACCACAGCTCTGTGTGTTATCCGCACTCAGATTTTTTTCCCAGAAAAGAAATCTTCCCAATTGCACACCTTCCACCGTCAAAGGATTGTCAGCAGGAATATCCATCGGCG